>NZ_JBUZTL010000025.1:0-67338 GCF_055408345.1 Pseudomonas sp. B424 | reverse complement strand
CTCGATGAACACTGCATCAGGTCGTTTTGAGCAAATAGCGCTGCGTGCCGTGCAAATTACGACTTGCGGCCGCCGCGCAGCAAGTTGATCGGAGCATCCCTAGGGTCAAAACCAGTTGAACGACTCAAGCAACGTGCCGAGCACCAAAAGGAACCCTTCGCGCTTTCGAATCTTCTTACTGCCGTCATCATGCTTTCTCGTAGCGGTTGGCGTTGGCACTGCCACTTTGATGAACACTTTGGCAGACGGCTCCATATCGATTGGAACATCATAGAAAGCGTGCTGGGCTGTTACACCGTCAACTTTAATCCACGGTTGATCATCCATCTCGAAGCGTGCCTGGGGCTCAAGACTACGAAAAGTGACACGTTTCACTCATGCTCCTTTGGGGTGTTGCTATACGAGGCTGATCATAGTGAGTTAATCCGGCCTATGGGCGGTCTAGGAGAGCCTGAGGCTTAACCTCTATCAGTTCGTCCAAGCGCGTTTTACAAGCTTAAGCTGGTCTTGGCTTAGGCTGGTCATGTCAATAACAGGAATCCCACCGCCTCTAGATGTTGGCTGCAGATGCGAAATGGCTCGAAGTCGGGTTTCGTGAGCGCTTTCTGCCAATTGCATAGCCGTAAGCTTCACACCGTTTAGATGAAACCCTCCTTCGTCGCAAGTGACGGGGACTGAGTTTTCAGCCTCTGGCGGTATTTCCAAGCGAACCGTTATCAGGTGGTCGATGCTGTCGCGATAACGAACAAAAACCGATGCAAATCCACTGTTACAACGAACCTGGTCTTGCGAAAAGTATTCGTGTGAATTGTCTTCCGACACAGCAGATAATCCGGTCTCAGAAGCAATGGAAGCCGTAGCTATTCGCTGACTAACTGTGTAGCTCATGGTTAAGGCTATGATGGAAATTACCAATGCCAAACCTGATACAGCATACGAGCATTTGTTTCTCATGTTCCTACCATTGCTGCCTTTATAAATCGTCACACCGAACTCCAACCCTTAACGCAAAAAATTACTCACCTGACTACAGCTGTCTCATGGTTTCGTCGGCTTTGGCCTCACCTGAATACAGCTTTCTCATGGTTTCGTCGGCTTTAGCGTAACGCTTCACTGTATTACTCACTGCCGTTCGATCTGCACCCGCCGCACGCATTGCGTTAGCTTGGGACATACTCTCTACAAGAACCATGCGTGCTGCACGATTGGATGCGCTTGTAGGGTCGCCGCGCATGAGCTTTACCAAGGTGTCGAACTGCTCGCCTGTCATTGCATCTTTCTCCGAATATGTCGCCATTAGCGCTGGGTCACCTGATGACCCGGCTCCACGTTCAAAACGAGGCTGAGAGTACCTGGTGTATGGCCTCTCACTCTCAGTTGAGAGCCCAGAGTGGAATATCACAAAGGGCAATGTATACCCCTAGGCATATACCTGCAAGAGCCGTTGCGCCAACTCGGCATGACACAAGCGGCCAAAAAATAGATTCGTCGTTCATGTGTCGAATTTGGAAGAAAAATCCAAAATTACTGAAATAGGTGCGACAACAACAAAACTCGCATGAGCTGGTAATTGTGTGTGGCGAGGTTTTTCCTTGAACTACGGTCTATTGAGCGAAGCCGCGTCTTGGCGAACTCCGCTGATGTCCGGTGTTCTTTAATTTAATTTTGAACGGTCGCGTTTTATTACAGGCTCACCAGCTGCGGCCGCACGTTTCACTTCGGTGTACTGTTTCTCAAGAAAAAGCATGCGTTCAACAGCCCCTTCACTCATCCCGCTCTCTTCAACGTGGCAAAGCTCGATGAGGGCCTCTAGGACTGTCGTAGCTTCAAAGTATTCTTCTGCAAGCACATCTGTAGTCCCAGCATCCAGAATGCCTGTGACGGTGTACAGATGGTTGAGCGCAAGATTTAGCACGGTCATCTCAAATGCGGTCATCGAGAGGTTTTTCCTTTCTAGGACGATGATTGGGGTCGATCAATGCCCTACCTAAGCGCAAGAATAAAATATCACTCACCACCTTCTTCATTATTCGGAAATCTAAATAACCGCCTGGTAAGGTCAGCAAGAATCGGGATGACTACTTTTCCAATCGGAATTCCGACGCCTATGCTAATAATGTTTCCGAGGAAACGTTCCGATGCAGAACTGAAAAAATTAGCCGGAGATACCAGCGCGATAAGTACAGGGACAATGCAAAAGAACGCAGTTAGGCTCGCAGTCCATTTAAAGCTCGCCTCTTTGATTTCCAAGGCCAGGACGAGTACAGCAATCGTGGTAAAAAATAGGGCGTCTTCCAGATTTGGCGCGTGGCCCCAAATTACTCCAGAAAACGTCATGCCAAGCACAAAAACTACAGCTGATATATAGAGAGGTGTATTTGCAATTCGTTTAAATTTATTCATGGATACCCCTAACACCCCATTCTTCCGCTATCACTTCCCTCAATCCGTGAGTGCGAACATAGTTTACCACGAACTACAGGGTCAACTTGCGCACTGCTTCGAGGTAAGCCTCGGTGCATGGCTGGCATGCCCACGGCTCACCATGGCTACCTGTGCGACTTTTCCTTCAAGAATCGACCACGTTGAAATGGTCGCTGCCTTCGTAGTCCTTCCACTGGCGTGGATCTGATTCGCAGGTGCCACACATATCAGGAATAAACAGCGCGTTGGGACCAACCTCGATCCAGTCCCACAAGCGAGGTCGTGCCGGGTAATCGCCCTGACATAGCGGGCACGGCAACATCAGACGCGGCCAGTACGCCGAGCTGCTGTCAGACACCGTTTGAGGCCTCGGAAGCTTCCTTGCGGACATGCTCACTTGGGGCATGTGCAGCGGCTTGCTGGCCGTCGTCGGCCAACACCTCCTCATTGGTGCCTGTTACAAACTGATTAGCCTGAATTGCCATGGTCTGCCTTCCTGCTGGATCTGAGTGCCCAAAGTGGTTTGTTCCTACGTCCTCGGCCCCGCGTTTGACGGCGGGGTTTGTACATACCTGGGCGACTTTTCCTACAGTTCCGTGTGTTCGTTGCGTTCTCGCTGCTCACAATCAGCGATGACCGCGTTTGTTGCCTGGATGACCTCATCCAACCGGCGCCGAACGATCTGCAAGTCAGATGGTTCCAGAAGGTCACCAATAGCCAATAACGCGCCTAACTCCTTTGCGGCTTGTGAAGCCACTTGTTCCAACGAGGTAGGCCCTTGTCTGTCTGCCATGCCCTTACCTGCCTGTGTTCTGTTGATTTATGTCCACTTTTATCTGTTGCGCATCAGTTTTGCTTTTCCATTCCTCAAAGCGCTTCCTAAATTCTGCTATTCCCTTTTGAGTTTTTTTTTCAAGCTCTGCCCTAGTGTCGGGATCAACTTCTTGACTCATGGGATTTCCTTGGTGAGAGTTACATTGGTTGCCGGTCCAGCGTGCTAGGGCATTTGACTTGCCCTCTCCCGCAGCGCGGCTTCTGTCAGCAAGCTGCTAGACGGTTTCCACCGCGAGGGAGTGCTTTAGGTGCCACTCGAAGGCCTCCCGCTTCTCTTGCAAATCTTGGCCACATTGAGGATTGCTGGCGTGGTGATTGATATGTGTTGAGATTGCCTGGTTGAGCAGGCTCCATGCATCGATGAGGGTCTGCCGCGACGGTGTCGTCATCAGCATTAGCCGACCAACAATTTCCTGATTGAAACTGCGATCTTTGTCTACGCCATGAGCTGCGATTGTTAGGCTGTGTTGTAGTTCGTTAGTAATGCGAATGCCGAAGGATGTATTCGCCTGCTGAAGTACAACTGGAAGGCAATGAAGAGTTGGAAAACGAATGAGGCTCTCACAAAGCAGGTGGGCAATATAAGAGTTGATGCTTCGGCCTTGAGCTACTGCTCCAGATTTCACGACACTGTGAAGTTCCGACGTGTACCTCACAGGGTATGCGTACTTTTCGACTCGCTTCATACCCACCTTAGTCAGATTATCCATTGAAGCGCTGCCCTTTCGAGCAGCACAGATGGAGGATTAGTCAGCTTTTAACCAGCTTTGAACAACATCTTTACCGTACTGAGCGTTCCATGCTTTCAGAGTTTTGTTATTGCCACCCTTGGTTTCCACGATTGATCCATCGTGTGGATTTACATAGGTCAACAAGGCACGAGGCTTACGTGTCTTAGGCTCTGCAGTTCTGAATGCTGCCGGACGAGTCGATTGAGGATCAAGAATATTAATGATGTCGCGAAGTGATTTATGGTTCTCGTCTAGTAAAATGCGTAGCTTAGATTCGAACTCATTGTCCCGCGCAAACTCTGGATCTTCCTCAATAGCAGCCATCCGCTCCATGGCCGACTTCACCGTTAGTTCGAGTTCTTTATATTCTCTGATCAAGCTCATTTTAGCACCTAATTAATCTTTGCAACTCGGTAGTTGCAATTCAATTCTTCGAGGTATTGATTTATCAATTCAGGGGAGGATGCTTTTAGCGAATCCCTTCCCTTGCCACCAGCTAGGATGTAAGGCAACGCTTGTGACAGGAACAGGTTGCTTTCATACAAAAACTGACTGGCTACCCCAGCGTTTTTTACAAAAGGTATTACATCATCACAGTTGCCGCCCTTACAAGCTCTCAACCATGGATCGAGCCTCGGATCTCTTGGCGCGATGAAATACAGTGCGCGAATAGCCCGCGTCATCGCAACGTAAAACAGACGCCGCTCATCTTGGAGATGGGATTCGATTTTACTCTTGTCGATGGATCTTGGGATGATGGGGAACGAGCCCTGCCAAAGGCTAGGCATTATCACGCAAAGCCATTCCATCCCTTTCGCTCGATGACAGCTGGTAATTAAGAGGGCAGTCGTCTCTTGCTTTGCTTTGTCAGACGTATCGAGCAGGTCCTGTAGGTGATTCATGAACTCGGGTAAAGATTTGCCCTTTGAGTTCACTTTCACGTACTCGATGAACGCCTCTACAAGACTGATGATTTCGTCGGCCTCCTCCCGCTTCCCAGCCTCTTGGACTATGCACTTTTCAATGTCCAAGAAATACAGCAGCTCCTTCAACAGGATTGCCGCCTTTGGAAAGCTTCGACCTTTACCGATTGCTCGCAGCTTTCGCCATAGTTTTCCGCGATAAACAACCCGCTCGGCCTGAGCCTGGTTTTGAGCAGCAACGTGATTGGAGACAAATCTACTGAAACCCAAACCATCTTCAGGTTCCTGTAGAACGAGCTTGGTCAGAATACCGCTTTTCTCCCACCCCAAGTTCAAGGATGGGACATCAATGAATTTTCGAGCCTCGATAATCGAGCCGATGTCTGGCTCGCCAGCATAGGGGTTTATCGCTGCCTGGCCAGCGGCCAGTTTCATCCAGCCTATGAGGGACGCTACCCATTTGTTTTCAAGAACTGAAGCCTCATCTCCTCCTTCAATTCTGAACGGGATACCGTGCTGCAACAGGTCAAACTGACTGGCCGCTGATTTCGAGTATGAGCGCACCAGCACAACCATCTCAGTAAGACTCCCTCCATCGGCAAGCCACTTCTCAACAATGCTGACAATCTTTGGCTTACCGCTTACGGGCTGGTCATATTCGAGAAAGAGCTTTGTGTCAGGTGCCTTTTCGCCCGAAACACACATTTTGTCAGCACGGTCTGAGTTACCAGCAATCACGTAATTTGAGGCGCATGACAGGGCGTGGCCATAACGCCATGTACGGTTCAGCGTGTAGGTGGTAGCACCTGGGAAGTCATCATGGAACCGGCGAAGGATGTATTCAGCTTTTGCGCCGCGCCAGCCGTAAATGGTCTGATCGTCGTCGCCCACTGCCATTACTTTGGCCTGCTTACCTGCAGATACTAAGCCCGCCGTAAAACGAATCAGGGCTTGCTGGCTCTCGCAGATGTCCTGGTACTCATCAATGATGATGTGGTCGAACCCGCCCCGAAGATAAGCTGCAGCTGCGGGGTTTTCCAACATGATGGTTACCGGGTCGTAGATCAGGTCAGAGAAGAACCTGACCTTCTTCTGATGACGCTCTTTCTCGAACTGGCGGTACCACTGGACGAACCAGTCATACCGAGCTGGCCAGTCCCCATCAGCGAAAACCTCAGCCGGAGGTTTTAGATCGCTTTTGACTCGGTCAACGAAGCTCAAAAAGTCACGAGCTACAATGCGCGGGTATTTGTGGCCATGCTTCTTACATGCGGTTTCGATCACTTCTACAGTGAATTTGATGGCTTTGGACGGCTCACCACTGAACGCCCATTGCTCAGCGTACCCACCAAGGATCAGTCGACGAAGGGTGATAGTTCCAAGACTATGGAATGTTACCGATTGAGGTGCGTTGCGCTTGCCTAGCCGTCTTTCTAGGCTGGCGCGGAGGTTCTTTGCAGCCCCAAGATTAAACATGACTGCAATCACTCGGGTAGGATCAAATCGTCCCGCTTCAACCAGTCGAGCAATGCGCTCCACCATGGTTGTGGATTTTCCAGAGCCTGCCACAGCCAGAACTAAAGCGGGCTCTTCAAATGGATGGTGAACAATTTCTTGCTGCTGCGGGGAAAGAGCCAAGGCAAATCATTCCAAACGAATCTTAAGAGGGCTATCGGAGTTAGGCGCGAAGCCTGGACCTCACCGCACACCCCTACGGCATTTAGTCCATCAATCTTTCGGGCAGATGCTCAAAAAGTTACCGCGATATTTTTTCTTCATGTTGTAGTACTTTTTGAGGGGATTGACGCACTCGGCTAGATTTCCCCCGCCAGCCAAGCAGAGAACTGCTTCGCAAGACTCAGTTTGATCTTTCGATAGTTCCTTCGGTACCAAGACGGGAGCCGGGAGTGGAGATGAACTCTTTTTCGAGTCATCTGCAGAAACTGACATCGATGTGGCAAGCGCCGCAAAAAGCGAATACGCAATTAGCATTTTCATGTGATCACCGTTCGTTGGTGCTAAACGATTTACCGCCCTGCGCATCTTTGTAAGCAATGATGATCTGGCGTAGGTTTGCGATGACGCGCACGTCTGCCGATGATCCTGCTTGGTAGCCTGCGTCGGCAACCCAAAGCACTGGCGGTCGGCGCTGTTCGGTGAAAGCGACCATCAGTGGTAAAGCTGGTCGTGTACCGATGATTACTGGGGCAGGCCAACCGACAGTGCTTGCGATGCTTTTTAAGAAAATTTCCAGCTCGCCATTGAAGCCACCCTCAAGCAAGAGCGGTGCCCGCAACTCAGGAGGTACTTTTGTCAGATCGATCTTTAACTCCTGCGTAACGCGGTTTCGTTGACTGCGAACTGACTGAGCCAGCGACGCCTGCTCTGCTGCACGCGCAACACGCTGAGCCGCATCATTCAATTCTTGAACTGCTGGATCGCCCTCGGTCATCAAAGGTCGCGGTTCTTTGTTAGCACAACTTGCCAACGTCATTGCCGAGACCAGCACGCATAGCTTTAAAGTGAATTTGATCTGCACCTGCTTGCTCCATTTACTATATTTAATGATATTGCACGTAGCTAAAACGAAAGATACCGAAATTTTGGCGACTTGTCATGGACACAAAAAACCCGCCGAAGCGGGTTTTGTGTTGCTACGTGTTATCAACCAAATCGCATGCTGGTCCGATTCCCCTCCTCTTGACTATCCGAGTGATCAAAGTCAGCTACATGGTTGCGCTCAAACCCCATAGGTGCATCTGCGAGATCACGATCACCGTTTGCCGCAATCTCCTGTTCCAGCTCTGACAGCTGAACCCTACGATCTTCCTCGGCGCGCAAGATAGACATTCGGGCTTCAAAGGGGTCCGTGGTATCGGTTGAGTTGAAGTCTTGAGCGGCAAACCAGCTGTTCAACTCTCGTTGCCGGTCTTTCATGTCAACAAAGTCCGCCTCTTGAGGCCACTCCGCGTCGAGCCTGAAATCCTTCACAAGCTCGTAACTGGCTTCGAGCTTCTTCTTCTCGTGTAGCAAGTTTTGAGAACGGAACTCTGTATCGTAGATCTCCCGGATGATTTGACCCATGGATTGAGGGTTTTTCGAAATACCGAATCGCCCTGGTAGTAAAGCATCGTCCACTACTGCACGAATGAAGCTTTGCTTGGTGACAAGATCGTTTTGTACGACGTACTCGATCTTTCCGATTGAGATTCCCAGTCTCTCGTAATCCTTGTTGAATTTCATGAGCCTGGCCTCAGCAATCGGAAGGCGCTGAAGAATTGCCTCTCCCGCCTCCGTTGCCCTGAGCACCGTGGTGGAACCATCATGACCCAGCTTCGTTACGGCTCCAGTGACCGTAACTACTTTGCGCCCACCTGTGTCCTTAGGCAGTGCCTCGGCGACTATCAACTCCGATGCAATACGTTTTCCGCAATTGTTGATCGCTTGACTCAAGCGCCGTGCTTCACTCGACTTGGTGTACAAATCGCTTTGCCATGCTCGGCGCCTACGCTCGGCCTTGTTAACCTGGTCGTCCAATTCAACTTTTTCGCGGATCTTCGGATTCCCAGTTGTAACCGCCATCACCTCGGCATAGCCAAGATCGATCTCCTCGCTAACTTCGCGGCCAGCCTTGGTTGGATCGCCTAAAGCCTGCGCAATGAAATTGGCCTTACGCTGATTCCCACCCCACATGAACAGATCGAACGAATCCTTGGTGGTGTAACGGTAGTTACGAACATTTTCAAAAAACTTGTTGCCCTGGCGCTCGATCCGCCCCCGTCGCTGCGCTATGTCAGATGGCCTCCATGGACAATCGACATCATGCATCGCAACCAGCCGCTCCTGGATGTTGGTCCCTACACCCATTTTTTCAGTCGAACCAATGATTACTCGGATCTCGCCTTTGCGGACTTTCTCGAACAAGGTCTCTTTTTCAACATCGTTTTTGGCTTCATGAACAAAAGCAATTTCATTGTCCGGAATCCCTCTTGCCACTAGCAGGTCCCGAAGTTTTTGGTAGGTCGTGAACGAACCGTCTGTTTTAGGAGTGCCCTGATCCATGAACACGATCTGAGCGGCATTCACATCTCCGTGAGCTTCCCACTCGAAGTGGACGTTCTTGGCTACCTCGCCCAGCTTGAGGCTTGCGTCGTCTGGAATGAGTGGGCTCACCAGTCGCATGTCCAGCGCAGCTTTACGTCCAGCAGTCGCAATGGCCAGCATGTTGTCTTCATGAGGTTTCACCTTGCCCGTACGCACCTTCGTTGCACGTATGGCCAGATGCTTCATAAAGTCTTTCTGAAAATCACTCTGATCGACAGAGATGATTATCAGCTCAACATCAGGTACTGGGAGGTTCAAATCATTTGGATTTTTTACGTCTGCGAATGAGCGGAACAGCTTGATCATTTCCGGCAGGTTGACGAACCTTGCGAAGCGCTCGTTCACTCTGAACCCGCCACCCTCAGGTAAGGGCTCAAGGGCTGTTACCACATCACCAAAGCGCTTAGCCCACTCATCAAAGTCATGGATGCCCTGGTCGATGAAGAGGTCAGGGCGAAGCACGGAGCCGTGCACGTACAATTCGCAAATGGTGTTGGCGACTGGTGTACCTGTAAAGGCATTAATTCCAAAGCTGCGACCATGCAAATCACGCATGTACTCGGCCAGCATTTTGTAGTTTTCCGCTCGTTGAGAGCCCCCACGCGTGACACCAAGCACATCCATGTTGGAGTTGATGGCGAGGTTTTTAAAAAGGTGCGTCTCATCGACGTTGATCAGGTCGATACCCAACTTGTCTATGGTGAGAACGCCTGTCTTGCGCTGTGCGTCTTCGAAGACCCTTTTAACGTTATCGAGCTTAGACACCTGTGTCTTCAGATGGGCTTCCAGTTGACGCTTAATACGGCCATCGGTCCCCTCGATTTTTGCACTGATTTTGTCGATGTTCTTGAGTAGCTCCCGTGATTGGATTTCGAGTGGTGCCTGGAGACGATTCATCATCCCGTGAGTGAACACGACCAGATCCCAATCGTTGTTTCGGGTGCGGGCAAGGAACCGCTGGCGAGCAGCCCCCTTCAAGTCATCAGCGGTGACCTGCAGTATGCGTGCAGACGGGAACATCTGTTTCGCTTCACGCGTGATTTGCCCAAGCATGTGGTTGGGTACCGCAATCGCCGGTTTGTTGCACATGCCTACTTGCTTGAGTTTGATTGCGATGGCGACCATTTCAAAAGTCTTACCCGCTCCAACGCAGTGAGCTGCCATGCAGTTTTTGCCCATCAGGGCCATGGCTGCAGCATCACTCTGGTGATCTCGCGGGTGCCATGTAGCAGCTAGACCTGGAAACGTCAGGCGTGAGCCATCGATCTTAGGTAGCGCAATGGTGTTGCAGTTGGCGTTGTACATCTCGGTGTAACGATGGATTCGATCTACATCGCGGCCAACCCACGTTCTGAACGCAGACTCGATGTCTTCCTGCTTGGTGCGGGAAGCCATGGTGCGTTCGTCATTAACTGAAGATTTGCCATCAGTGCTTTTATCGTAATGCGTTGGCTTCTGTGCGTTGAGCTGCATTTCCAGCAGCTTTTCGAAAGAGCAATCTTTTGTACCGTGTAGGGTGCTACGACGGGTTTCATGGTTGGTCTTGAATGAGCTTGAAACCTCAACAGTCCACAAACCGACCTCAGCGGTGTGGCTCACGCTAAAATCCCGAGGTGACAGTTCTTGACCGAACAGCTCGCTAACAAATGCTTCAATGTCGCGCTCTGGAATCCAGCCGACGCCTAAGCGAAGCGAGATGTCCTCGAAGGGAATTGGAGAGGGTTGAGCTTCACGCAACTTTTCAACGTTGACATGGAGTTCTGGCATTGTCTCCAGCGCTTGCTCGGCATCAGCTAACTTGCGCACGACGTTGCCGCTCAGATACTGGTGCTGCGCTTCGTACTCGTGAGTTTGCGGATTCAGGAATACCAGATCCCCAAGTAACTTCTGCTTGATCTGATCAACATCTTGTCCGAGTGCTTCGGACATGAACTCGAAGTCGATACGTCCCTTGATGTCCAAGGAGTGGAAATAGGCGTCCTCTGCCGTCTCAATGTTAGGGACCAGCTCAGCACCTATGACACGCTTATCGAACGTATCTGCCAGCGCCAGCACCTGCTCTTCTTCATCATCCCAAATCTCAAGCGCGCAGACTTCAGCAGACCCGGCGTCATCACCATAAATGCGAACGTTCTTAGTGGTGTTTACGGCGCCATGCTTTTTGGTGAACGCGTCGTACAGACCTTTCGTCTTTTCCTGAGCTGCACCCAAAACGACATCGCTGCCATTGAGTTGGGCTGAGATCAACTCACGGCATGCATCACGCAATTCGATGTACGCAACCATGGTGGCAGCTCGTTTCCCGGAAAATTTCGTTTCCGCGACAACATGCTCAAAGCCCAGCAGTACACCTTCCTCATCGAATTTGTGAGCGATGTCTACTATTTCAAGAATGCGTCCATCGTCGACAATGATGTTGTCGCCAACAAAATTGGATTGCCGTTGTTCAATGCGGGCAAAACTGCTCCAGTCCTCATCTTGATATTCTTTTTGATTGGTGGAAATACTCTGCTCGGTAGGCTCCCAAGCTGCTTTGTGGGCGATGCCTTCCGGCATAAACGCAGTGACTCGCGCATCGATCTGCACTTGCAATGCGTCGAAGCGATCAACAATGGTCTGTGCCTGGAGTTGCTTGTTGTGCAGGACTGGCTTTGGTCCAAAAGCAGTTCCGACCATTTCGTACTTACCAAGTACATTTTGGGGGTTGTCCAAAAAATACCGGTTGATGGACTCGCTACCCTCCTCATCCGGATACATCAGCCCAGTTGACTCATCGAGGGACACCCTGACCGATTCGGTGAAGTCATATGCTGGCTTAGTACCTTCGGGTCTGCGCTGAAGGAACAGAATGTCAGTCGCAACGCTCGCATTGAGGTGCATGAACGCTTCGCACGGTAAGCGTACGGCGCCGATTAAGTCGGCCCGGTTGAGCATCTCTTTTCGGACAGTGTCGTCGAGCTTGTCCAACGAACCAGCTGACGTAATGACTGCCGAAATCCCACCTGGCTTAAGCTGATCAAGGCTTCGCAGGTTGAAATAGTCATGGATATGGTGAGCGTCCGGGTAATTCGAATCATGAATTTTGGATGATCCGAAAGGGACGTTCCCAATCACTGCGTCGAAGTCACGCGCTAGGATTGCGTGCTCATATTTGGCGTTAATGATCCTGGCATCAGGCGCAACTGCAGAGGCAAGCCGCGCAGTGATTGGGTCACATTCGACACCTATCAACGTAGCGTGACATTGTACCTTGTCAGGAGCTGACGCAAAAAAGGCAGCTGAGCCGCAACCAGCGTCTAAAAACTTGCCGCCCGCGCTGACACCCGCCCGCATAACACCGTTCCAGATTGCTGAGCACAATTGAGGTGGGGTGTAGTAGGACTCAAGCCGGTTCTCCAAATATGACCGCTGAAAATCTGCAGGAGTCATTCCCAAAGATTGTGCAATTTGGTTACCAGCATAGTTGGCGTGACTCTGGCGGTGGTCTACGCGAAGCTTCTCACCCTCCACGCCCCAGCCCCTGAACGATGACAAAACGCGCTTGCTCACATCCCCGTGTGCCTCTCCTGATTCAACTGATACCAGTGCGGCGAAGATCGCGTTGGTCGAAGGTGTATGACCCTGTGTATCGAGCATGTGCTGCAGCGTAGAGCCGCGCCAAACGCGATCAATCGCGAACGCTGGCACGTCACCATCGTCACTGAAGGAGGACGTGCTCGGTTCGGATGGGGAATTACCTTCTGGTCCGCTTACTGCACCGACAGCACTCGTTACAGTTACAGGGCTCTCTATGTGCTCCGCAGAGCCATTTGAACGCTCTGGTGCGGCGTCTGTCGCTTGAGCCCCCTGTTCGGCCTGTACGCGCTTCAGGAGCGCCTTCATTTGCCCATAAGGGGTGTGTTGCATACGAGTAATAAGCGGAGTGACCAAAAGCTTACGCTCGATGTCGTTCAGCTCTTGTTCGTACTCTTTGCGGTACCGACTATCAGCAATCGCCATACGCATCTGTTCATCGACACTGGCTGTGACGATGACCGAAGCATTCAGCTTTCGATTTTCTTCGATGTAGGCGCTTGCAAGGCTGTCTTGCGGGTCTATACCTGCGTAGTAGATACCATCAAGGAATTTGCCATTCTCATTCGCATGACCCAGCAAGGGGCGAGAGGCATTCATAACAAGCCACCCTTCGGGGAAGCTTGGTTGAGACTCAGCTGTAGCTACTACGGATTTCAGGGTTTGCAGCTGCTCATCCAACGCAGAGTTCGCTGGTTCAATAGCGGGATTTGGCTCAACAGAGTCTGACGCCACCTTCGCTGGTGCCTGCTCCTGTGCCTGAGACTCAGAAGATTGAACCGACGCTACCGTTTCAGGATTACGACCAGTGATTAGGTGCGGCCAAATTGCAGCTACTTCTTCCAGTAACTGCATCCCCACAAAGGCGATTGGGGTGGATAGAGTGTCGCGCACCTCGAAGATCGGTAGAACCTGGCCCTTACCGTGGCCAGTGATCTGTAAACCCCCATTGCCTACGCCGATTACTACTGACTCACCAAACGGAGAGCGGTAGAGATACTCAGGGGCCCCGGTGCTTGGCTCTTCATCCGCAACAAACTCAAAGCCTGAACTGGTCAGCAGGCCGCCAAGGCCTTCATTTCCAGTCATGCGCCGAGTAATGGATGCAGCCAGCACTGAGTCATTTTGAGAGGCGAAGTTGAAGGCATGAGCTAAATTGGCCTCCTCCCCCGTGTAATGGGTAGCAAAGTGCTCGACGATATTGTCGCGCATGCCCATATGATGCAGCTCTCGCCGCTGATCTTGGGTCAAATAGAGAGAGGCTGCTCGCCCACCTGACATGCCAGCGAGCGCATGCTCGAATGCTTCACGATCAACCCCGTTGCCATTCATGCCAGTTTGATAAAGGGCGTAAGCGGTGTCGTATTCACGGCGGTTGAAAGCTTCGCGGGTATCCCAGTAATCGTCGGATTCTAGGTCTTGGCTTTTCTGTACCTGGTGCTCATCACTTAGCTCTAGAACAGGCGCAGCTATGTCCTGGTCAAACGGGTTTTCAAGATCTGATGCGCCACTCAGCCCCGTGCCGTAGTTCTCACTAACAGCGTCGTACTCCAGCTGGCTAAAACCTTCGCTGGTGCGCGCTTCGGGTGTTTGAATTGGCTCAGACTCTGGCGCAAGCAAAGGCTCAGAACTTTCAGCGGCAGGCAGAGCGGCTTTAATTGCCTCTGCCTCATTCGGTTGGGTTAGTGCTTCGCTTTTCCCTGATGTTCCTCGCGCAGCGTCTGTATCTGCAGGCTCAGATTGCTCAGCAGAGTCTCCGCCGCGAACGACTTCGCCTGGTTGTTCCACGCTGCTCGTACCAGATGAGTCGCTTCTCGATTTAGTGGATTCAGTTTCCGGTACTCCTTCTCCAGTTGCCGGGCCCTGTCGATCAGGATCTCCTCCTGTTCGTTCAGATAACTGGTCAACGTGCCCGACTGGTGTAGGGACAACATCATCTGAGGATTGCTTTCGTACATCAGGCTGTGGAGCGTCCTTGACCAGTACCCCATTGGCTCCAGCACCGCCAGCATTGAGGCCTCTAGCGGTATTGCGAGCTGTAATTCCTGTAGGGCGGCTTCTTGGCTCTGTGTTTGTTTCATGCTTAACACCTGTTTCTTGGCGCTGTTTAATATCAAATTTGGCTGCTGGCGAAATTTCCTCTACAGGCAGATCCACTACCGAACAGTTTGGAAAGCTTTTTCGGAGATCTGTCAGTCGAAAACCAGTATGGCTTCGCGTCCAGTACTGCTTGTTAGGGAACCTTACATCACGTGAAAAACCAAGTGAGGTAAGGATGGCAAGCGTCTGCTGGTCCTGAAGGCCTGGGCCAGCGAAAAGAAGAGTGTGATTCTTTTTGGGTGATCTATCTCGACCAAGTACGAGCTTAATCCCGTAGCTTTTGAAGTCGAGCCATTTCATTGTTTGACTCATATACACCATCCAACACAGGACAAGCCGAGCGGCAATGCCACTCGGCTAGATAACATTGAGAGCGAATGGGCTTAGCCCATGCGGGGTGCATGGCGCTGGGCAGAAAGCGCTTCAGCTTGCTTAAGCAAATCGTCAACGTCGTCAAAATTATCCAGACCGGTGCCTAATTGCTCGATGATTTGCACGTCCGTGTCGAGCCCCTCCAAGTCATATTCGGCTGGATTGAATTCTTGGCTCGCGTTTACTGGGGCGCTTTTTACTACTGCTGCTTGTTGATTTTGCTCATGAACCAACGGCTGTTGCGGTGCTTTGTCGTCAGGGAAATCGTTCAGCTCAAGCGCTTTCTCGCGGGACATCGCCGGACTTTGAGAGGCTTGCGAGCTTTGCGCGGCTATAGCGTGGTCAGGCGCAGCATTTGGCACGCCAGCAGCTAAGTTTTTCCGGGCCTCGATACGCTCGATTTCGTTGGAGAAAAGAGGGACCTTCGCGGAGGCCTTGCCCCCTGGAACAGGGACAGTATCTACAACGGCGAATTTGTTGGTGCGCGTCATTTTTACATGAAGAAACGTCTCGCGATGACCTGCAAATGAACCTCCTCCATCCTTTTGGATTTCATAGGCTTGCGGAACGCTGTAGTACTCGCGGGAGATTTTTTCGTTGGATGTGACTTTGTCGCGACCGACATTGATGACCAAACCCGGCACCACAGCGATGTCTACTTTCTGCAGTTCTTGGATGGGAGTTCCTGCACCTATCAGGTTCTTCATCACCGTATTTAATGTGATCACACCCTGGGTTTTTTCAATACGCTCTAGCAATTCTTTATCTGTTGGGAAGCGGACACCCTTCTGCTTATCGTTGGGGTCAACAAACATCGCTCCGACGCCAAAAACCTTGAAGCTTTGGTCTGCAAAGCGAACCGTTACCATGGGGGTCAGGCCGCGATTAGCACCATTACCCCAGATTGGCTTACCTACCATGTCGTGGGTAATACCTGATGACTCCTCGGCATCCCACTGCTTGAGGTGGTGCAAGATTGATGCTGACAGACCTGTTTGTACTTCAGAACCATTCAAAATGGTGCCAGAGCTTTTTGGGTCGTATGCAATAACTTGAGCACCCACCATGTTTGAGCCCGGCGTAGTTCTCACTGGAAGCGGTTGCATTACAGCATTCAAGCAAAAGCTGTTCTGATCATAAGTGTGAAAGTACTTCGCCTTAAACACGGCACCGGGATGCTGTGGGCTGCGCTCCACCTTGTCTGCACGCATAAGGTCGCCTGCCTTTGGCACGGCCTGGCCAGCAGATGACTTAACCGCAATTACTGCAACACGCTCATTGGTATCCATACGAACCCCAACGACCTTGAACACATCATGGTTGGTTGGCGAGTGAACCGGGTCATGCTGAACCTGGATCATGAAGACCTTCGGGTCTGAAGCTTTTTGTTCCTTTTTCAGCGTCTCTTTAAATAGCGCATTGATGTCTACCATTTATAACTCCTAACGCAAGCCGGGTTGGGCTCTCATGGGGAAGTGGGATTCTTGCTCTTCGATGTTTACGGACGCTTGGAAGGCGTCCGCTAATGCCAAACTGAGATGCCCCGTCTCAATCTCAATTGGCATATTGGTTTCAACGGAAGGATCGTCGTCCCTAAAGTCCGACTCCTCTCCCTGATTGGAAATTAAGCTTTCGTCAATCCATGCGCCAAAGTGCTCAGCAGCACGCTCTTCGTAATGCTGAGAGACAGCTTTATCGTCTTTTTTTGTGGAGATGCGGACGGCGATACCTGGCTTACGAAGCTTGGCCATGTCCACCCCCTGCTCTTTCAGGTATGCCTCTGCCTTTTCAGCATCAAGCCCTGCCTCATAAAGCTCTTTGTTGTCCAGTTGCCCGCCCAGTCGCTGAATTTCTTCCAGTAGTGCACTGACAGAATACGTGCGGGACTCGGACTGCAGCTCCTCCTCTGTCGCCCCGCGTAGCAGCGCTTCGTTGACGACCAGCTTCGAATCCAAACCATTTGGTTTTACGCCGACCACTGACAGCGGTAGAGATTTCCCCTCAAAATCGACATCTTCAAGTAGCTCAGCCATGCCGGAACTGGCTTGGCTGGCAATACTCGTGAGATAGGAGATCCCCGACTTAGCCATCACATACTGCTGCTGGTATCGCGCAAGATTCAGCTCAACATCCCCTTTCAATTCGAGTTTGCCGTACTGACCTGGAGTTGGAACCACCCCCTTCATGACAAAGTCATTCCAACAGTCTTTTCCTGCTGCAAGCAGCTCAGCCTGTAGGTTTGTTTTCAGTTCAACGGGTAGCAAAACAATCCGGCAACCTGGGAGGTCAACGCGAGATATAGAGTCGACCAGCTCTGCAAAGCGCTGAGGCTCGATCTGGGCCACATTCTTGGTGAGATGCTCAGCGAGCTGAGGAGGTATGTCGAGTTTTGCCAGAATCAGACCGTCAATTCGGATACCAGCGAATTTTGCGAGGGTTGCGTAATGATGCAGCTGAACCTCGTAGTCCAACTCGATAGAGTCAGAAAAGGTATTTGGGACCTTGTAATCAACAACAAACCGTTTGCCGTTCAAAATGACAATATCGTCAGGGTTACCGACCATGAACTCATAGCCCGGTAATTTTTTGGCAACCGACAACGCATTCATGGCCGCTAGATCGACCGACCCAAATGATTTCTTCAGAAATACCTGACGTGCAAGGTCTTCAAGGGCGTTCCCCCTGCGCATGTGAAACGTTTCAAAGGAAGGTAAGCGCTTCATTAGCTTACCTTCCACCACGTCTTTTATGGTGCTGAACCCTGAAGACGTTTCACCACGATAGAAACTGATTAGCGCGCCCATTTCTGAGCCGCCGATACCATGTAACCTTTTAGCGTGCCATGTGGCACGCGGCCCGTGATACCGAGTGATGCCCTCCACCCACCGATTAGCATCTGCCTGTGCGATAACAGGCAGCTGAGGCAGGGCTTCAAGTATCTGTCTCATATAATATTATTAAACCTTGCTAAACGGCACAAAAAAAAGGGCGCTTCCGCCACCATCTCCCATCGTGATGGTAGGCGCAAGGCCCTTCTGCGTCAATTTTTTGGACCCGCCAGTCGATAGCCTAGCGGTCGCTCCCGTTGCTGGCCGTAAGCCCGGTGCAGAGGCCAAAGATAAATAAAATGAGGGGATGGGTGCAGTTAGTTACTGAACTGTTCAGTTTTATATTGCTTCACAGGTGATGTCGATGCCACTAAGCAGTTGTCCGCAAGTAACACCATCGATAGCGCTTAGATTGAATAGCGTTGCTACCTGAAAGTCTCCAGCTTCTTTCGTATTGATCGTGTAGGCGATAACACTTAAGTGTTTAAACTTTTCCATCAAAATTACCTCGTCCATGAAGTTAGCAAATCGCGTTCCGCTCCTTTTAAAGTCTTCGTGACCTTCAGGGAGGTTGCGTTCCCAAACTGACTCGACCGCATCAGTCACTTCTTTTTTTGCTCTGGACATAGCCAAGAAGCCGGTATGTTCAATACCCCGCTCTGGGTCATCCGGAGCAAAACCTGCTTTATTCCTTAACCAATTCCCAATATCTACTGGCACTTGGACAATAGCTGGGGTTAAATCATGTTTAGGCGCTTCTTTGAGGAGGTATGCCTCACCTGGATTCCTATGACCGTATAAAAATGTCATTCCGCTTGATGGAAATTTGACGCTGGGAAATCGACTTTCTATACCCTCCAAAGCAAGCGTTGGCATTATTGGCCTACGATCCTTGCCTGCCTGATACCACAGAACCGTGGTCAGATTGATTTTTGACATACCTACTCCACTAGACACACGGTAAAACCGGGCTTACTAAACGCAATGTACAGCTATACTATACCTATTTCCACCGATTCAGGAATTGCGACGTGCGTAAGAAAACACTCAAATCCAGCGTCACTGAGGAGAACGGAGACCTTTCTCAACCAGTCATGCTGCGAGGGAGTAACCTTGACCAATTCGCTAGCACCCAGCAGTTAGGTCTCATCGAACGAGCTACCGCTTTTGGCATGAATACGGCAGCAATGTACGGTCTTAAAAATGCTGATTTGCCGCTGAAGGCGCCCCTGGCCATTTTGCTGCGTCTCTATGCCGCATACCCAGAACATCTTCCTAAAATGTGGACGCCTTCCTTTACTGAGTTCATTTTGCTTGTACAGAAAGCTGAGCCTGGATTCAAAGAGTACTCTGCAGGACCTCTATTAGGGATCGACAAAAATTCAATTTATCGAATCCGAAATGAAGGGTTTGATGTTTGTAAAGAATCAACAAAGATTCTAGTTACTTTGATATATAAATTGCTGAAGGAAAACTTGTCTAACTGGTCAGTTATTAAGGATACAGTGCAAGTTGAAGCCGAGTCACGCGGCTTAGACCCTGAATTAATATGGAAGAAAGGGAAATGGAAAAGTTCGTCAACGGATGATGAAGAGCCTGAAGCTAAGACCACAACAACTAAAGTAACCAGCCCTAGAAAAAGCATGAAAACTGCGACAGTGACACCAGTTAAAGGTCAGGCGATCAGCAAGAAAATTGTATGGACGGACTCAAAACGGAGTTAGATCATGACTGAAGGTGAAGGTATATGCTTTGCGTCTGATGCCCTTTCAGACCTGGTTGAAGCCCTAAACCGCTGCAAAAGAGAAGCGCTGCGCCCTGGCTCGATAGGTCGTAGTGCTTTTTTCAGCTCAACAGGCATCCAAATTTTTGGCGATTCGTCAGAGCTTCTCATCAAGGCTCTATCAGACTGGGATGTGATGGGGAGCGCCGAGCACGGCAAGGTGCCTCGCTACCCGGCTCTTATCGAGGCAGACGCAGGGTTGCTATGCGCAATTGATGACTTGAACTCCAGTAAGCTGGCGTTCAAAGCCGCTGCGACAAGCATTGAAGCGGCCACTGATAAAGACCGCCAACGCAAGTTGAGAGAAGTTTTTAAAAAACTTCATCTGGGTCGTGCGCATCCACTGCAGTGTTGGCGGGAAGTCAGGGTTTTCCGAGGCCCGAGCCTACAAACTGTCGGTTTCACCACATCGACCAAATCATTCAGCAGCAAAGCAATGACCCGAGTTCAAGCCATCAGAGAGCTTGAGAAAAGAGATGCTGATCGCGAAATACGAGCAATTGAGCGAACAGCCTATCAGTCGGTACGGTGGGTCAACCCAGTGTCGCCATATATTCGGGTCAATCTGTCATACCGAGCGGAAAATAGAAATCTCATCAACGCTACCTTCCACGCTAGCTTACCCATCATCATTGAGAAAGGGGCATGGCCAGCAAAGCTGAATTTCAACCAACCTAAGGAAACACCACAGGACCGGAAAGGCGGCGCTCAAGCGGGAGAGGTAGTACAGCTCCTATTTAGAAAAGACGCTTACCTGGCACTCAGCTAAGTCTCAGCCCATGCGCATCGAGAACGACTTTTCTTCTTTGTATTCAGCGAGAGACCGGAGTATATCGCGGGGACTGGGCATCAGATCCTGAATATCATTTGCCCGACAATCGTAGACGGGACGGTCCTTTGTGATAAAAGACCAGTCTTGGGATTCGACAAGAATATCAGCTGGAGTATCGCGACCGTTCAGGCGTAAAGCGGAGACCTGTCCCGGCCCGCATAGCTGAAATGCATCGAAGCTATCGATCATCTCTTGAATAGTTTTATCGGTACTTTCAGGTTGCATAATTTACCACGCCATTATCTAGTTCTACACCGCGAATGGGGTTAACCACCCCCAGACTACGCAGTCCATCGATTACACTTACGACCTTCCCTGCCTCTAGGAGTTCCGTGATCGTAGGTGGTAGCGCTACTAAGCCCACCCACTCACACGGCGCACCCTCCTCATCAACCAGTTCAAGGATGAGGTCTTTGCGTCCCATTCTGGCGATCAAGTCGCAACGCCCGAGAGTTAGATCATCACCAATGTAGCCTGCCTGACCATTTAAAATAATGGTTGGTGCATTGTTGCCCCCAACGCCTACCAGATATTCACACAAAATCAAAGCACCGTCTCCTGTCAATTCTTAAGCCACGACGTTACTGCTTACGAAGCAGCTCTATCGCTATTTGCTCTGTTGCTTCCTGCCGACTCAAATTTTTGCCAGCGGCACTTTCCATCTTTGCCTTAATCGCTGCTTCAGTGTCAGGCACATGCTTCGCAAGTGTTGCCCGAGCCCATGATGCAGATTTTCCATCTCGGTAAAGGATACCACGAAGTGCACGCTCATCTGGCTCTGTTGCATATGCCCAACGCTTAATGCCACCCATCTGGAAGTGTAACAACAGGTTCTGGACACCATCAGAAGTCTTGAACTGAGCAAACACCATGGCACCCTTGGTAGCGGTGGGTCTCGTAATACCATATATAGCATCACGCTCGTCGTCATTTAGGGTGAGGATCGTTTGAACCCTGTTGGCAGTATCCATATCCTGGCTTACTCCAAAGATAAGAATTGTAGAAGCCAATCTCAGCAAATCTTGTGGGAGATGCTCAGGTATTTGTGTGCCTAGCAAGATGCCGACCTGGTACTTACGCCCCTCAAAGCCCATAGAGTCGATAATGCTCAAAGCTCCTGCAACCTTACCGAGACGGTGAACCTCATCAGCCCAGAACAGCTTATCTACCTGATCCTGTGTTTCTAGGTAGGTCAAGTGATATTTGACCATGACAGGTGACAGACCAAGTTGTTTTTGATTAGCAATAATCTCTGGCCCCGTGAATTTCATGTTGACAAAAAGGTCCTCCGTCAACAATCGCATTGCCACTGAGAAATATACTGTTCGTTCCCAATCGTTGAACGAGGCCGTACCACGCCCGAAAACAGTTGTCATATCGAATACACAGACTCTAGATTCTGAAATATCAATATTTGTCATACCACGCAAGCATGGGAACAATGAATTTGCCGACGACAGGCAGTTAGCAATCGCAGATGTAAGGGGTTGCCCTTTGTACTTCATGTCACCGAATCGCTGTGATAACGAATCCACCACTAGTACTAAGTCACCGAAAAGAGGTACGGCCGACCTTTGAGCAATTCGAGCAGCATATAAAATTGAGTTATCTTTGTGTTTCACCCCGTAGTGCGCAAGAGCGTCAACAATATCCCAGTAGCACTCATCAGGTTTGGTTTCATATTCAATTTTATCCAGAGCTGCTATCACAATCGGATTTGCAGCAAGGGGTTGAAACATTGCTGGTTGAGACTGCCGCTCGTTTGGATCTTTGGCACTGTAAGCCAAATCAATGACGACTTTGAGAACGTTCATTACGTTCGCAATACCCGCATCCTCCAACAATTCTTCACACATAATGCTGAGGAAACTCAACAGGTGTTGCTTATGATCCTCAAGTGGATACCTAAGACAGAGTCGCGTATCTAGTTGATTTTTAACAATGCTCCCATTGTTGGTAAATTCAATGAATTGGGCTTCATGTTTTCGATCAGCAGGCAGAGAGTCTCTAACCATGTCCACTACGCCCGAGGATGATGAACCGAAGTCTATTCCTCGAATGTATGGCATTTCCCTGGCCAAAGGGTGATTAGCAAAGTAAAAGATATGCTCGGAAATACAGTTTGATTTACCGTATCCCATCCCGCCAGTGATAAGAGTAATCATGGCGTTTTGCTTTTTGCTCATTGGTTGGTACGGCATTAGTACCCCATCAGGGGTCCTGAACCACATACTTAATCGTGGGTCCCAAAGACTAGCTGGACGCATAATAGGCAATTGCGAGATTATATCAAATTCGGTTTGAGGGGCTTTAGGACAGATTGGGGGGATAGCGTAGCCTGCAGTTGCTGACATGGTTGCTTCGATTGAACAACCGTACATAGTGTCAACTTGCTGTCCACCCCATTGCTGAAGAAGAGTTTCGACATCGCGAGCACGGGACTGCAATTCTTTGATGTTGTAACGTGGTTCCCCATCTTTGGCATAGGTCACATCGACTTTTGACCAAGTGGTTACCGCAAGCCCGTAGCCTAGCACCGAACCTCCAGATTCGGTGTACTCGGATAGCGCTTGATCTGCTTTTGAAATTTGGCGATTGCTTTGAGATGCAAATGAAAAGACAGAAGCAAACAGGCGATTCCAATAATTCGCCTGGCTAGAATTTGTTGTAAGACTGAAGGCCATACGTACAGGAAGGCGTCTGGTATAGCAAGTTTCTAGAAAGCTCTCCAAATGCGTTGGATTTGTTGCAAGCTCAGAAACATACATAGGTGCGTAAATCCTATCACCCATAACAGCGTACTTCCCAAGATCAACCGCATCCTCAAGCATTTGATGAGAAAGTTTTGGTGGTAACTTGAAAGTCCAATCATTTGGTTTCCCAGTCGCTGTTTGGGAATCCTTAAACGACTGCTTTACTTCTTCAGTTGCGCGTGTGCGTACATCCTTGGGCTTGAGCAAAGCCTTCCACCCTGGACCAGTCCCATCAGGAAGGAGTGAATAACGCATTTCTTTCAACGCAGTGTAGCTATCCAAACGCTCAAACGAGTAACGACTTTCATCACTACTCATAAACATTTTTATCTTATTTACTTGTTGTTCATGAAGAACTTCAAGTGCCCGTACACCTGCCTTTAGGGTCATTCCATTTCGACCCTTAGCAGACTGTCTAATATCGCGCAGGCGCTCTGCAAGGGCGGTAGACTGATCTGACTTAGGCAATGAATCTAGATGCGTCACGATCAGCAGGTACTGACGCTCGCGGGCGCAGATGGACCCGTATACCCCCGCCTCTTCTCTTAGAACGTCTTCAGAACTTAATCCTCGGCGTTTGCCCGCATCGATCATGGGTTGACGACTATCCATGATCTCGTCTTTCATTCCATCGGGATCGTACTCATAAAACCAAAAAAGGTCACTGCCACTCGAACTTTTAGCAGACGTAGAGTTACGAATGAATGTCATCCACTGAGAGCGCAAATTTTTGAATTGTTCGGGAAAATATTGTCCCATGTAACCATTCACTCGAATAACACTCATGAGTGATCCGTTATATAGCGCAAGCACCATATCGTCATGGGGACACGCTATGGGAAAATATTGTGTGTGATCAGCTTTAGTCCAACCCCGGACTCCATCGTAAAGCTCTTCGATACCGTCGAATAGGCGATCTACAATATTAGTCAATTTGTCATTCCCATAGCTTTAGTTATTGCTTGACGAACGTCGTTGTAGGAACCGGGTAAAAAATCTGGTTCGTTGGAGTTCGAAGAAGTAAGAATATTTGAACAAGAGTAACCCATTTCACTTAGGAAGCGAGATGGTGCATATATTTTATCGTCATCACTGCCTGGGAATGCATAATGAGCGGAGTGAAAAAACTCGCAGCTAACTTTTGCACGCGTAATGCCTACATAACCTAGGCGTCGTTCTTCCTCCATGTGCGAGTAACCAGCATCTTCATCACTCACATCACTTCTTGCATCGAGAGGCATCAACCCCTCACTCATGCCGACAATCAGGACATAGGGATATTCCAAGCCCTTGGACCTATGTATGGTGCTCAAGGTTACCTGGTCAGAGCTGCCTTCAGTTTGACCCGCATCTCGCAAAGCAATCTCAACGGCAATATCGCGCCACGAGAGTGTTTCCCCGGATTCTTTTCGCTCTCGAAGTTCATCTTCAATATTGTGAGCGAGCATCTTGATGTACTGCTCTTTTTTCTCACGAATTTGCTCGTCTTTTTCTCGATCCAGTATTGCCATTGGCCCGTTAACGGCCCAATCAACAAATTCCAAAGCGGAATGACATAGCAAAGCTTCCGACTGAAGGTCGCTCATGAATGTCCGCAGCGTTGAAAGGCCACGTTTCGGTACGTTATCCAGCGATTCTGGGAGTTCATATAGCGTTGCGCCTGGCGTATTCGCTAGCCAGTCACATACTGCATAGCAGGATGCTTCGCCAAAACTGTCGATGTATGGCGTAAGAGATTTTAACGCATATGTATCTTGGGGATTCCGCGCCAATCTAACCGCATTCGTGATTGCGGAAACCTCAGAACGATCAAACAAACTCATCCCGCCCACCACGTGATAGGAGATGCGCTCTCTTCTAAGGGCAGGTTCGAGCAAGCCCGCCATTCTATTCGTGCGATATAGAATGGCAATGTCTTTGGCAGGAACGCCGGATTCAATAAGCCTCGAAATCCCCTCTGCAATTTCGCGGACCATCTGCCAATGATCGGGATAAGAGTTCAAGGTTAGCTCTTCTCCTTCTTCTCCGTTTGAAAACGGAGTCTTATCTAGACGGCCTTCATTGTGTTTGATGAGATCGTGCGCCGTATTAACAATGGCTTTTGTAGATCTATAGTTTTGCTCTAGTCTAAGAGTGGTAGCATCAAAGTCGTGTTGGAATCTAGTGAGGTTTTTCACCTCAGCACCACGCCAACCATATATTGACTGGTCATCGTCGCCCACGCATGAAACTGAACAGTATCCTTTGGCGATTTTTGCTATCAAGCCGTATTGGATACGGTTTGTGTCCTGGTACTCATCCACAATTAACGCGCCTAATTCTTTTCTCACACTTTGGAGAAAATCAATATCACGAGTAACGCGCAAAAGCGGTAGGAAAATCAAATCATCAAAGTCGAGACAGTTTGTAACTTGTTTTTGGTTTTCATACCCAGTAAGGGTATTCCAAGCCAGTTCAGTTTCCATATCAGTTAATTTATGGCTGGATTGTAGTGCCTCACAAAGCACGCCCTTATTTTTGCTTTGATTCCTTACGTCGTAACCACTTTGCCGCTTTAGGCTCCAAGTGTTGAGCCAGTTCATCGGGTTAAGCCGTTTTTTATCAGTTGGATCGATTTTCTTAGGCAGACCTAACTCGTGTGCTAGAGCCCTTAGGGACCTTTTCACATCAGTTTCACTAAGCAAGCTGAACTCAGGTGCTAAGCCAAAACCTTGAGGGTCTGACTTGATAAGTTTCATTCCATAACTATGAAATGTGTCTATAAGCACATTATGAGGAATGATCCCATTCACGCGCTGAACGCGGGCCTTCATTTCTTTGGCTGCTTTGTTGCTGAACGTCAGCATCTGTAAATTCAGACCATCAGGTTGCAGCTTAGCCATTTTGATTGCTTTCTGAGCAATTACTGCAGTCTTGCCAGATCCTGCCCCTGCAATAACCAAGCACGACTGATCAGATGGAAGATCAACTATTTCACTTTGTTGTGGATTTAGCTGCATGCTGAGCAAGCTCCATCTCTTTGAGGCAACCCTGGTCGACCTGAATGTTTTTAACAAACTCAAGGGACGATATAAGCCGCTGCTGAACGCAAAGAGCGGACATGTTGTTCATTGGGTATGGCGTCAACCCTTCCAAACTGGCGGGGTATAGCAAACCGCTTTCGAGAGCTGCCTGCGGTATTAACATGCGTACGGATTTCGGACAGACCACACCGATACGTCCATTGCCGTAGGTGGTTATCTCCATTCCGGCTTTGTGCAGGGTGAGCGCCGTCTTCAGGCACCGCATACGGTCTTCAGCTTGAAGCCACGCGGTAGACAGCGTTTTGGATATTGCAAAATTACCGCTGTTTTTTCGAAGTGTTCCAACCCAGAGATTTTCCGCTGCGAGGCCGTAAGCATAAGAAATCGCTGAGCGTTTGGTATTGAATATGCGTAGGCCGGTGTTTTGCCATGAGTCGGCCACCGCTACATCTAACACTTCGACCTCACCAAAACTGCTGAGGAATGCTAATTCTGGTAATGCACACCACTCTCTGAAATTGCGCGCATCGTATGACTGCCCTCTCGCGGTCACCGAGTTAACTCCAAGCGCTCCTGCGCCGTAGTTCATCAACTTACCGACACGCTCTTCGATCTTGTGTAGTCGAATACGAGCAAAAAGTGGTTTTTTGGCATCGAAGGCCCAGTTCACCAGTGTGGCAGGTGATCGACCTAGATCAGGTAAATTGTGCTTGGCTATTTCCTTGAGCCCACCATGTGGTACTGGCAACTTAAGCATTTCATCTGCCCATGGCACCCTAGGAAACCAATAGCTAAAGACCTCAGCTTTTTCGTACCGCCGATTGCGCTCGCAAGCGGTGAATCTTTGACAAGATTGTTCTGCCACATGATGCAATATGCTGTTCTTTGGACCCTCTGCACTTCCATACAGCTGGCCTACTGCCTGGGCCATGCCGAATGCCGGGTACTGTGTAAGTCCAAGTTGCTTTTTTAACAATTCAGCAGCACACCCCAAAACCTCGGCAAGGATGACTACTTGTTGTTCAATCGATACAGTCTGGAGCCCTAGCTCTTGAACCATTTGGCTCAACCTGGTCCGGAAGTAACTATCACTCGCAATATGCGGGGTGCGGTTCAGTCCTGCCTGAAACAGATCGTCAGAGCTTGCGTTTGTAATCCAAAGCGTTTGGGAGGGAAGGTCTGTGGTAGCCGAAAAAGAGAATGGCTTGCCGCGATGTTCACATGCAATGTTGTCATCTCGGCTGAACGGAGATGCATTTCGAAAAAGCACAATTCCAATTTTCAGAGCCATCCCTAAACCTCGTCAAAAAAGTTATTCGCTTTTTCAAGCGGTAAATAAGTCGCCTGGAACCAATATTTAGCCTGACTAACCCAAAAGCTTGAATTTGGCCAAAAACGAACGCCACTCATTATTTCATCACGCGCCGAGTGAAACTCATTAGGTAGTAGCGCCAATGCCCGAGAAAAGTCCGAATCGCAGTCTTCTTTATATAATGGAATGTTACTTGCTAGATGGGCTCTGCGCCCTCGGAACGAGATGTCCGCGTGATTCAATGCCTCTGCAAGCGGGTGTGCCACATCCAAGCAATGCGTGCTAACGGCTATGTAGGAAGCAATCAGAGATAACTTACTCTGCTCAATTTCTGGCAGCCATATCAAACTCCCAGCCAACGGCGTCAGCTCTCCTTTTAATGCTGGATGCTCGACTACTGACCAATTGACTGCTAGCGCTGAAGCACAAAGAGGACACATACATTTAGCGTCTTTTAGTTGTAGTGCAGCAAGACCTGGGTGTTGTATATCAATAGGCACCATGTAGCCATGCGGTATTTTCTTACTAGTACGGCTAACAAACCCGCAGGAGTAGCATTTGAATCCAGCTTTATCAAGAACTTGCATGCCAACTTTCTGTAATCTTTCGTTGGCGAACCAAAATCCTTGAATTACTTTTCCAGCCAAATCGGGGTTGTCAACCGTACCAATCATTGAAGTTATTCCTTAGTAAGAAACACCAAGCTCATCGAAGCTGTTCGAGGCGTTGCCTGCACCTGAGGTCAACGAACCCGATGCGGCCAAAATGATGATAGGAATAACAACTGCTGCTGCACCCCCGCAAATCGAATATAACTGCCAAGTAAGCGGCTGCTGTTGTTTTTTGGTAGTGATGGAAGAAATTACTCCCCATGCAGCGAAAACGACCCCCGTCGCTGCAAAAAGCAAAAGAATGATAGGAAGCATGATCTTCGCTTCATCTTTCCAGCCCAGCCCAAAGTCCGAAATCATAGGACCTGCTGCAAACGCAACACCTGAGGCACTGAGAAGTGCAATTGTTGCTACTGCCATTACAGCGCGTGTAGCAATATTATTTTTCTGTTTCATAGGTAAAGCTCCTTCGATAGTTAACTAAAAAAACCCAAGCCTGTAGATGCCTGAATTGCTAAGGCTATATGAACTGTACAAACCAATGCCGAGCCTGCGAATATTCGGGCCATGATACTTCCCATCAAATCACCGCGTGATTCAATTGAAACCGTGCCTAGTTTAGAAGCCATCAAATAAGCGCGGCCCAGTGTCACATATCCTGTTAAAACCAAGATCCCGATTGCAGCCATGATGGCGGGATCGTATGACCCTCCTCCGCTATATTCTGAAATACCCATGGGGTCTGAGTTAGCCCACAGGGTACCGCTCCAAGCCTTTGTCCATAGAGCTAGATCTACCATCGATGAACCCGCAATCAGTTTCCAAGCGATATGGGCACCTGGAGTTACGAGTCCACTATCACGCTTGCCAAGTTTTATAATAGCGAAAACACCGTTCGCGGAAATCCAGATACCCATGACTGCAAAAATCATCAGGATTGTGTCCAGTATTACTGGATACTCGCCACTCAAATTTGTAAAGATAGTCGTGAAATCCACTGTTTATACCTTTTCAGCGAGCGATTAAACCGCTTGTGGTGCATACAGTTCGCGAGTTCGGATCAAAGCTTTTTACTCGGCCAAAGCCTGGAACCTCTGCATCTTCACGAAGCATTAATGCTTTGCCGTCATCGCGACGAACGTACGCGCCAGTTGCTGTTACACCTTTGACCTTCCAAATTTGGGATACTGTTCTTGCGCCACACTGAACAGCCTGATTACCTTCGTTAACCTTGACCTGTGGTTTAGCTTGGGCTTGAACCTTTGTTTGTGTCGCAACCAAATCATTTTTCTGAGGCGATTTTACTTCTACACGCTTGGCTGGTGTTTGAACTTTAGGATAGTCAGATTTAATTGCGCCACCAACAAGCACAAGTTTCCCACTCGATGGGGGGTTTTTCGCTGTCTCAAGTTTCATAGCTTTCATTGCAGCAGCCACTGCGGTTTTGGATATATCATTGAATCGCGCTTCGGTACTTTTCGAAAGCTCATTCATACTCAATGTCAATTGATTGAGCTTACCTTCAACCAAATCTGTTTTGGTTGAAGAGGCGGCGATTTGAGTTTTCAGAGCTGTGATTTCGCCACTGATGTTCCTGAGCGTTTCTAATACAGTAGTCATTTCTTTACCGCTGTTAGCGATTGCAACTGAAATTGCTGCAAACTTCTCATCGGTTCCTGCGCTTACTTCTGCTGGAGCGGCTTTACTGCCTGCTTTGTCATTGAGTGAATTACGCTCTGAGGCCTCAACAAGTGTGTCGTAGAACTTTTCATCTGGCTCCAGCTCGTTCCTGGGGATGATAGGCTGCACAGGTACACCGCCAGACTCAATCAAATGCTCATTGCTATTTGACTCACGAGTTTCTACGTTGGATGAGCTGTCGTCCCCAAATTGCAGTGGCTCAGTTGCCATGGTGTTCGCATGTGGCTGATCAATATGTTTGGACGCACCAAATGTTTCAATGCTGCTGACTCTTTCGATAGGCGTATGTGTCGGTTTCAGGACCTGTGAGGCTACCCAGCCCAGACCGCAAAGCATGATAAGAACTGCTCCACCGCCCAAAATATGCAACCGATACTTTGAGAAGAACGATGGCTTGGCAAGAGCCCCCTCGGGCTGAATCTCCTCGAATTCGTCTTCAGACTCATGCCCATGAGACTCGCCCGCCTCAGGTTCACGTGGCCCTCGAATATCGCGACGTATGACATCATCAGGTTCAGCGCGCAAGACCGAGTCGTCACGTATTTCAAGTGACTCGGTCAAGCCATCAGTTTGGAGGTCTTTTTCAGTGAAGCCATATTCTGTGTCGTTACTTTTTTGATCGTTAGACATGCCGAAATCCTAATTATTTATCGCCGCACACATCATCCATAAAGACGACGCCGACTAAGTCATTAACTTTAAGAGAAACTGTCAGGGGTCGATTAATACGATCCTGCATCACATCACCTATGGACTGACCAAGATCCCCTAGAGCCATTTTTAGTTCTCGGCTAGTATCTTTTGTGGTGTCCTGGACAACGTTGTCACGAACATAAATGGTTTTCGTATCGGCGTTTCGCTCCGAAGCTTTGCCGATTGCACTTAAAACGGTCCCGACACCCCACCATCCGTAGCGATACATTGTGTGATAGTTCACATCTCCGCTAACAGCGTTAAGAACGGTGTCCATGTCGAGCCCGATTGCATTAATCTTAACCGGATCATTTATGCCAACTAAACTGTTCAGCTGCATGCGCATCCATTCTTCTTTGCGCTCGAACTTACCAGTCATTCGATGTTTCCGCAGTGGGCCGTTCACCAGCTCAAGAATGACAGGCCCTCCAACATCACTATTCAAAGCCATCGTTGATCTAGCTACATACTGATGACCAGCCCTAATAAGAGGCTTTTCACACTTAGATGGCATCTCACCTGCTAGGGTGCCGTTGCTGTCATAGCGCTGACTCCCATTCGCCGCAGAACCATCATATTCTGCACTAGCATTTTGCTTTTTAGCAGGTTGCTGATATGTCCACGACACTGTCTGCAGTACAGGTACCTTTTCACCTTCAGCCGCAATCAATCGTTTAACCATATCTATTTGCTCCGAGGACGGAGGAGCAACTTGTTGCACTTGCTGACGAGTACCAGATTGTTGGTTCCCATTAGAACCAAGACCGGGTTGCCCCTCTGGCTCTGTATTGCCAACCTTTGAGACCCTGTCGGGTCTCCCAAAGTCTCGCTGTCTTCCAAACTCGCCATTATCTTCAGTCACAACAATGGGATGTTCACTTGGGTTTATTTCTTGGAGCTTTGGCAGTTCTTCCTCGTTATAACGTGTGGCTTCTTCCTGCTGCATGTTAGTCGGACGCGTATTTTTCTGTGTTTTGATTGAGCCGCCGTTGGTCACACCCGCTCCACCTTGTAGTACTGGAGCTTTGACCGACATGTAGCTCCAAGCTGCCCCACCGATAACGATAGCCGCCACAACCCCAAGGAATATCAGCTTCCCTTTATTCGCTGGGTTGAAAATTCCTTTGACTGCACTAAATCCGCCAACCCGTGGAAGGTCAACATTATGCTTTGCTGAAATTCTGTCTCTTGGGTCTGCGTCGATGTGCCCCAAGTCCAACTCATTAATATCCTGGCTCATCAGTGTCCACTTCCATTAGCTACTTCTGCCATCACATCTGATTGAGCTATGCGCTTTACCTTTAGCGTCACAGTTTTACCTTCACCATTACTGGCCATAACTACTGTACTTGCAGGAAGTTTGTAGGCACGGTAACGGCCATTGGCATGGCTAGCTCCAACAACTTTAGGTGAAAAGACTGATAATGGCGTTTGCATATACATAACATTACCTTTAACCCATACCCGCCCTTCACCGCCCTCGACTACCATCGCGGTACTTCCAATGGGCCCAACTCCATACAGAGCGTTATTCAAATCAGAATCTGCTTTTGTTCCGACTACCACTTCATCAGATCGATTAATTTTCGCTAAATCCGTTTGAGGGCCGACTTCTGTGAGTTTAACGGTAGCTTCTTTGTGAAATACCCCTGACTTGCCCTCCAGCATGATTGTTACCGGAGTAGAGCGATTAACTAGGTACACGGTTAAGTTACCTGTAGCACCGTGCTTACTTGATGTCAGAGCAAACGATCCTGCTTGAGGATCGAGGGGATCTATTCCACCACTTCCACCTTTGCCAGATTCTCCTTCAGCAGTAGGAGTTGCATCTGAAATTCTTTCGACTTGTACCAAACCTTCAAGAAAGTTTACTACCTTACGTATTGGCCATGGATTACCGTAAGCATCAACAAAATTCACGCTTGTGCTCATATATCGCGCAATATTAATTGTCGGCGTTTTACTGGACGGTTCGCTTGTTATTTCGAACGTCTCTTCAATGTCTAGCAATGGCTCAGCAATATCGTCGAATGTCTCAAGCACAGGTACGCGTTGTGCTGCACTGTTTCTGATGATTTGCTTACGCACATTGATGATCGCCTCTGGACTCGCAGTCAAAATCGTATCTGCAATATCTGGGATACTGGCTGGAGGAAGCGGCTCACCTTGCTGGGATTCACTGCCAGCAGCATAAGCTGACTGGTTGAACAAAACAGAAACGATAGACACGGCTAGTACTAACTTTTTCATAATCAACGCCCTTGAGCTGATCGAGGAACTATTCGATACGATTCAACCCAAAGGCCGTCTTCTCGCAGTACAAGTGAAGTTCGACGAACCTTCATAGTCATCACTACATCCATCGTGCCCCGCTCCCGCCCATCAATATTCACTGTATATGGAACATCGACTATCCACTCGTAGTAGCCTTTCGAGTTAAGCTGATATGAGCGCATCACAGGAGTCATGCTTCTCGCGTACAAGTTTCCCTGTAATTCAGGAGTTAAGTACTTCAACAAACCTATTTTCTTCAGGCTGTCTGAGAAATTACTCCGGCTTTTATCTGAAAAACAGAAAGTGTTGTTGCTGAGCGAAGTATTCCAATCTACCCAAGAAAGTCGATATGCGCTTTCAACACATTTCTGGGACCAAGCCAAGATCTCTTTCTGCGAGTACATCGGATCATTCAACAACGGCAGTGGTCGAATTCGGCCATCAGTTGTTTCTGCTAATAACTTTGGCTCAGGTTGAAATTTGTACTGCACGAAATTACCTGAAATCGAGCAACCCAAGGCAATAAAAAGACCAAAAATGATTCGATTCTTTATTGTCTTTTCTGCACGCGCATCGAGGCCCGCCTGGATCATGGAGACTAAGCCATTGGCATCGAGAATTTCTTTTGCCGCCTCTGGCGTCAGTTTCTTGGGGTTCTGAGGCGCTTTTTTGCCCTTAGCGCTTTCAGATGCGGGGGGGGGATTTCCAGTAGACACGTCCGGCTCCATCGATGCCTGGCACCCTCTCGACGCCAGCTTTCGCGTATCCTAGCAGGAAACCATTACTCCGTGTAGTATCACTATACGATGTTAAATCGCTGATTACACCTCGCACCCTTCTGATTCAATTGTTCATCTTTCAACTTCAACCGCCATCAATGCTGGAGCACATGCATGACCTCTATCCATGAAAGGAAAACCCAATTTTTTACGCCCTCTAGGGTCAAATTCGGCGCTTTGGGCTTCGCCATTTTCGTTGGGCTTGGGGTCGGTGGCTATGTCCTTTACGGCAGTAAATCTGGTTTGGTTAATGCAGCTACGTCTGTTGACGCAACATCTAATGATATTGAGCATAGCGTTTCAGTGCCGGTTTCAACCCCGACTGGACCCGACACATCGCTCATTCAGCGCCTGATGCCAGACGCGCAAATTCGCGGTACCGAAAAAATCGATTTCGGCCTGGGTACTTATGTTTGGGAGGTCGACATGCTCGCGGATAAAGCGAACCTGCAATCGTCAGGGTTCGCTTACCTTTCTGCAGACGGCACCAAATTACTCAATGGGCCAATGATGGATAAACGCAGCCGCGTAATGGCTCTTAATCAGGCTCCAGTGGTACCCGATTTGCCTACAGCGCCAATTCGGCCTGATGTGAGTCAGATGCCTACTCAGGCTGCCCAAGATTTCAATCAGGAGCAGGCTTTCAACCCTCAGCCTGCCATTGAGGCCCAAGTAAAGAAGGCTGCATATCAACGTGAGCAGTTCTATGCAGGCATATCCCAGCTGAACTACATCAGCTCCACCACAGGCTCCAACATTGCTTACGTCTTATTTGATCCGTTGTGCTCTGCTTGCGCCAAGCTGTACAAACAGTCATCGGCTATAGCTGCTGCTTACGATGTAGAGTTCCGCTGGATTCCCATCGTTATCACTGAGCAGAGCTACCCTATCTCTGCACTGCTGCAGAAAACCTTCATGGCCGACAAGGGTAAAGGCCTTGAGGTTCTGGATCAGATCTTAACCAAGCAGTGGAAGGCTGAAGATCATTTGCTGGAAATTTCTGCGCTGACGGAGGCTGACTATGAACAGGTTAAGCCTGCAGTGACTGTCTTTGTTGAGATCGCACGCGCAGTACCTGGTATCGGTACACCTTTCGTGATGTTCAAAAATGCATCTAATCAGGTTGAGGCTTTTGGTGGCGTTCCGCTGTCAACTGACTGGGGTAGCTTGCAAGTTAAAAAGTAATTTGGTGTTGTTGAAACCCGCTTGCATTGCGCCAAGCGGGTGATGATGATTTGCGGCTTAGCCCATTCTCATCGATGGCTGACTGGCAACCGATGTCTCCCTTATTTCCCTGACTTCTGGTGGTAGGGGTAAATGCAGCGTAATACCCCTGCCTTCTGCTAGCCCTGACACTGCACCATTTCGGATAGCTAGCTCTCCAGTCATGAATGCGGAGAAAAGTGACTTCGCCTTCTCCCCTCCCAGTAGCGCAGCTACCTCTGTTACGCCGTCCACAAAGCCCCGCACTTTATAAAACTCCGTGAGTCTTTGCTCACTTAGGTCCAGCTTTCCTGCAGACCACATTTGGAAAGCGTACGCCTGCATCTCAGACGGACTTTCCATCGCGGCATTGATACCTACTTCCGAGAGGCCATGCATGCGCATGGCCTCTGTGACATACAGAGAGAGAGGTCCATCATTTCTAAACACTGTCTGTAGGGATAGACGTTCATCAGCGGTCAGTAGCTTAGCCTCGCACGCATGCCAAGCCTCGTGATAGAAGGTCTCGCGGTCAGCGTATTGCTCATTGAGCGCTAATACGTCGAGTGCCGAGCTGTAAAAGCCTGCCTTTGCGCCCTCTTCATTGAAGAGCATGAATTTTGGCGTCGAACGTTCAAACAATCGGTTCAACTCGTTCATACCCAGATCGACAATGTCTTGTGCCGATAAAGGGAATGAACTCCGCTCTTCACTGTGCAGTACAGGCATCTCAATGTCCCCAAGGATCGGATGAGTCACCTTACGGACCTCAAGCTCTACAGCTTCCAACAGAGGCGAAACCCATTTATTGATACGCTCAAGGTGTTCCTTGTTTGGGTAGGAAGCTCCACCTTTACCATCAGCTACCAAGTAATCATTTCTCTTGCCCTGATATTGGAGTTGGTCGGCGAACCATACCTCCATTGCCCTAGCAAACATTTCTGCTGGTTGCGCCAGATAGTCGTCGTCCTTCGAGGACGCCATCATGTCGGATAGTTCTACGTAGTTTCCAATTACTCCGGGGTCAGTACCTGGTGCGGGTTTACGCATGATGGCCACCTGCAAATCCCTGAATGCAGACCGTACTGGTTCACGCAGACTGGATTCATTGATTATTGGTAAAGCACCTGGTCGCTGTAACGAATAAGAAAAGGTATCGAGCAGGTCTTGCGGCTTACCCGTGTGGATATGGCCGAAGTGGTTGGCAAGGGCATGGAAGTATTCGTGGGCTAGAGAGCCATCTCCGGACATTCTCGTGAGATTGATCGCATAGTTGGCGGGCTCAAAGTGAGCAGCTGCTGAACGGCTCCCCCCCTCGCCACGTGAACCAATGCACAATCCAAGTCTACCCCCCAAACTAAGAGCCATTGGCTCCCAGCCGAGCACCGACGCAAAGTCCATCATAGAGTCATAGGAAAGATTCAAATGCTTCTCGCGTTCTTTTTGATTCGTCCAGTTACCGTACTCAACCCCGCTAAAACCGAAGGTCTTCAGAAAGTCCTCTGAAATTACCGACACACCTTTTCGGTAGTCATCCCCCACACGGACAACATCCCCGCGCATTACACGTGAACCCGAGGCTGGTCTTGTTACCTTTTTGGACTTCAGGTGATCATCCCACGTCGCATCTTTGAGAACGCTCCGCATAGAAGCCGAATCAGTGAAGGGGGAGTAGTGCCCTACTTTCAGTCCAGGCATTCCTCGTACCTTGATTTCTTTGTAAACCCCTTTCACTGAGTCGCTTTGGCACGTCGCACGAGTAAACAGCTTGAATTCAATATCAAGCAATGCACCATTAATGAATTTTGTATCATGCCGTTCTGTGTCCGGCAGTTCACCGCTCTTCACTTTCTCAATCAGATCAGCTGTACCGTCGCGCATACCCGCGATAAGGTCCGTAAACGCCTTTACATGCTCTGTGGCCAGCGACTTTGGGGCTTTCGGGAGGCTTTTCCACAACGTATCAATGGCTATCGCTGTGTGTAGGTGCAGCCCTTTCTCCTTCATTTCCTCAAAGCTTGTGCGCGGCCAGATCAACTCCCTCTTCACATAAATCTCTTTTTGTTCGGCGCTCATCTTTCCTGCGTGGAGCAACAAATCATCGCGGCTGAAGTTACGAATATCTTTGCGTGCATATCCTGCAACCACTCCAGTGTCTTGATAGTCACCACTAGCGCCCTCAACCACCTTTTCCAGTCCAGATCGTTCACCCGCGATCAATGAGCATAATTCAGGGTCCGAGAATGAAATTGCGTCGAAAACTGCAAACTTTGCTTTGAGTTTGTATACCTCTTTCGTTTGAACCATCGCTTTGCCGAGTACCGCATCTCGGTTTTCAAGGACTGCATCGTCCGTACCTGGAACACCAAATGTATAGTATTTTTTCTTCTGACCTAACGCGGCGAGTGCAACAACAACACCCTGGTTTCCCCTGAGATTATTTGTGACTGCTTTAATGACTCGTTGGAAACCTGACTCTGACCATTCAGTGATACGGCCTTGAAACGATCTCATTAGCTCGTTCTTAACCCACTCGGCAACCTTGCTCTCATCTGCATTCTTCGTGGCTTCAATCGCCTTGCGGAAGCGTGCAACAAGCGGAAAGGAATCCAAACGCAGCTTAGCCACCGCAAGCTCTTCAGTGCGCTCTCCAACCAAGTCGTTGACTGAAAGGGCCTCAAGAACCTGCTCCATTGCAGAAACAGCGTCAGCATGGTTTTCCAGGGGGATGATGCGCATCCGCTTTGGGCTGGTGCAGGTGAGGTGAGGGATCTTTCGAGATAGATCTGCCACCTCGCTACTTTCATAGCTCATCGACATTTGAGCGAATGAAAGCTTCGCGTCAATTGGTTGGATGCTTGCATGCGTTGGGCTTTGAAGCTCGCGCAAGATGTCAGCTACAGATACCAGAGAGACTGTGTCGTGGGAGATGCCAAGACTCAGCTGCCCATGGCTCATACCCCTAACATCGCTGGGCACCGGATAGTTGAAAAGAGTGAGGCTTACTCCTTCGCCTTTCTCAATTCCGTATAGCGCTTCTTTGGCGACACCATACTTGTCACCTGCAACAGTGATAATCGACATGAGTTGATTTTGGGTGATATTGCTTCCCAGTCCGGAGGACTCCAGTTCATTGAGCGCATTCGTAACGCGATAGCCTCTATAGAACTCAAGCGGGATAGCGCTTTCAACGCCTGCAGCTGCGCCGAGGGATTGGGCATCTCTTTCAAATTCGGCAATACGTAACCGCAGCTGCTCGTCTAACTCACTGGCCACTTGGTCATAATGTATCAGCCCGTTATCAAGGACCATTGCTGGGGTTACAGAATCAGTGACAGAGTAAAAGCCGAGTCCATTATATGAGCCGATTCTCACCGCTAAACCTGCGCTTGATGGGGTCATCGAGCGATTTTGGGCGAGACAAAAGCCTATTCCTGTTGGACCATAATAATGTTGTGAGACTGCATGTAGATTTGACTCGATTGATTCCAGTACACCCTGTACTTCATCGAGCATTACTGCGAGCGCGTCGTCATCTTTGGCCCTACTTGATAAATCCACTTTCCAACGATCTTGGGGGAAGTAGATGCACGTCTTGAGGAATGCAACAACTGCTTGCCCTGCTTCATTCGACAAGTCAGCAAGGCGGAACTCAATCGTAGGTTTGTAGGGTGCTGTAGAGGTATTCGCAAGCTCGGACCCAGCTGCCACACTCTGGTTTCTAGACCACTCTTCACCTGCATCCAAAAACTGAACCTGTTGTCGACTGACTTGGCCAAGTGTGGATGCAGAGATCCCGCCAACAAAGCGAGGGCCCCCTTCATAAACCCAGACTTTGGCATCCCCCACGCGCAGTGGCATTGCCAGTCGGCCCTTGTGAATCACGCCCTCGGAGTCAGCCCAATTCACGGTGTCGCCACTATGCAAAATGCATTTGCCACGCGGCACCACCTGATTAAGGTCAACTCCTCCCCAGCCTTTAAACGCGGCGTAATCGAGCGCATCTCCCACTAAGGTTTTCTGGTGACGCATCCTGGCAAACGCCAACTCTGCGACGGCGTCAGCTTCTGGTGTGGAGTCACCTGCTAACGCCGACTCCACATGACTCCACGCTACAGCCTTGGAGGTAACGTCATGGAAGCTCATCTCAAAGAGCACAGCATCCAAGTTACTTTGCCAAAGCTTAACAATTTCGTCCTGAACGGAAAGAGGCACTGGGTTTACCTGGGTCTCCTCTTGCGCGTTGACCAGATCCTCGGGCCGGAATCCAGTCAGAATAATTGAGGGCGAAAGGTACTGGAACTCTGACTGGGTCACCGGTCCAACGCGCAGCCATGCGCGACTCCCCTTTTTGAACCCCAGATCGTCCAGACGTGCGCTCCAATCTGCTGGGGCGCGCTCGACAGTGGTTATGAGCTTGTTCTTCACCATCACGGGATTGAACAAGGCTTCTCCGTGCTGCCCCCAAATGGAGGGAAGCGAGGAATCACGAACAGTTGCCATTCCTACATCCTTGGGCTTGAGTTGTACCCGAAGGTCTCAGCTACTTTGCTGAACATTGACTTGAGAAAATCGGCAACCTGGTCAATTAACTTGTCGAGACGTTGGCTCAGCGTATTCCCATTATGGTCATGGAGGGAGTCGAGCATTTCCTTGTGCTTATCGCTGACGCCCTTCAGTTTGTTGGCGATCTCGCCTTCAAGGTGATCACCGGATAAACCCGCCGCGACACCAGCCAATGCAGCCTGATTGGTCTTGGTCGATAGAGTGCCAATAGACTGAAGCAGGTCGTCAAACATCTGCCTGTTAGCAGGATTTGCCATGAACTCCTTCACGAACTCAGTCTTGTGGTCCCCTTTAAGGCCCTTGATGCCAGCCTTAAACCCATTGGCATCTAACCTATTCAGGATTCCGTCCATATTCTGAATATGAGAGTCCATTTCCCCTGTCAGCTTTGTGTACTTACGGGTGTTGATCGAGGTATTGATCGAGTTTCCACCAGCGCGGAACATTTGAGCCAAGCTCGCGAGACCGGCACCGCCGAGCATGCTCATGCCTTGGATCAAACCGACTTCCTGGCGCTGAGCTTGTTGGTCGCCCAACATGCCTGGTGCTTGAGCCCGCGCAATACCTTCTGAGGTATCCGAGCCCTGTTGACGCTGCGCTGCAGCGAAAGCAGCGTTGATGTCATCAGCATTGTTTGTGGGACTCTGTGATAACGAATCACCAGCTGGGTTTTGGGAAGGCGCTTCACCGAATGATTCACCCAGTTGATCCATCAGGCTATCCTGCGAAGCGTCTGCAGGGTTCAATGAGGCCTTCTCTGTTTCTGCATCAGCTTTCGGCTCTAAATCTGTGCCAAGATCCAATTCTTCGTCGAAGAGAGCCGCATCGAGCAAAGCATCGTCTGTCATCTCCTCGCTAGATACCTCGGAATCGGTTTTGCCTTGAGAAGCAAATGCACTGCTTAGAAGAGCGTCCATATCGCTTAGGTCTAGGCTTGGCTCAATTCGTAGATCGTTGTCTGCGCGATCAAGAGCAGCTTGTGCTCGTACAGCTTGCAACTCCTCTTCTGCGGAAATACTTGTATCTAGGCTTGCAGTAAGCTTTGTATCTGACTCAATTTCATTACCCAACATAAAAATCTCCTTAGCGTGTCTGCAAGCCATCTTTTGAAATTTCACGAATTTCTTTCATTGCAGAAAGAATAGACTGTTCGCGTTGTATCTTATTACTGCGACCCTGCTGATAGAGCAGCTCTGCTTGCGCGAGAACCATTTCTTTCAATAAAGAAACCTCACTCACGTTTGTAGCTACCCCCTTGATCCAAGAAGGCGACAGCGCTCTGTAATTGGCACCCAATTCATCAACCTGGTACGAAGATAACTTGCCAGTTGTCCAAAGCGCTTTTGTTTCTTTATCCATGCTCTCGACATAATAAGACAACTGATCTTTAAATGACTCAGAGTTGATATATTGAATGCGCGAACTTTCGTCCTGATCGAGAATGAATTGAGCCGCTTCTTGGCGGCTCTTAAGCACCTTCATCTGCGACAAACCTTCCCGTTCACCCTGCGAACCGTTTTTCTCTATGCGCAATATTTCTTCGGCGGGTGGTAACTCCACAGGATATGGGTTAGTAGTGGCATCTCGGACCAGCCGGTGCTTTGCAATTGCTGCGGCATCGTTTGGAATAGGTTCGCCAGAGAGAATGATAGTTGGATCAGATTTTTCTTTCTCGGCGAAGACTTCTAGCACCTTTGTAATCGAATATTCTTTCCGACTTTCACCTGGGGGTAGATTAGCGCCACGAGAATTATAGCTCGCTGTTTTTAAGGCTAAAGTCTTTCGCACTGCCGACGATGCGCCTTTACTTCCTGACCGGATACCTGCTGTTGCTGCCTGCGAACACGCGAGTCGAGGCTTGGCAATAGACGGGTCCATTGTGTATGCGTTCTTAATACGCTGCTCAGTCACACCCTGCGATGTTGCAATAGCAGTTTGAATGCCCAGCGATGTCCGCATGACATAGTCATCGGCATTAAGTAGGGCTTCGGTTTGCATACGCATAGCATCGATTATGGAATGCGCGGCGTTAAAAGTCGCATCTTGGCAGTTGTAACAATAAACAGGTATGCCAACAGCAAATGACTTCGAAGACGCTGCTAAGATTGCCGTGGCAAGAGCAACCTGCAAGATTTTTTTAGAGCCCATCCATAGCATCCTTAACACCTTTATCAATGGTGTTTTCAATACGTGGAGTTCGGTCACTAGCAGCGTTAGGCAAGCTATTCGTAACTGCTTTAGTTTGCTCTCTAGAAATTTCTCGTGCCTTGGCTGCAGCAGCATCTGCCACCTTATCTGCGACGATAGCTCCAAAGTCATAGGTTTCAGTTTGAACACCACCGGAGCCATTAGTTGCTCCAACACCTATAGATGCGACTCCATAAGGATCTGAGATGTTGTAACTCAATTTTCCAGCAATGCCAGATATAAAGTCATTCGCAAACTTACAACTCATATCGCGAATTTTAGCCATAATACCGCTCATTAAGGCTCCAGTTGATGGGATTCTCATGCGCAGCAAGGTATCTAACGTGTCAAGAATAGGCAGGCACGACGCATCCTTAACGTTGGGGGCGGTTTCGATCTGATTTGCAATTGGCACTTCAAGATTTTTCTTGTAAATACCAACTGCCATTTCGTCCATCTTCCGAACGTTGGCAGTCATCATGTCATCGATGTCGCAAGCCGAATCCGTAGTGGTTACGGATTCAGCTTGAGCAAAATTAATTGGCAGCACTAAACAACCGCACAGCAGTAGTGCTGTTGGCTTCAGCTTATTCATGTCGGGTTTCTCTGATGGTTCTGATAGCTTCTGCTATCGCATTGGTTCGGTTATCACCGAAAACCCGCCCTAAAAGCTCCCCCCTGTGCACGACCATTACTCGCTCAAAAAACAGATCCGCAAACCTGCCTGATCCACCGCCCACTCGACCCAACGCCAGTGCAAAACGGTTTACAAAATTCGGCGAATTCCTGTCCATTACCTCTAGCAGCCTAAAGAACCTGGAAGACGCCACCCAAGCCAGTAATTCTGCGAGCGCCGCTGCCATGTAGGGCTTATGCATGTCCTTTACCCATGACTCGTGCTCGCTTAGCTCGATGAGTTGATTCAACACCCCGTCAAGCTCTTCATCACCGCCTTTGTTCAGCCAAACCTCTTGGCTATCCATCCAAGTCATCAACCGGGCCAGAGAATCTCCCAAGTCTTTCCAGCGCTGGGCGACGACAGCAGAGTCAAGCAAACCCCCATCTAGACTGGCTCCATGGGAGCAAACTGATTCACTCAAGGTGTTCTCCCTAAACCTTTTTAACAATGTATCGTATTTTTATACCATACTTATTCGAGCTTGCCTAAACGGCGTGTAGTAGCCCATAGCGAGAATAAACATGGAAAAAACCACCCCCACGGACCTGCGACCTGAGGCTGCTAGCGCCCAACCAATGCAGGCGCCTAGTCCAAAAAAAGGGAGCCCTTTTGTTGGCGCCCTCAAGTGGTTGCTCGCCACCAAATCTTGGTCAAATCAAGCGTCCATCCTTAAGAAGCGTGGGTCATTCCCCCTTCTACGCCATGTACTGAAGAACCAAGTCATTTCGAATCGAATAATTATTCCGACGGAAGCCATCAGCGACCACCTGATCGCGAAGTCAATTATTGGCCATCGGATAATTCTCGCTGCGTCATCAATTACGTGTTTTTACTCGCTCATGCTCATTCCTCGCGGAGTGGCCATTGGCATAAAACTAGACTCTTGGTTCAACGCCTCTCTTGTACTTGCCACACCATTACTTATTTACTCAGGCCTGAAGATCTTGATGAGTCTGAAGGTATTAAGGGCTTTAAATGAAGAGCTTGATTCAAGAGAGCATGCACAGGCTCAATCTACGGTTAATGGTGGCGCTGATGCTTAAGCGCAATATTTCAATTCCTAGGTATGGTTTATACATAGCGGCGTTGACCCTTCTCTTTGGGGCTGGCCTGGCGCATGCAGACGAGGGATTCAAAATTGAATCACTCGCTTCCGTTTCGAATGCGGGTTATGACTTTGGGCAAAAAATAATAAACTGGGTCACCTACGGTTCTGACACGGGGTCGCATGGCGAGAAGTCTTTGCTCTCTGTGCTTTCCTTGACGCTAAATACCATTGGCCTATTCATGATGGCTGTGCTGATGGTTTTTGGTGGTGGCAACTACATCATTCAAACCGCCAATAAAGGCGTCCCTGGTGGACAAGTTATTTCATCTTTCTGGATGCCTCTGCGTATGGCAGTGGCTAGTCTGATGATGATTCCACTGACATCAGGTTTCTCTGCAATGCAATATGGAGTCACTTCTGTTGCAGAGATGGGTAATACCCATGCAAACATACTTGAAGAAAAAGGGCTAAATTATATCTACGATTTCGGCGTCTATCGTCCAATATCAATTATAAATGGTGAGGATGTAATTTTTAGTTGGATAGGTTCTGAAGTTTGTAGGCAATACATCAATTCCTATACCAAAGCAGAAACAATCGGATATACAGTCTCGACTGTTGGAGATGTGCACAAAGGTTTTGTCAATAAAATTCAATACCCTTACAAAGAGTCCTCAAGCTCCTTTCGAGCGGCGAACCCTCGTTCAGAATACTGCGGTGCGATCACCATTAGCGCACCTGCAAAAGGCAAAATCCCCGATAGCACTGGTATGGCGGAATTCGCTAAGAAAACTGATATTTCTACCCAAGTAGCTACAGATGCCCAGTCGAAGCTGGTTTCTTTATTGAATGGGCTCCGTCCTGAAATCGCCTCTATAGCTGCAAAAATTATGGCAGATCAAAGTGCACTGCAAAATATGCAGTCAAACGGATCAGGGGCTCAAGCAACCTTTGAGAAAGCTTTAAATGAGGCTAGAGGAAAATCTTCAGGCTTAGTAGGCGAAATAAATGCGGTACTAAAAAAATACAACGAAGGCCGTCAATCAATTGTTGCTCAAGCTGTTAACACAGCCAACACTGCTGGGCGCGACGGTATGGACTGGAAAAAGCAGACCATTGATGGTGGCTGGCCATTGCTAGGTACTGTCTTCTGGCAGGTGAGTAACGGGCAGTCTCAAATCAATAGCCTGGCCCAACTCATGGTGGCCACAACCTCGGACCCTCAGATTGATGGTGAGTGGGCTCAGGACCAAAGGCTCGACGAGTTGTCCCAGCGAGTGGTCAACGTCAAAAAAGCATACGGAAGTTCAGGCGCCAGCATGCTGGCAGATGGCTCTCCAGGCCAAGTGATACCGTCACTCTCTGCAATATCAATGTCAGGGAGTGAGGGTGCTGGCATGTACGATGCCATAAAAATGTCCCTTTACAACATGCTCAGCTCTATCACAAGAAGTGCTTTGCAGATGAACTCGCCAGATGACCTGATCATCAACATCCAGTTTATCGGGTCGGCAATTGGTGCAGGCGCTGAAGCCATGTATTTGACTAAAGCGGGCGTATTTACAGGCGCTACCTTCCTTGCAAAAACGGCTGAGATGGCAGGCGATGCTTTAAGCTCTAACGTGTTCTCGTGGGCCACTGGAACTGGCACAGCAGCAAAGTTTGTTGGTGGCGTTGGATCGGTGACGATTGCCGTCATTGATGCCATGTCAAAATTCTTGTTTCCACTCATAGACCAAATGCTGGCGATATTGATTGCCGTTGGATTTATAGCTGGTGTGGTCCTTCCAACAGTCCCGCTGAGCATCTGGTTTATGGGTGTTATCTCATGGATGCTTTTCTACATTGAATGCTTGCTTGTCTCCCCTTTCTGGCTAGCCGCACACGGGACTGCAGAGAAAGAGGGTTGGGGCACTGAACATACCCGCCAGGGCTACATGCTAATGATTGGTCTGTACTTAAATCCAATTCTGCGTGTGGCTGGTTTTTTTGCGATTTTTATTGCCCTCAAGCCGGTTGCATACCTCGTCTCGTGGTTTTTTGACTACATAGCAGGCGTGCTTCAATCTGGGTTCGTGAACCTGTTTTCATCTGTTGGCGGCGTCGTCATTGGGATCTTGTTCGCCTATACCGCAATCATTCGGTGCTTCTCTCTCCCCTCTGAGCTTTTTGAAAAGGGATTACGCTGGGTCAACGGTGGCCACGAAGTTACAGGCGATGGACACAGCGAAGAAAAGGCCCGAGGCAACTTCATGGCATTTGTGAGTAAAGGCGAGCATGCCGCCTCTCGTCCAATGCAGTTTGCTCAGAAGAAACCTTCACCAGCTACGGGGCCTGGCTAAGCACAAATTATCTTGGCAAAAAAAAACCAGCTCAATGAGCTGGTTTTTTTGGCCTGTAGCAAAGGGATGGTCAACCTCACTTCATCAACGGTACTGCCATGCTACCCACTGCCAGGATGACGAATGCGAACATAAAAAGACCTGCAAGTGGATTTGACCCCGTCACCATCAGCTTGTTGAACCAAGTACCTGATTCTGGTTGTGCAAAGACAAAACCATCACGATATGCAACCTCCAACCATTTCCGCATCATGGTTACACCTGCCACCTGAAACGCAAGAACCGAGGCAACTGCGAGCACACCGATAGTGAAAGCTATCTTAGCCAAGCGGTATAGGAAGTCCAACAAGCCGTCCCGCATCAGCAGCAGACCCGCAACACCTTCTACTAAGTCTACGGCCTTGCCTGTATTCCATGGGAGGACATAGGCCCACTCAATCAGCACCACGCCAATCACTGAACCAGCAACAAGCATTGGATAACTCTCACGCGCATAGCTGTAGCCAGAGAGCTTTCCAGCGATCACTGCGTTACGAAGAGCCCCCACTGCTCGTGGGCCAAAGACCAACAAAGAAAGTAGCCCGACTACCAGGCACCCTGCGCCCACTTTCATCTGCATGAATGCAATCGCAAAGAACACCAAAGCAACGAACCAAGCTGAAACTTTCCAAAGGGGCCAGACTTCGCTGAACCAACTCCCAGTCGATTCGCGGCTGTAGTAGAACTTGTACTTGCGCTGAGCCCCTTCACCTTTCGAAGCAACGCCCATAGCACCGTAGCGTTGCGCTAGGCAAAGAAGAATCTTTGACTCCACGCCTAGTGGACCACCCATCCATGGCAGCGCCACAGGAGCCTGGGGATTGCTGCGCACAGACTGAGCAGCTTGGTCGAGGATTTCATTACAAGCGCTGAAGCCTGTAGCCTTTCCGTTCAAGTAATCCGTTTTGGTATTCATTTGTCATCCCTAAGCATGGTCTAAATTGGCCTGATCCTATACTGCTGCCAAAACCCCTCTGTGTCAATAAATAAATACCATATTTTTTTATTAGAATGCCTGCGTCTTCAATGGTAGGATGCGCCCCATTCAATACTACGCAACCTCGGGATTCATATGGCAGGACGACCTCGGCTCGAAGGCAACCACGTCACGGCCACCACTTTTAAACTACGCCCTGAGCTACTACAGGTCGTTACAAGTGGAGCCTATGCCCTCTCTCAACATCTAACGCGTGAACATCCTAAAAACCGGCCGCATTCACCCAATAACGCTCTTTGGGTACGCTCGTTGATTTCATTCGCTTTTGACAACAGATCTTGTGTCTCGCATGAAGCTCAGAAGGCTTCAATCGCCGCTGTGACCGCTCGTGTAGACAAGCCGATACTATTAAGCTTGAAATACTCTGAGGAGATTAGGGTCAAGTTGCGGAAGATAGAATGCTCCGTCCAGGCTTTGGACTGGACTGTCGATTTCAATAGTGGTGCCACCCTGAACTTCATCGTCATGGTGTACGGAGAGCACTTCAATCGTTCGCTTGAGTAGTGCCCTACCCGCCTCAATCGAGCAAAGCTCCTCTTAGTCTGCATAAAAAAAGGGGCCCTAGGGCCCCTGCTTCAATTTCTATTATCCAACTACCCCATTGCGCTCAGCAAATTGCCTCGTGGCCTACTGTGCACCTGCGCTGGTGATGGAGCTTTGTCACTCGAATCTACACCTTTTCCATCCGCTTCAATCTCTCGAATTACGTTCCCGATGATTGCGCTAGGTGCTTCCTGAGTCCGAACAGCCTGTACCCTATCCATGGTTTCCAAAACAACCTCAGGCTCGCTTGATTCAGGGATTTCCACCTTGGCCACAACGGGAGCCCGGTGAGGTTCTGAATGGTGCGGAGCCTGTGACTCAACAGATCTTAGGCGGGGTTGATGCCCGACTTCGACAATCGTGGATGCAACGACTGACTGTCCTTCGTCTTGGCGCAGTTTGGACTTTAGGGCATCAAGCAGGAACTCTTGCAGTACTCCTGCCTCTTTCATGGACTCAATCATGTCCATTAGCCGACTCTTTTCACTGTTAAGCGCAACGTCGCTTTCGGTGGCACGGAGCATGAATTGTACGCGAGTCTTAATTTGGCGCGCCGATGCGATAGGTTTGCGTCCAACCATTTAAATATCTACCTGGTGATAATCGATGTCAGACTTTTTCCTGCCCTGTCATGTACTTGAGTACGCCGCGAGCATTTGCAAACTCATCTCCAATGCTGCAGACAGGTACAGCATTTCTCAATGATTCTCCGAAAAGCACTGCACCGCCACCAACGAAGTGAATGACCTCAAAATCGTTCATGCGACCTGCCTTCGATTGCATATACGACACAACACGTTGTGTAACAGCTCGGAAAATCACCTGCAGATCAGCGTTCAGATCATGTACTTGGCCACCTGCCTTGTGTGTGCCGGTCTCCATGATACGAGCTAGCGCCCGAGGGGACAGTGCGGACTCATACCCTCCGGAACTGAAGCGTTTCTGATAGGCCTTGTTGATCTCTTCTTTGGCATCAAGCACGCCGATTTTGGCAGTACCTGAGTGAGTGTGGTCGATCATAATATTGCCATCGACCATTCGAATGCAGACGATGTCAGTAGTTGATCCACCAATATCGACGATCAGTACGCTACCGTCATTTTCACTCAGATCTTCGAACGCGTCAGTTTGGTTACAACTTTCATCTAGTGCCCAGTCGTAGAATGCGCTCATACCTTCAGGGAAGACCCTGGCGCCTACGATTTTAACCTTCACTTTGTTGTGTTCTGCTACCACGTTGTTCTTGAGGAAATTCGCCTGGGAACGCTCTTGAATTTCAACGTTCATCTGCCCGTCGACATTGAAATAGTCGGCGAATGGGAGCGTCACTCCGATTTGAACCTGCTTACCTGCCAAGCCGGAGCGGATCAACGCATGATGCATTAGCACCCTGTTTGCCTCTACAAATGGGTAGTTCGAGTTGCGAAGGTCAAGAGGCTGTGTGATTGCCGAGCTGCAGGTGTAGGTATTGGTGACGTCTCCCTCTTCTGACAATACTTCGTAGGTGTCTTCCTTCACACCGCCCACACTAGTAAGTGTTGAGCCACCAATCTGGATGCTGGTATCGACTTTTGTGCAGATGATCTTCTGTTCTTCGTCGAAAAAAACGATTTTGTGAGATGCGTAGCCATTGTCGTCAGCTGCGAGCACTACTTTTTGTTGCGGCTTCTTAGTCATTATCAGCACCTAAATTTTCAATACTTGGCCATTCTGGCCATTTTTCGATTAGTTGTTTTTGTCCGAAACGGTCCTGCGAAGTAATGCCTGAGCCGTTTTAGTGCGTACATCACCGTCCAGCCTCTACGCTCAAGAACAACCAGCACTACGATCACGCAAAAACAGACTTTCACGGTGATCCAAAAGGGCAGAACTGGAAGAATGAGCAGCGGAACCAGAACGCTTGTATGAGCTTCCAGTACCTTGAAACTGATTTTTGACTGCTTGCTTACAAATGCGGTGTTAACCACCTCGCCCTTCGGTGTTGTTAGCAGCATCAGATGAACTCCGATTTCAGCTCTCGCTCAAGGGCATACAGTGTCGACTCATCGATGTTGCCGAGTTTGAATTGCCCCTCAGCTGAGGCAAGCAAGCTCAGCCCCTCACGTTCCGTAGCCTCTTTAACAAGCAGCGGGACTTTATCGATGTTGCTCTTCAGCAATTCGTTTCGGATGTCTTGTGTGAACGCCAGAGCCGAACGAATAGCAACAAGCCCATGACCATTCTTGTTTCTTAACAGCCGCTGATGAACGATTAGCCTGGTGTTATCGATCAATGCGTTGGTGACCCGTATGCGTTCGTTTGCTGGAAACGCATCAACCATCCTTGGGATAGTCATGTGGGTACTGCTGGTGTGTGAGGTCGTGTAGGTCGTGTGTGCTGACATCGAGGCCATAACTGCACCATCAATTGTCTCTCTGTCACGTGCCTCGCCAAATACGACCTGGTCGGGATGGCGACGGAGCATATTTCTCACAGCTAAGTCCCATTGCTTGATGTGAGCACCATGACCCGGACGCCCAATTTCCGACTGAATCACTTGACCTGTAATACCTGGGATGTCGTTTAGATCATTTTCAATTGGCGCGTAAAACGTTATGACCCGTTTGGCAGGGAACCCTGTGAGATTTCTGCGCAGAATTGAGTCGAGCAAAGTCGTTTTGCCAGAGCCCGTTGGACCCGTGACAATCACGATCCCAGACGATGGTTGAGAGTTTTCAATGATGTACGGCTCGATTCCTAGCTGCTCAAGCGGGACCACATCCTTGCCTGTAGGTCTAAAAATTATCTCCAGACCTTCGCCCCCACCAGCGGCCAAACAACCTGTAGCGCAGCAACGGAAGCGAATAGGCTTCTTAACGCCCTTACTCACGATGTAATTGAAGTCTCTAGGTTCGGCCCGCGAGATCTCAAGGGCTGCGTTTGGGTCATTCACCAGACCGCCCAATAGTTCCTGCATTTCTTGCAGATAGAACTTACGCTCACCGAAACGGTAAAGCGTTCCACCTGCTTTCATGACGATCATGTCGCCATTCACCAGAATCAAATCGGACACTTTGTTAACGACGCAGTGCAAAAGAAGCGCGTCCAAGAAATCAAGGTTGAGCCGAATTGGCACCTCAATGGTCGGGGCCTCAAGGATTTTGTTGAGGACCAGAGAAGCAACCACACCTTCACGTTGCTCAGCTGGTTGAGCATTGCTCTTCATTAACGCGTCCATATAGGTGCCCACGTTTGGCTATTTGTGAAGTTGCCCAGCTGGCCTATACCTATAATTTGCTCACCTACGTTCATGGTCCGGCCTTGGAAAGTCACTTGTGAGTTCACCACTTTCAGATCAGCTGGTGAAAACATCGCTCGCGATTCCAGGGTCACGTATTGGTGGCGCCCTTCCACAGCCTTCGTAAGCTGATTCACGCGATCCTTGAACATCTCATCGGCTTGATAGATGCCCGCATTCCATCCTTCTAGTAAGGAACGCTTCCACTCACTTGTTTCGAAGTCATCGCGTGGGAAAAGAGCCTCATGGGGTAACTCAGGTTTTTCGTATCGCTGATACACGTAGTCCCTCCATGTAGGGACCGAGGAGACCACCTGGGCCTCTTCCTGAACGGTGTAACCGGCTTTGACTCGGTGCACCAAGCCGTTTTCCTTTGTGTACTGATCTCGAACCTCAGTAATCGCAGGTATGAGCAGGTGCCCGTCTCTAACGAACTGCGCAAAGTTGAAGGCCACATTGAGTTTTGGCTCAACAGCTTCGAGATAATCCATGATCATCCCGTACCGATAGGCCAAGGCTGTTTGCGCACCCACGCGAAGACCTTCTTGACGCAAGGCATCGGTCCGAAGCTTTCCGCCCTCATCATTGGAAAGCTCTTTCTTGTCTCGCCCCTTCAATTCGCCAATCAATCTCAACTCAGCAGGAGCCTCGATTTGCGATGCGGGCATTTCAGCTACCGGAAAATCGACCATCATTTACCCCGTATAAGAATACTAAACATTGTTACTCGGGACTTTATCACACCTCCAACTCTTGATCTCAGGGGAAGGAGGTGGATGTTCTGTACCACTTGATGCTTAGTAATGTACCACACGTTTTCTATTTACGTACCACATGATGGCCATTTTTGTGCCACATAAATGGCAATTTTCGCTAGCTACAATGCTCTATTACTCATGATCCACCGTGGCTGGTTGCCGAACCTTGAATTAGCCGTAGCTTAAAAAAGTTATTTAAAAGCCGTTCAGTGGCCATTTAAAAGCCATTAAGTGGTCATTTCTAAGCCATTAAGTGGTCATTTCTGTGCCACTGAAACGGAAGAGCCAGTGGGAAGCCATTAAGTGGCTATTTCATAGCCATTAAGTGGTCATTTCTGTGCCACCGAAATGGAAGAGCCATTGGAAAGCCATTAAATGGCTATTTCAAAGCCATTAAGTGGTCATTTCTGTGCCACTGAAATAGAGGATCATTTGTGCGGCTTTCAAAGAGGCATGGTTGTGCCACCTTAATGGCTTCGGATCGGCCCGCTACTTCTGCCCCTCCCCCATCACCATGACCAAACCCCCTCTAAAGCAACAGACATCGACAAATAACCCCCGTGATAATTCTTAAACCGCGCCACTAAAACTCTCTCTCTCTCCTGGCTCTTTAAGACCTAACTGAGCCCTAGCAAGGCCTGCTCATGTAACCCCCTTCCCATGTCTTCGACATGATCATAGGCAGCACCTCTATTCGAATTCAGCCTCTTAATAACTGACCTGATTCAGTTCTGTACCTAGCATCGGACGTTTTCTGTACCTAGGGGTGGACGTTTTCTGTACCTAGGGTAGGATTGTTGTCTGTACCGGGGTCCGGACGGTCTTGAAAAATGTCCCGAATCTATTACGTTTTGATGTTTTTTGGTGGTACACCGAAAAGCAGCGAAACGACCGGCCATCCCTATGAATGCCAGCAGAAGCGAATCCTCCGTCATCACATTTGTGTTGGATCGTTAACACCCATTTGGGCGCAAACCATGACTATCAGCAGTGAAATCCAGCTACGAGCAATCGGCATCCTCAACTCATTCAGAAGCGATAACTCAAACATCTCTGCGTCATCACCAAACAACAGCGCTGACTCAGCCACCTCCTCGGCGCCCACCCTTCCTGGCCCTGCTGATCACCCTGATGCGAGTGTTGACGTTGCAAAGTTCACGCGCTGGCTTGACCTACGCGTTACCGACAAAGGATTGGGTGAAAAAACTGCGCTGTGTTATCGCAAATGGGTTGCTAGCCATCTTGAATCTGTTGGTCATACGTCAACCCAAGAGCTTCGTGCCTGGATACCACCAAGCAGGCGTCAACGATTGAAGGAGGCGGCTTCAATAAGTCCTGAGAACGTACTTCTTAATGGGGTAGACGATTCAAAGCTGTTCGTGTCGTCGGCTAAGAAAAACCAGCGTTATCTCTCATTCGTCAGCGAGAACGTACTGGAGCTTCTGAAGGCTGACTTGATGCCTCCAGCTCGTACGAAAGATGAGGAGAACAATCCATCGCGTAATCGAATCGCGAGCATGGAAACCGCTATGTGGTTCATGTGCACGCTATGGACTGGACTGCGACCACACGAATGGCCCTATGCTCGTTATCTCGAAGAGCATTACGACCCGGACACGCAGCAGACTATTCGACGTGTCTTGGAAGTGACCACGCTTAAGCAGTCAGGTCGGCGTGAAGACAATCCTCTTAAGGACAAGAGATACCTTGTGCTAGAGGATTGGCCTGATAACCAGCTGCGTGCTCTGAAGATGTTTCTCGAAATCGTGTACCAGCACGAGGATGCGAAAGAGTTTGGCAATTTCTACGACCGACGCCGCAAGACGCTGCAGCGATCTTGGGCCAGAATCCTAAAGTTCCACGGTGGTACTATCGAACATCTTGGTGCTGAGATGGCTCCATCGAACAAGCCCAAATTGAAGATGCTTGCCGCAACTACCAGCAGCCCCGGTGTGTTTGAAGGGAACTCGCTCTGCTTCTATACGGCGCGTCATGCCTTTGCTGAGGAAGCTCGGCGTAGTGGCACCTTCAGCAGATATGACATAGCTGCTGTGCTTGGGCATTCGATGATTACGAACCAAAGCTATTACGGCCCGCGCAAGGAACATCTTGAGCGAGAGCACCGCTATACCCTTCCAAAACCATGGCCTGGTGAGTCGGACGCCATAGCGATGTGGGACCAGACAGCTAATCCATTGAGAGGTAAGTTCACTAATCGTGACGACCTCTCACAGTCGCTTCTAGACACCGAGAGCAAGAATCGCAACCGTGAGGATGCGGATGGCATATCAAGCTTCTGGCTGGGCCTGTAGGGGCTCAGGCTCATGGCTTCTGGTGTGTAGGGTTGAGGGCCAATGCGCCCTCTTCCATTTCTGGTTGTCTTATCGCATAATCATTTGGCACCGTAGCCGTTCGGCAATTTAATCGGTGCTCCAGCAATACCTCTTAAAATGGATCGTACGATCCAGACCCAGATACTGCGGCTCAGCAACCCTTCAAATCCCTATAGTTCGTACCACCACCTTTCAATTCCCACATACAGACAGCTCTTGTCTGAGTTGGTCTATATCCTGTGTTTTTAAGGATTCCTGCACCTAATCGCGTCAACGCTAAAACGCTTTAAAGCGTTAACGTAGAGCAGCTTTACAGCGTTCCCACTTTCAAAGCTCCATAGCGTTCCCGCTACGTACAGCCCGTGAGTGTTATCGCTATCTCAGCTTTGGGTTGACTGTGAAGCATCTCGCCCTGGTGCTGGTGGCCTGTCAGTGGTGCGCAGTATTGATAGTTCCACGGTGGAACATTTCGTCGTTCCATACATTGTGGCTGAAGCGTTTGGCGGATGCCCATGGCTCAGTGCGCTGAAGGTCAGGCTGCTGATTGGGCCAACTCAATTTGAGTAAGGCCAGTGGGCGCATTCTCAGCTATTGATTGCAATGTTATGCGTGGCAATTCTTCGCTCTTCTACTTGAGTTCCACGATGGAACTTTTCGTCTTTCGTTTTGATAGTGGTATTGAGGGTCGGTGCTTGGCCGCCATCTCTGACTGAGGGTGCGGTATTGCGTCCGTGATTTCTGCTAAAAATCCTGAGCCCTGGACGGGTATAAAAAATCTGGTCTCTGTGACTGGTTTCTTGCGCATGGTATGTGAGTTCCACGATGGAACTTATCGTCTTTAGTTTTGATTGTGGCTATGAGGTGTCGTGCTCGTCCGCCATTGCTCGCTTTGGGTGCAGAATTGCGCTCTCGGTTTCTGCTGCCAAATCCTAAGTACTGTCGTGTCTTGATGCTCCGGCCATAGAGCTTTCTTTCCGGGGGGGGAGTGCCACGGTGGAATCCTCCTCTTAAACTCAAGAGGAATTGACCTGCACTTTGGTTCGCAGGAACTGAAACCGTCCTTATCGTATATAGCCTCTCGGGACCTAGGCGGTGTTAGACATCAATGCCAACTGTTGGATCTGCGGGCTCAGCAATGACATGACGTCTGTGTATTGAAAGGCGTTGTTGCCACTAGTTTCTGGTGCAAATCCTGTCTGCTACGTGCCATTGCTTACTGGCGCCAACAACAGTTCAAGTCCTTCAAGTTGGGTGAACATTGCGCCAGTTGTGGCAGCGGCGGGCTCTTGCTATTGGTCGGGATTGTTCAACAACTGGATGTCCTGGTGACAAAGCCCGGACCAGCCTTCGCCATTGTCCGTGTCTACTTGTCGGTCGCTGCTGAAGCTTGTCAGTAGTTCCACGATGGAACTCATGCGTAATAGGGTTGGTAGCTGCTCAATGATGCTGCATCCGCTCTCTGGTCCTGATCAGCCGATTGAAACTTGGTTAGTGCCGTGGCGAACCAGATCTGAATTTCTGTCCTGCAGGGTCAGTCATAGCCATCTTCCTGGCACCGCCCTACTCCGCTTGATACTCATGACGCTGCGTTGTAGGCGTTGGCGCCCTAACCGCTTTAAGTGTTAACACTGGGGCTTCTTACAGCGTGAACCCTGGGCTGCGCTGTGTGGCGTTGGCGCTGAGTTGTAAGCTCGTAATTGACAAGTCATGTCTGGTATACGCAGGAGCTTCTTGTTGCCGCTGTCATAGATGATGGCGCAGTAGTTTGAGCGTTGACGCTTCATAATGACGGCGCCCATGGATTCAACACTTCATGCTGTGTGTGATCCCCTTGAAAAGCGCCAGCTCTGGTCTCAGTCAGCGCAGGGCATTGGGAGGCTAGTCAGCTCAGTTTGATAGCCGGTCGTTCGTATCCGTAAGTGTTTAGCGATTGACGATGGGGGCAACGCACGTTGCTTTGCGAATACTGGTAACGAGCGCCCGCCTCGTCAGTGCTCGCGTGGTGTGGCGCCACAGGCTTCGCGTGAACGCTCTACAGCGGTACCGAAAAACGATTCTATGTGGTCACGCTAAGGCGATTATTGGTGTCAACTGTGAAGCCGAGCCTCATCTGCCATGCACGTAAAGTGGAAGGACACACGCCGCTTGCATGATTGATTGATTGGCTTCTTGATGGGTGGGGATTGAGCCTTGTTGCTCTTTTTATATAGCCTTTAAAGTGTAAGGTTATATCGTATCTGTCAATCGTACGAATGGTATGGTTCTAATCGCTTCCCCACATAATTGATCGAATTGGGGCTCACTCACGTGCATTGTTCCACTGTGGAACTATTGCGAGGGAACTCATCTCCCTGCTCAAGTTTGGTGAGTTCCATCGTGGAACTTTTGAGGGCTGGGCCTGCAGCGTGAGATTAGGTACTGTCGAAAATGTCCTGTTCCCTGCAACGACATCACGGTTCCTGAAGGTGACCGTTCAAAGTTCCATGGTGGAACTGCCTGGCAGATCACCAACTGCCCGCTTGTGTTTTGAAAGCTTATGATGATCCGAATTTTCGTAACAAGTTGCTGGCACCGACCTACCATCACTTGCCCCATCAAATGTTCCACAGTGGAACTTTTGGTAGTGCGGCGCTTTTGCGAATGACTCATGGCTACTACTAAACACTCAGCCTCAAGCACCAAGCCCATCCTAAGCAGAGCCGCCCTACTTCAGCCGCTAGTGCGTCTAGCCCAAGATGTTATTTGTCAGCTATGCAGTTGTTCCATCGTGGAACTCTTCATTGTCAGGCGTCGATATTGGTCAGCCAGCACCCTTTGAAAGTGACCGGGCTTTTGAGCAAGCCTAACGGGTTTTCAATGAAACGGTTTCCTACTGGCCAGAGTTCCAGCGTGGAACTATCTGAGTCAAAGCTGGTGTCGAGTATCGGTAGCGCAAACAATCAGAGTGGCTACACACCTACCAGCCAACACTCCTTGATCGTCATCAAAAAGATGTTGCCGCCCATGCTATCCGCTTTTCTGGAGTTCCAGCGTGGAACTATTGGTGAAGCACTCGACGGTCATTCGATTTAGTTCAACCCGTAGCTACGCGTCGCACATGAGGGCGAGAGGGTTTGACTCTCGTGAAAGCATCGATATTTCAGAGCCGATTACGTTCCACCGTGGAACTCCCTGTAGGTCTTTATGCAATGTCTACCTACTTGTGAAGTTGTTCAGGACGGCTTTAGGAATGGGATATTTCGCGTGTGATTTGGCGATGGGTTCTACAGCCTCAACTGATAGCGCAAGAAACTCTTGAGCGTTTGGCATTACTGATTGAAGTTCCACAGTGGAACTCACGTTGCTCCTCTAAAAAACCATAAGGTTCCCACCATCTGCTTTTGTATAGATGAGAATCCATATGGGTCACAACGGGTGGTCCGTCATCCTGCACCTGGCAAACAAGCTGTGATCAAATGGCCATCCACTCAATGCTGATAGCGTTGATCAGAGGCTCAATATGGTTGATGCATGGCTTTATAAAGCTTGAGGGATCTAGGGGTCGGTTCGAGGAGCAGAGTGCATGGATGACCGTGCAGTCGAGTCCGAGGTATAGCTGCCACATCCAACGGGTTCCACCGTGGAACTATGACCAAGCTGATAAATTCCAAGCGCAATAGGTCATGCATCACACCCGTCTAGTAAGTTCCATCATGGAACTCGTATCGTGACCGCGATGAGTCACTCACCAGCGCCAGCATCATGAAAGCCATTTATCCCTTGTCGGTTTTGATTCGCCGTTCTTGGTTCTACCAAGTCAACACGCTCTGTGCTGCCTGACCTGTGAGGGGCAATCGTGATGTGTCGATTACTCTTTTAAACGTTCCAGCGTGGAACCTGGTTAAAAACGCTGAAGAGAGTGGCCATGGAGCAGGGGAGGGTTTGCCAATTGTGACGACTCAACTCAGGCCAAGAATGACAAATTCCGCTGGCTTCTTCATGAAGTGAAATTCCACCGTGGAATTTCACCCGCCCATTTAAGAGCTAACAAGCCTGAAAAGCGTGTTTTTTGACATCGCTGCACCGTGAAATGTACAGGGGTGAGCTGAAGCAACAGTCTCAGATTTCACGTAGCGTGAGATGGTGCGATTCGTTTAAAAACCATAATTTCGAGGCTTTTCGTTAAAAGTTCCACAGTGGAACTGTTGAACGACTCTGATTGTTAAAAAATCAGCCCTCGTTGGTTCGGTATGCCAAGGAGATATTTTGATCAGAAGCTCAGCTGATTCTGGTTGTTTTGGCATGCTTGTGAGCGGACCGTTTGGGGAGGGTAGAAACTATAGCTACGTATAGTGATTCGCTACGTAGTTTTATGGCTCCAGTGTAAGCGCTCAAAAAAGCCACCGAGTTGACTCTCAAAAAGCTACAAATCGTTGTCACAAAAGCCTCTGCGTTAACGCGGTTTTCAGCCTCCAGTGATGACCCAGCGGTAGATCGGGTTGTGGGTCCCCACCTAATAGTTCAGCTATGCGCTCATGCTTGTAGGCACAAGTAAAGTTCCACCATGGAACTATCACGCCCTGGTACCTGATTAGTTGAATTGCTGCAGGCAGACCATCAAAGGTCACTCCTATTGTTTTGAAGCTACGCTTTTATAGAGTGCCTGTTATACCCCTTAGCAGGTGCCTGATTTGAGTTGAAGAAGAGATGGAAATGAGCCATTACGTCAGCAGGGGTCTGTTATTGAACTCGTTGATAAAGAGTTCGATACAAGAAAGGGGGCGCTAGAGACAATGGGGGGCATCCGGATCGTTGGAGATCGGTTGCAACAATGAATTGGTCGTGAAAAATGAAACTGAAGGCGATGAGGTACCTGGTCAAGAACCGAGGTTTATTTGGATAGGGATGCTTTGAGTTTCTTAAGGGCTTCGGCTCCAACCTTCCCGCGTGCAGGAGGTGTTGACGAATCCACTTGAGGAGGAGGGCCTGTTTGACGCGGTGGGTCCTGGTCTGCCTGATTGTTCCACTGTGGAACTTTTGATTTCGGCATATCGGACATCATTGCAGCAGTCATTGCCAGTGCAGTGCTTGCCAAAAGCTTTCGAAGGGAAGGTCTGGCAGATGACCTGGCACTAAACCGATGAAAGCTCTTGTGCGGAACTATGGTCTCAGGATTAACCTTTACCCCACGGTAGCCGCTTGTTTGAATCAGAGCGCGCAGTGAAGAGGCCATCGCCCTAGCTGAAGAATAGACGCCTAGCGCTTTATAGAAGGCTGGCGTTATAGCGATCAGGGCAACACCACGGTTTATCAAACGGTGCCGAGACAGATTGGACAGGGCTCGCTGTACAGTTCGCTTGCCAAGGCCCGTACCAGAAGCGATTTCGCGGATATAGAGTTCGCGGTAACGCTTTTTCTTTACTGAAACGCAAACGCCGCTGACTAGGTCAACTTTATCCACGAGGTATGACAAGACCAATGCGATGCTGCGGCGCAGTTGAGCGTGCATCATGTGATTCCCGTAGGACTCGCGCTCGATCTTTATGCGTGCTGATAAAGGGTAGCTACTGGTGTCTGCAGCAGGAGAATTCCACCGTGGAACTGGTTTGCCAGCTTCCTTTGCCGCCCTCATTTCACGATAGACAGCTGCATGCTTGCGGTTGCCGTAATAGTCGAGGTCAGCATCCCACTTGGAACGCCTTACAGAACGCAGATGTGCCAGCTCACTAAGGATCGATGGATCAACCGCGAACTGACCGATGCGGTTTTTGAGCATCTGCTTGAAGGCCAGAACACTTTGTTGAGGTTGGTTTCGAGTAAGGGTTGTCATGATTCACGGGGGTTTTGTGCGCCAAGCAGCACAACCAGTGATTCAAAAAGGGAGGAGGGACAAATCTGGAGGGAAATGACAAATATCGTGGAACTTGGTATTGACCAAAGTTCCACGATAGCGGATTATGAGTGCCACAGGGTTTCGCTAAAAACCTTGTAGAACTCGCATAATCCGGCTTTGCATCTCGACCACCTAAACCCGCCTGCAAGCGTCTTTGAGGTCCTGATTGTATTGCCGGTTTTTTTTTCCCCTAAATCCCCCCTATAGCCAAATCCAACGGCTGGTCCATTGCATGAGACCTCTTGGTCATCATGTTGAGAGTTCCACCATGGAACCCTGGCGCTCCGCTAAAAGCGCATAAATCAATTCTTTGAGTGGGGCTTATGCCCTCTGTTGTGTTGACCACGTGTGGTACGTTCCAGTGACCACTGTGGTACAAGACCGCACGAGAATACCGCAGTCCCTTTATTTGTCCGACCTGTTTATTCGTACAGTGCCCGGAAAATGGAAAGTTAGGTATCGTATTACGTTACGATAACAATTAGCTGAGTGGGCATTCAGTCGGCTCTAGTCAAATCCGCTCGTCAATGATCGAGCGCTCTCTATCGATGCAAGGCAAAGTCAATGACTCAAACGGATGACCTCGATGTGCTGCAGCACGGTGCTAACGCAAAACGATTGGGAGTGCGCTTTCCGCTGTTTGCTGTCGAATGGCTAAAACTGACGATGATCGAGAAAGGGAGCGGGGTGCCTGTGTTGTGTACACCTGGATGGAAAGGGCTGACCGTGCGTCTTTACGGTCGCTCGACGTTCAGGCGCTGGACCCAGAGTGGCATCACTGAAACACCCACCAATGCAATCGAGATAGTCCGAAGCACTGACTTCACCAACATTCAGTTGCTGAGCAAAACTGCCAGCTTTCTTCAGATACGCATGGGTGCCAGGGTAAGCCGGTCAAAAATGGTCGAAATGTGTGGTGATCAGGTTGCGGCACAGATCATCGAGCGGGTGATCCCCAAGCGGGGTCAAGACTATCCTCAGGTCGTGGTGTCTGGTGAGGATCTTGATGATGGCGCGGAGTCAGAGTCGGAAAGGCAAGCGAAGGACACGTGAGGCTGCCTACAGTTTTCAGACCTTGAAAAAGCATTACATTGCGCTCAAGAAAAAGCCCGCTCAAGTGCGGGCTTTTTCATGATTGGTGAGCAGCGCCAGCAACTCAAACAGGTTTTGCTATCTGGCCAAGTACGCCGAAGTTGGAAGCGGCCATCTTACGTCTTGGTTTGTGGGTAGGGGCGGGTGTTTCTGGAACCGCTGGGGCTGCTGGTAGCTCAAGGGCCCTGGCCTCCATTCGGGTTTGCTTATTGAGGGCAGCCAGAATTGCTGCATCACCTGACTCAACAGAATCGCTGCCTTTATCTGCCTTCACTGAAGCTGCCTTGCGGATCATGCCTGTCCATCTCGGCGGAGGAAGGTGCGCTATTGGGGCCCCCTCTAAAATTTGTTTTATGAATATCTGTACTTCACTCTCGCGTTTGTAGAGGACAAAGCCACAGTCCGCGAACATGCGATGACGCAGTAGAAAAAATGCAGTCGATACGTTCTCGATTAACTGGCGAACCTCAACCAGCCTGTCATCAATCAAGCATTGGAGCGCTACAAAGTTTTCTCCATTTGCAATGCCATGCTCTCGGCAAAGCGGTAGGAATCGATCAGCGACCGCGATCAAGCTAGCTGGAGAGGTCGCCTTCTCAAGAATGACGCGGTGGTGTTCCTCGTCGCCGTTCTTTGTTATGCACACCACTTTGATTGGCATTGTGTCGAATCCAATGTACCTATAATTGCTTTGATTTTAGCTATTCATGTTGCGCATAACAAGGTTAAACGCACTGCATATATCGTTTATTGCGCAGTGCATTGGCAGGCGCGTATCCTGCGCGGAATCAGTACAAAATCATTTGGCGGCATAGAGGTGCCATTTTGACTCAATACAACTACGCCTCCGGTTTTCTGGCCCCTATCAGCGCTGCGCCTGTAGCGCGCAATGCCAGAGAGAACGGCAAACCTCCAAAGATCCATGCCCGGATGCTGGATGACTTCACGCTGGGCGTGTTTTCACGCGCTGCAGGGCAATTGCTATGCGGCGCACCCGAGGAAATCCCGTGCCTACCAGTATCACTTCCCCTCGACAGTGTGAGCTGCGTCCTGTGCCGTACGCAGCTTGATCGATGGTCCCGTGACGCGTTGTTGTCAAAGTGCAAAGGGTTTGCCCTGAGTCGTGATGGGCATACCCGAGCAGTTGCTGCTAAGTCCACCGCTATGGCGAGTGAGATCCTGGGCATTGGTGATGGGATGATGGTTCGATGTGGCATCAACCAAATCGTTTTGGGAGCCCAAGTCGATGATGGTTACGATCACATTCGCAAAGCCCTTAAGTCCTACGACTATGGCTCCGTTATACGTATGGATGATGGAGACACCGTGTGGACGCTTGAGCAATCCTCCGAACGAGCAGAGGAAATTCTACGCCAGCACCTGGTGAGCTTTTCCGTTCGTGGAAATACCCGTGTCGTGAAGAGTGCGCTGCAGCGAAACAGAAGTATCAGGTTGACCCCGTTCGAGGTGGAGGCTTTACGTGATCTGGGTGGCGCCGCATGGGTACGGGCGCGAATTGATCTGGCGAAGAAGAGCCATATTGAAAACGGGATGGAGACCCCCAGTGTCAATGTGACTATCCGCACCACGGATGCTCAGTGGGAGAAGGTTCGAGCCATGGGCGGGTACACGTGGATTCGCTCGATGATTCATCGAGCGTTGAAGTCGAAAGTAGAGCAGAAAGGTGTGTAGAGCAGAGTTAATCGCGTAATGGTTTGAGCCCATAGTCCTGGGCTCGCTGAGCTTTCCTTCACGCTATGGAATGTGGCGCACTCCACGGCATTTAGGGAAGTCCATACACCCCCAAAAGCTACGTCCAACATTGGCACCAGATTTGGCGGTCCTGCTCACCATGGACTTCCTACAAAGCGGGCAGTTGGGTTCGTTTGATTGTTGTGGTTCTGGCTCATGGTTTCTAGGTACAGCTCTATCAACATGGAGATTCACAGCAGGCTCGACCCTGGCCTTATCTGGCATTGCAGGAGAGCGTTTAGTTGCTGCGATCCATTCAGCAAGAGTCTGGCCGTCCACCAGATGTAGATTCCTACCTTTGGCAAACTCCCTTGCAGGTTTAGTAAATTTGCCACTGGTTACAACGAACCCGCCAGCGGCACCTTCTGCCGCCATGACCCCGTATAACTCACGAACGACTGAAACCCCGACTTGCATTGAGCGCCAATGCTTGCATTGCACAAGGAACCGCTCAGCGTCCTTCCTTGCAATCAAATCTACTCCTCCGTCCGGTCCACCGCCGCCAGCTTCCTGAATAGCAAAGCCTTGGCGTCGTAGAGACTCACCAACCAGAAGCTCGAAGTCTTTCCATGAATAGCCAGCTAAGGATTGTGTGGTGGAATTGTTAGCTGAGTTCAAAAGACGGCTGCGCTTGAATCGTTTGGCGATTGAAAGGATGGCAGCGAAGACGAAGATCATCGGGGCAACATACTGTGCAACCGAGGCGACACCCTTCAATATTGCTGGCGTAAAGTCAAAGCTTGAAGGGTTTACGACAACAGGCTCAATGGCGATTGTATGAAGGTAAAGACCTGATGCTACTGCACAAGCAAGACAGATCCACCACGGAAGCATGCTGGCGATGTGTATTAAGTCATTTAAGGCGGTGTTTCTCTTGGCCATGCTTAGCTCGATTGCTGGAGGGGGTTGGGAGACAGGTTACTAGCGACCTGCAAGTAGCGTATTTGCGTTACACCTGTGGGTTATGAGCTGAGAGCCGGTAAGCGGTGGGTAGGGTTGCCAAAACACACACGGCGCTGGCACCCAGCAATACAGAGCATGCGATTCCAGCCTCAGTGCTACCGAGCAAACTCAAAATGGTTGGCGCGGTCATCGAGCCCACGACAGCTAGCGCCAGCGCAAAACACAAATCAGTTAACGAGGCACTGGCGCCGGTCACCGCCTTATTGCTGACCTGCAGCTGGCGAGCATTGGCCACCACCCCCATCATTTTCGCGACCACACCAGAAAAGTAAGTGCTAACTGCCAAGCACATTGTGCTGACACCGCTCATGTGGTCGTCGGACTCCCCGCTCGTCAGCGCCAGCACAACGCTTATAGCCACCCAGATGAACATGGCGAAGGCACCAGCGTTTGCTATGAATCTCCACTTTGAGCAGAGGGATTCGGCCAGTCGCCAAGCAACCAGTCTTGAAAACCGTTCTGACGTTGTTCGCATTTCGAAATCCTAGATGGTGATGAGAGGTCAAAAATAATATGAGAATTGCATGGTACAGAGATATTAAACATTGCAAAATCGCCTCACTTCACTGTGGGCGTTCTCATTTGCGTATACTCCGCGCCCCACAGGCCAACGGCCCGCTAATGCAAATCGGAGCGGCCATTAACGGATAGGGGGCGACTTGAATCCTACAACCGAAACCTACGATGAGATTCAGCGTGCTTTTGAGCACTTCAATACCGAGCTATTCGGGGGCCGTCTTCCTCGCTGCTTGATTACTCTTCCGCGCCAGCACGACACCTACGGATACTTCTCTGCCAATCAGTTTGTGAATCTGGGCGAGGACAGCAAAGGTGAGTTCTGTCATGAGATTGCTCTGAACCCAACTTACTTTGCCATTCGTTCGATTCCTGAAACCCTAAGTGTCCTGGTACGTGAAATGGTCAGCCTCGACCAATTACTCAACACGGAAGGGAAGCCACCGCGCCGCCGCTATCGCAATCGTGAATGGGCCGACATGTGCGAGGCTATTGGCCTGATGCCAACAGATACCGGAAAGCCGGGTGGCAAGCGTACTGGCGATAGCGTGCAGACCTACATCATCGAAGGTGGGCTGTTCGATGTGTCTAGCGCCATGCTCGTGGACAATGATTTTAAGCTCTCTTGGGTTGACCGCTTTCCGCCCCAGTTGGACCAAGAAGCGGGTGATGTACCCACTGCGCTTAGTTACGAGCACGCAGGCAGTGGTCCTGCGCCAGCACAGGAACTGGATCGTTCTCTGGCCAACCCTTTAGATCAGCTGATGGAGTTGGATCGTGAGTCTAGTGAAGGCAGTTCACTTGTAAGTGCTGAGAGTGATGATGTTCTGCCCAGCGACTCCAAGCCGGTGAATCATTTTAAGCCGGTTGCCGACCCTGAGCCTCTGGGAGGTGATGATGCGCCGCGAATGAAGGTGTTCGCCGCTGCAAATACTGCAGATCTGGCGCAGATGGGGATTGAGCCTAAGTCAGTCGCCAAGAACCCGAGCAAGAGCAAGTACAGCTGTACTGTGAAGTCATGCAAGGGGAATGCATGGGGTAAGCCTGGCATGCGGCTTTCCTGCATGGGTACGGACAAGAAACCGCACGATCCTGAACTGATGGTGTTCGATGGGGCGCTAAGTCAGGCTGAGCAGCACGAGAGCGTTGAAGTCTTCTAAGTTCTGAACGTTGGCGCCAGCATGTGGTTCAACTGCTCAGCGGGCAGCTCATCGTTTGGTATGATGTGCGTCTCGTTCTTTGAACAGGTCACGCCCGCTTGGCAGCCTCACTAAGGGGGCTGTGCGGGGCGCCAGCGGCGATGAATGTCACCGCCGCCCAGAGGCAGCGTTTCAGCTAATGGCGGCTTGTGCGCGACTTGCAGCGCCTGAGAGCTGGTTTGAATATCCCCGCGTTACTACCTGGAGCACGCATGCAATTTGCAGTAGGGAAACTTGTGCCTGGCCGCGTTGACCCTGAGCAGTTCGATCTGCTTTTAGCGGGTACCTCGATTCGCTCAAAGGAGCTGATCCTGGCACTACGCGATCACCTCGTTGGCGGAAGGCCGGTGTCTGAAGTTGTCGACGAGAATCTGGTCAACCTCAACCAGTTTTATAAGCGCCTTCGAGTGCTGCAATCCGAGCATGAGCGTGCAGCAAGGCTCAGTCGTTTTTATGTCCAGCTGGCGCCCCAATAGTCATAGGACATTGATTCTTGGATTGAACAAAAAAGGGGAGGGCCATGGCCTTCCCCTTAAAGTTTCATCCGTTCGAACTATGTGTTGCAGACTAAAATCATTCTGGCCGCTTCGATTCGGACAACCTCCTGTTGGCGTCCTAGAAGTGCATCGAAGTCTTTGCGCTTAGCAGATTTCGGAAGGCCCTGAGGTACCCAGCCATTCCGCCCCCAGTAAAGCTCAATAGGCCTGCGACCGAGGAGCTTTAAGATTGCTCTCTCTCCGTCAGTGAACTCAGACGAATCTTTGTTTGATTCCATAAAATCTCCAGGGTCAGCGTGGGAGACCTAAGGCTCTCCTGAGGTGGTATGTCTGGACCGCCGTTATACCCCAGCCGACCACAAGAAATACGACACATATGCCAAGGTTTAGGGACCAAAACTCAGTGGCCCACTTGCCAAATACGGCAGTTACTGCTTCAGGAAACAAGTAAGCGCTGAGCTGGAATGTAAAATTCAAAACTATCGCCAAGGCAAGCCAGTACATCCACTCCGCTGCGCGCTCGGCCTTTTTAATAAAGCCATTTTGGGCCTCTTTGGAAACCATCTTATTCTCCAGAATTGTTTCGTGACACAGCGTGTTCACTGTTAAAAATTCGCGGTTTACTTGGTAGGGATACCCGATCAACCATTACTTATCTGATTGCCGCGAGCTATCGGCATGGTGCGATTATTGGATCATCCTGCTCTACGCCATTGGCGATGGCCATCTCACGGTAGCTCTCGAATAACGCATGGCCACCATCGTGGAAATCTTCAGTAAGACGGCCTGTGACGTAAGCCATTCGCACTGACAGGTTGTGGTCGGCGCCGCGAAGTAGAAAGCCCGCGCATGTCGCTGGACGTTTCTTTCCAGCTGAATGACAGGCGAAGGTCTCTTGCGCCATGTCGTAGGCCGTGTGAGCAGAGATGCGGAAGGCCTCAGATGGGAACTCGCCCACCGCGTCCTTTCTCCATGGGCAGTCGGGACACGGCTGCTTCCGGTGCACCATCTTATCGCCGCCGTTGGTGAGAAGGGTAACGACCTGGTGATTAGGGTCGGCAGGAGTCTCCTTCACTATCTCTGTTACACGTTTGCTCATGCGCGAGTCCATTACTTAGCAATGCGGTCATGTGGAATGACCTGGTGGTGTTTGGTGTGGTCAGGCGTGTGCGAAAACGGCAATAGCCACGACTACCAACAGGATGGCCATGACGGCAATAACGCCGACCAACGACATAACCAGTTTGTTAAGCGCCTGAATCTCTTTGCCCGTCCTTGTGACGGCTGTGATCAGGTCATTCATGTGTCGCGTGTTATCGATGACGATTGGGCCTGATGGTTGAGGCTCTTTGTCCTTCGAGGTTTTGTCGGCATGTATCGAAATAATGCTGGCGCCCGCGCCAGCACAAGCAATAGCGATCAACTGTCCAAACAGGTCAAGGTTTCGCTTCAACAGTGGCGCGAGGTCATTCATGTTGCCATCCGGATAAAAGACCATTGGCATGTAGATGAACTGGAAAGCCAATCCGTAGCTGATGAGTAATGAGCCTTTGATGACCCGATCAGCCTTGATCTCAATTAAAACAAGGAAACCTTGGAATCCCGCGAAGAACATCAGATATGAACTGACCATCACATACCCGAGCACAGCGGGGGCTGGGACAACGACCAAGAACACTAACATCGAAATGACAAACAGAATTGTAAGTCGCGTTCTGCGAGGGATGGCGGTTGCAGGAGCTGAGTGCAACACGGTTATTGAATTGAAGCCGGAGCATCATGCCGCATAGCCAAGGCTTCCTGCATCACCTCTCCCATGACTTCG
>NZ_JBUZTL010000024.1:0-73786 GCF_055408345.1 Pseudomonas sp. B424 | reverse complement strand
AATGATCGCGCGCTCTTCAACGCTGAGTTCGGAATAGGACATAGGGGCAGCACCGTACCGGAAAGGTCAGGTGTTGCACTCAGTTTTCGCGGCCGCCGACCATTAATAACTTTTGCCAGTGCACTGAAGGCCACGGCGATGCGGGCGTGTGGCCGCGGGCTGCGCGACGCCATGGCGCATGCACCGGGCCGTAACGAATACTGCAGTTTTGCCGCACACTCGCTAGAATGGCGGCCTTAGTAAAGTTTTGGAGTTTCCCCCTCATGCGCACTTTTCGGTTGGTGATTGCGTGTCCCGACGGCGTCGGCATTGTCGCCAAGGTCAGCAATTTCCTTGCCTCCCACAATGGCTGGATCACTGAAGCAAGCCATCACTCGGATGACCAGAGCGGTTGGTTCTTTATGCGTCATGAGATTCGTGCCGACTCTCTGCCGTTCGGGCTGGAAGCTTTTCGTGAGGCATTTGCGCCAATCGCCGAAGAGTTTTCGATGGAGTGGCGCATTACCGATACAGCGCAAAAAAAGCGTGTGGTGTTGATGGCGAGCCGCGAGTCTCACTGCCTGGCCGACCTGCTGCACCGCTGGCACAGTGATGAGCTCGATTGCGATATCTCTTGCGTGATTTCCAACCATGATGACTTGCGCAGCATGGTCGAGTGGCACGGCATCCCGTTTTACCATGTGCCGGTTGACCCGAAGAACAAAGAGCCGGCGTTTGCCGAAGTCTCGCGTCTGGTCAAACATCACGCTGCTGAAGTTGTAGTGCTGGCGCGTTATATGCAAATCCTGCCGCCCGATCTGTGCCGTGAATACGCGGGTCAGGTCATCAACATTCACCACAGCTTCTTGCCTTCGTTTGTTGGCGCCAAGCCTTATCACCAGGCATCGCTGCGTGGCGTGAAGTTGATCGGCGCAACTTGCCATTATGTGACGGAAGAGCTGGACGCCGGCCCGATCATCGAGCAGGACGTGGTTCGTGTCAGCCATAGCGACAGCATCGAAGACATGGTGCGTTTCGGTCGTGATGTCGAGAAGATGGTGCTGGCCCGTGGCCTGCGTTATCACCTTGAGGATCGCGTGCTGGTGCACGGCAACAAAACGGTCGTGTTTTAAGCGACCGTTCGCTGCACACCCTGACACTGTGGGAGCCAGCTCCCACAGAATCGTCGCCGTTCCAGGGGAGGTGTCATGACTGATCCGCTCGACAAGGCCACGTCCAGCGCGCCAGCCACGCTGGGGGAGGGGTGTTTGAGTCGTTATGACCCGGATGCGCTCAGCCCCGAGGACGGCACCGACTTTCCTGACGCCGCCAGGCTTTGGGAGGCGATGCAGGCAGCTGCAAACCCTGAGCTTGAAGCTGCCTGCCCCGGATCAAATCCGGAAACTGCCCACCAGTTGCTTCAGGCGGGCAGCCTGCTGTTCCAGATCGGTACACGCACGAAGCGTTGACTGAAGGTTTTCAACGCCTTCCTGGTTGAGCGTGTTGATTTCCGTAATGTCCATATTGATCGATTCGACCACCGAGGTTTGCTCTTCGGTTGCCGTCGCCACCGACTGGTTCATGCCGTCAATCTCCCCGATCCGCTCGGTCACGCTGATCAGGCGCTCGCCTGCGCGGTTGGCGATTTCCACGCTGTCCTGGCTGTGACGCTGGCTTTCTTCCATGGTGCTCACTGAGCCCCGTGCGCTGACCTGCAACTCTTCGATCATTTTTTGCACTTGCTGCGCCGATTCCTGGGTGCGGTGCGCCAGGTTGCGCACTTCGTCGGCCACCACGGCAAAACCACGCCCGGCTTCGCCTGCGCGAGCGGCTTCAATGGCGGCGTTAAGTGCCAGCAAGTTGGTTTGCTGGGAAATGCTGGTGATCACTTCAAGGATCTGTCCGATGTTCACGGTCTTGTCATTCAACGACTCGATATGACCGCTGGAAGTGCCGAGCATTTGCGACAGTTGCTGCATGGAGTTGATGCTGCGTTCGACCACTTGCTGTCCTTCTTCAGCCAGGCTGCGCGCATCGCTGGCCTGATGTGAGGCGAGGGCGGCGTTGCGGGCAATTTCCTGGGCGGCGGCCCCCAGTTCATTGATGGCGGCAGCAACACTGTTGGTGCGGCTCGCTTGCTCGTCAGAATTGAGCATCGATGAGTTGGATGCACTGACGACCCGCAGGGCGACTTCGTTGACCTGCTCGGTGGCCGAGGCCACTTCGCTGATGGAAACGTGGATACGTTCGACAAAGCGGTTGAACGCACTGCCCAGCGTGCCGAACTCATCCTGGGATTCAACCACCAGCCGGCGGGTCAAATCGCCTTCGCCTTCGGCGATGTTCTGCATGGCGCGGGTCATCACGTGCAGCGGCTGCATCAGCAGGCGGATCAGCAGGCCGAGCAGGGCGATGATCGAGACTACGGCAATCACCGTTGCAACAACTGCGTTGGTGCGCAATGTGCTGAGCATCGCGAAGGCTTGTTCTTTATCGATCGACAGGCCGATGTACCAGTTGACGTTGCCCAGCCCTTTGACGGGGGTGAAGGTCACAATCCGGGTTTTACCGTCGACCTGAATCTCGCTGATGTCGGCGCTGATCGGTGGCGTGCCCTGCGAGTAAATATCCTTCAGGTTTTTGGTCACCAGGGTTTTGTCGGGGTGTACCAGGATTTGGCCGTCTGCACTGATCAGGAAGGCGTAACCCATACCGTCGAAATTCAAGGCGTTGATGCTGTCAGTGATGGTTTGCAGCGTCAGATCCGCACCGACCACGCCGAGGGTTTGCCCGGCTTTCTTGACCGAGGTGCCAATGGAAATAATCATCTGGCCGGTCACGGCGTCGATATAGGGCTCGGTCAGGCTTGAGCGGTTGCTGTTCTGCGCGTCCTTGTACCAGGGCCGGCTACGCGGGTCGAAACCGTCGGGCATTTTGCTGTCAGGGCGAATGGTGAAATCGCCCTGGTTGTCGCCAAAGTAGACCGCCATAAAAGTGCTGCTCAGAGCTTTTTGTTCCAGCAAGCTGGCGGTATGGGCGAGTTCTGGATTAATGGCGATCGATTCTGCGAGGTTCTCGACCAGCAAAATCCGGCCGCCGAGCCAGTTTTGAATGTTGTTGGCCGTTATGCCGCCCATTTCATGTAGATAGCTCTCCAAATCTTCACGGATGGCATTGCGCTGCAAGTAGTCGTTGTACAGCGTAAATAGCGAGAAGGCGGCTATTACGATCAGGGACGCGGCAAGCAGGATTTTATGGCTGAAACGCAGGTTTTTATTCATGACTTGAAGGGTCCGCTAAGGTCTAAAAGTGTGAGGCTTACACTCTGGTAAGGCGCATGCTCCACACTTCACTGCCGCAAGAGGGCAAGTGGTCTGTTTATCAAGGCGCTTTATGACGCTAAATCCGGTTTTTTCTGGTCTAGCATTGAGGGTGTATCGACCCGCGATCGCGAAAGATTAATCAAAGGTGGCAAAATGCCTGATTCTTCAGCTCTAGTACTCGGTGCCGACCTCTCGGGTCAGTCCATTGCTCAATCATTGCGCCTGGCAAACCGCCACGGCCTGGTCGCAGGTGCCACGGGGACGGGCAAAACCGTCACTCTTCAACGCTTGGCCGAGCAGTTCAGCGATGCGGGGGTTGCGGTCTTTGCCGCTGACATCAAAGGCGATCTGTGCGGTCTGGGAGCGGCCGGCAACCCCCAGGGGAAAATCGCGGAGCGGATTGCCGGCATGCCGTGGCTTAACTACCAGCCCAAGGCGTATCCGGTGACGTTATGGGATATACAGGGCAAAACCGGTCATCCGTTACGCACAACCTTGAGTGATATGGGGCCGCTGCTGTTAGGCAGTCTGCTGGAGCTGACCGACAGCCAGCAGTCGGCGCTCTATGCCGCGTTCAAGGTGGCAGATCGCGAAGGCCTGCTGTTGCTTGATCTCAAGGATCTCAAGGCACTGCTCAACCATCTGCGTGATAACCCGGAGGTTCTGGGGGATGACGCGGCCCTGATGACCACCGGCTCCAGCCAGGCACTTCTGCGTCGCCTGGCAACCCTCGAGCAGCAGGGCGCCGAAGCCCTGTTCGGTGAGCCGGCATTGCAACTGGAAGATATTTTGCAGCCGACCGGCGATGGCCGCGGACGGATTCATCTGCTCGATGCCAGTCGCCTGGTGCATGAGGCGCCGAAGGTGTACGCAACCTTTCTATTGTGGTTGCTGGCAGAACTTTTCGAGCAGTTGCCGGAGCGCGGCGATGCGGACAAGCCCTTGCTGGCGCTGTTTTTCGACGAGGCGCATTTGCTGTTTGCCGGAACACCCAAGGCGTTGCAGGACCGTTTGGAACAAGTGGTCCGGCTGATTCGCTCCAAGGGTGTCGGGGTGTATTTCGTCACTCAATCCCCGGCGGATTTGCCCGACACGGTGCTGGCGCAGTTGGGGTTGCGTATCCAGCACGGGTTGCGGGCCTTCACGGCAAAAGAGCAAAAATCCCTCAAGGCGGTCGCAGACGGTTTTCGACCGAACCCGGCGTTCAATACGTTGGGGGTACTGACCGAGCTGGGCACGGGCGAAGCGCTGGTGGGCATGCTTGAAGACAAGGGCACGCCAGCCATGGTCCAGCGGGTGCTGATTGCTCCACCACAATCGCGCATCGGCCCGCTCACTGAAACCGAGCGCGCGGCGCTGATTGCCGGCTCGCCTTTGCAGGGGCGTTACGACAAGCCCGTTGATCGAGAATCGGCCTACGAAATCCTGATGGCACGCAAAGGGTTGGCCCCTGAAGCACCAGCCCAGGGTTCCACCCCGGCCGCGCCTCACGAGCCGGGGCTGCTTGATCAGGCCGGGGACTTTTTGGGAACTGCCGCCGGCAAGGCGTTGCAATCCATGGCGCGCCAGGCCGCGAACCAGATGGGCCGTCAGCTGGTTCGAGGGCTGCTGGGTTCGTTGCTGGGTGGCAGCAAGCGCAAGTAAGGCAGATGAGTAACCTGTAGCTGCGACGGGCAAGAACAAAGGTTCAACGGCCCTTATCGCAGCCAGCGGCTACAGGCTTTCAGTGTTGTTGGGGCTTTGGCTTGGCGTGACTGGCCAGGCGCTCGAGGGCGGCGCGCAATGCCGGGTCGGTAATGCCGTCGGCCGTGGCCTGGATCGTCTGGGCGGCATCAGAGGACAAGTCCAGCGTGTGCCCGGCGACCTTGGCCAGCACCGTGGGCGGTTGCACCTTGAACAGGATTCGGGTCAGGCTGGCGAACTCGTCAAACACCTGCAATTGGCGCAGCAGGCGCTTTTGCTGGTAACGCAAGCGCGTGGCCCAGTGCCCGTCGGTCACGATCAGCAACAAACTTCCTTCGCGCCATGAAGCCACGTGGCAATGTTCGCGTGCGGCAGGCTGGAGCTGGCTTTCAAGCAAGCGTTGCAGGTGCCCCAGGCGCTTGGCATGACCAAAAATGGCTTTTAGGGGCTTGGCCTCGCGGAGCAGGACGGAGGGTGCCCGTGCTGGATGTGGGCGAAATGCCATGTTCAAACACCTGATAAAACCGAGCTGCAATCTTAGCAGAAGCCTGCCTCTCACTGTTCCGGGCTCAGATAAATCTGAATTTATTTATGAAATCAATGAGTAACTTCTTGTGCTAATGGGTTGAAGTTCAGCAAAAAGCCCTTATTTTAGGGAGGCCCCTTCACAACGCAGTACCAGTATCGTGGAATAACGCCACTTTCCTCACCGCCGTTTCCGGGTAGAATGCTCGTTCGCATGCGGCCATCAGGGCTGCTCGGGCGACTCTCGGGGCCGCCCTCCATCCCTATGTGTGGAAGATCCTGCCGATATGTTTGCGCCTTTGTTAAAGAAACTTTTTGGAAGCAAGAACGAGCGCGAAGTTAAACGCATGCTCAAGACAGTACAGGTCGTCAATTCCTTCGAAGAGCAGATGGTTGCCCTGACCGATGAGCAATTGCGCGCCAAGACCGAAGAGTTCAAGGCCCGCATAGCCAAAGGTGAGACCCTCGACCAACTGTTGCCAGAAGCCTTTGCGGTCTGCCGCGAAGCCGGTAAGCGTGTCATGGGCATGCGTCACTTCGACGTACAGCTGATCGGCGGCATGACCTTGCACGAAGGCATGATCGCAGAAATGCGTACGGGTGAAGGCAAGACCTTGGTAGCAACCCTTGGGGTTTACCTCAATGCGCTGTCCGGCAAAGGCGTACACGTGATCACCGTGAACGACTACCTGGCGCGACGTGATGCCAACTGGATGCGTCCACTTTACGAATTCCTGGGTCTGACGGTTGGTGTTGTAACACCGTTCCAGCCGCCTCAGGAAAAGCGCGAAGCCTACGCCGCCGACATCACATACGGTACCAACAACGAGTTCGGCTTCGACTACCTGCGCGACAACATGGCTTTCAGCATGGAAGAAAAATTCCAGCGCGAGCTCAATTTCGCAGTGATCGACGAAGTCGACTCCATCCTGATCGATGAAGCCCGTACCCCGCTGATCATCTCCGGCCAGGCCGAAGACAGTTCCAAGCTGTACACCGAAATCAACAAGCTGATCCCGCGTCTTGAGCTGCACGTCGAGGAAGTTGAAGGCGAAGTCACCAAGGCTGGCCACTTCACGATCGACGAGAAGACCCGCCAGGTTGAGCTGAACGAAGCCGGTCACCAGTTTGTTGAAGACATGCTGACCCAGATCGGTCTGCTCGCAGAGGGCGAAAGCCTGTACTCCGCGCATAACCTGGGCCTGTTGACCCACGTGTACGCGGCACTGCGCGCCCACAAGCTGTTCAATCGCAACGTTGAATACATCGTTGAAGACGGCCAGGTACTGCTGGTCGACGAACACACCGGTCGTACCATGCCGGGCCGTCGTCTGTCCGAAGGCCTGCACCAGGCGATTGAAGCGAAAGAAGGCCTGAACATTCAGGCAGAGAGCCAGACCCTGGCTTCGACCACCTTCCAGAACTACTTCCGTCTGTACAACAAGCTGTCGGGCATGACCGGTACTGCCGACACCGAAGCATTTGAATTCCACCAGATCTACGGCCTGTCGGTGATGGTTATCCCGCCGAACAAGCCGCTGGCCCGTAAAGACTATAACGACCTGGTGTTCCTCACTGCGGACGAGAAGTACGCGGCAATCGTTGCTGACATCAAGGACTGCATGACCAAGGGTCGTCCGGTACTGGTGGGTACGGCAACCATCGAAACCTCGGAACACATGTCCAGCCTTCTGAACAAGGAAGGTATTGAGCACAAGGTTCTGAACGCCAAGTTTCACGAAAAAGAAGCTGAAATCATTGCACAGGCCGGTCGTCCGGGCGCACTGACCATTGCTACCAACATGGCGGGTCGTGGTACTGACATCCTGTTGGGCGGTAACTGGGAAGTGGAAGTGGCTTCCCTTGAAAACCCGACTCCTGAGCAGATCGCACAGATCAAGGCCGACTGGCAAAAACGTCACCAGCAAGTACTGGAGTCGGGTGGCCTGCACGTGATCGCTTCCGAGCGTCATGAATCGCGCCGTATCGACAACCAGCTGCGTGGTCGTGCCGGTCGTCAGGGTGATGCCGGTTCCAGCCGTTTCTACCTGTCGCTTGAAGACAGCCTGATGCGCATCTTCGCCTCTGACCGGGTGAAGAACTTCATGAAGGCCCTGGGCATGCAGTCTGGCGAAGCGATCGAGCACCGTATGGTGACCAACGCTATCGAAAAGGCGCAGCGCAAGGTTGAAGGTCGCAACTTCGACATCCGCAAGCAATTGCTGGAGTTCGATGACGTCAACAACGAACAGCGTAAAGTGATTTATCACATGCGTAACACGTTGCTGGCCGCTGACAATATTGGCGAAACCATCGCCGACTTCCGCAAGGACGTTCTCGACAGCACCATCAGCGCGCATATCCCGCCTCAATCGTTGCCGGAACAGTGGGACGTCAAAGGTCTGGAATCTGCAATCGAAAGCGGCTTTGGTGTGAAACTGCCGATCCAGCAATGGCTCGACGAAGATGACCACCTGTACGAAGAAACCCTGCGTGAGAAGCTGCTGAACGAACTGATTGCGGCTTACAACGAGAAAGAAGAGCAGGCCGGCGCTGACGCGTTGCGCACGTTCGAGAAGCAGATTGTTCTTCGTGTACTGGATGACTTGTGGAAAGACCACCTGTCGACCATGGACCACCTGCGCCACGGTATCCACTTGCGCGGCTATGCGCAGAAGAATCCGAAGCAGGAGTACAAGCGCGAGTCGTTCAACCTGTTCTCCGAGCTGCTTGATTCGATCAAGCGTGATTCGATCCGTGTACTGTCCCATGTACAGGTTCGCCGTGAAGATCCTGTCGAAGAGGAATCCCGTCTGCGTCAGGAAGCTGAAGACCTGGCTTCACGCATGCAGTTCCAGCATGCCGAAGCGCCGGGCCTCGACCAGCCGGATGCGCTGGCCAAGGTGCTGGAAGGCGCCGATGTGGCTGACGTCGTGACCGAACCTGTTCGTAGCGAGCCGAAGCTGGGCCGCAACGAGCTGTGCTACTGCGGCTCGGGTAAAAAATTCAAGCATTGTCACGGGCAAATCAACTAAAGCCCGCTTCAATTGCTGAAACACCTGCGCCGCGACCGGCATTAGCCGTCGCGGCGTTTTACCATTGAATTCCCGTCCCTTTGCGGCGGCGCACAGAACTTATTTTTAGGAGCGCGTCATGGCTGTTGGTCTTGGTCCTTTGCCTGTTTTGCACCCGGTTGCCGGTTTTGAGCTGGGTATTGCTTCAGCCGGTATCAAGCGTCCAGGGCGCAAGGATGTGGTTGTGATGCGCTGCGCCGAAGGTTCCAGCGTGGCGGGCGTATTCACCCTGAATGCGTTTTGCGCAGCACCGGTCATTTTGGCCAAGCAGCGTGTGAAAGGCTCTGTCCGATACCTGCTGACCAACACCGGCAATGCCAACGCGGGCACCGGTGAGCCTGGCCTGGCAGCGGCTACACGCACGTGTGATGCGCTGGCCAAGCTGGTCGGTGTTGATGCCAGTGCCGTACTGCCGTACTCCACCGGTGTGATTGGCGAGCCACTGCCGGTCGAGAAAATCGAAGGCGCACTGCAAGCCGCGCTGGATGACTTGTCCGAGAGCAACTGGGCAGAGGCCGCCATCGGTATCATGACCACCGACACCTTGCCCAAAGGTGCCAGTCGTCAGTTCGAGCACGAAGGCGTGACCATCACCGTGACTGGCATCAGCAAGGGTGCAGGCATGATTCGTCCAAACATGGCCACCATGCTGGGCTATATCGCCACCGACGCCAAAGTCTCACGCGGAGTGCTGCAAAACTTGCTGCTCGATGGCGCGAACAAGTCGTTCAACCGCATCACTATCGATGGCGATACCTCGACCAACGATTGCTGCATGCTGATCGCCACCGGCAAGGCTGCTTTGCCAGAAATCACTGAAGCCAGCGGCCTTCTGTTTGCGGCGCTGAAGCAGGCGGTGCTCGAAGTCTGCATGGAAGTGGCCCAGGCCATCGTGCGCGACGGCGAAGGCGCCACCAAGTTTGTCACCGTTGAGGTCAATGGCGGGGCCAACCATCAGGAATGCCTGGACGTGGGTTACACCGTGGCCCACTCGCCGTTGATCAAGACCGCGCTGTTTGCCTCGGACCCGAACTGGGGTCGCATCCTGGCCGCCGTGGGCCGTGCTGGCGTGCCGGATCTGGACGTCAGCAAGATTGACGTATTCCTCGGTGAAGTCTGCATCGCCAGTGGCGGCGCCCGTTCAGCTGCGTACACCGAGGAGCAGGGTTCGGCGGTGATGGCTCGTGAAGAAATTACCATCCGTATCGAGTTGGGCCGCGGCGCATGCAGCGAGACCATCTGGACCACGGATCTGTCTCACGAGTACGTGAAAATCAACGCCGAATACCGTACCTGAGTCGTCTCGACATCACGGGCCTGCCAGTGGACTCTGCACGGCTGGCCCCGTGATTTTGCTCTCGCTTTTTCTCAAGGTGCCTTCATATGAGCTTCCACCTGATCATCGGCGACAAGTTGCATTCTTCGTGGTCCCTGCGTAGCGCGTTGGCGCTGGATCTGGCGGGTGCTTCCTATACTGAGCAACTGATCAAGCTGGGCCAGCCTGATACCCGTGCACTTATCCTGCAGCACTCGGCGACGGGCAAAGTACCGTTGTTGAAGACTGAGCACGGCACCATCGCCGATTCGTTGGCGATTGCGGAATACCTGAATGAACGCTTTGCGGCGGCTCAATTGTGGCCGGCAGATATCGCTGCGCGGGCTCAAGCCCGATCGGCGTGTGCACAGATGCACAGTGGCTTTTTTGGCCTGCGAGGCAATTTGCCATTTGATTTGAGCCATGATCGGGCGCTGGTACCCATGCCGGACGAGGCTCGGGTCGATATCGAAAGAATGAGCGCTCTGTGGGCGGAGTGCCGCGCAGTGGCAACCGAGAGCGGGCCTTATCTGTTCGGGCGACTGAGCGTGGCAGATGCGTTTTTCGCACCGGTGGCTGTGCGCCTTCGTACTTATCGCGTTGCCCTCTCGGCAGCAGATGAAGCTTATGTTGACGCCATTTACCAGTGGCCTGCGTTTAAAGCCTGGCAACAGGCCGGATTAGAGGAAGTACAAGGGTGAAACGAGTTCATGTGGCTGCGGCCGTTATCCGGGGTGCAAACGGCAAGATACTGATCGCTCGTCGCGCTGATACCCAGCATCAAGGCGGGCTTTGGGAGTTTCCCGGTGGCAAGGTTGAGGCCGGGGAGTCTGTCGAGGCTGCGTTGGGCCGCGAATTGAAGGAAGAGCTGGGCATTGTGGTAGAGGCGGCTCGCCCCTTGATCAAGGTTCAGCACGATTACCCTGACAAGCACGTTCTGCTGGATGTATGGGAGGTTTCGGCTTTTTCCGGTGAGCCCCATGGTGCGGAAGGCCAGCCATTGGCATGGGTCAGCCCGCGGGAATTGGCGGATTACGCGTTCCCTGAGGCCAACCAGCCGATTGTCGCGGCTGCACGTTTGTCCGATCAATACCTGATCACCCCGGACGAGCTTGAAGCACCGCAGCTTCTGCGCGGCATACAAAAGGCGGTTGCGGGCGGTATCAAGCTGGTTCAGCTGCGTGCGCCCAACGGTTATGACCCCAAGTACCGCGATCTGGCGGTGGATGCCACCGGCTTGTGTGCAGGCAAGGCGCAACTGATGCTCAAGGGGCCGCTGGAGTGGTTAGGGGATTTTCCTTCCGCCGGTTGGCATTTGACTGCCGCGCAATTGCGCAAGTACGCGCCCAAGGGCAGGCCTCTTGCGAAAGATCGCTGGCTGGCGGCTTCGTGCCATAACGCTGAAGAACTGGCGCTGGCTGAGCAGATGGATGTGGACTTTGTCACCTTGTCCCCGGTGTTGCCGACCCTGACGCACCCTGATGCACAGCCTTTGGGTTGGGAGCAGGCGCAGCAGTTGATCGCCAGCTTCGGCAAACCGGTGTTTTTGTTGGGTGGTTTGGGGCCGGATGATCGTCAGCAGGCGTGGGATATCGGTGCCCAAGGTGTTGCCGGCATTCGGGCGTTCTGGCCAGAAGCTTAAAACCTGGCAAGGTGTGCAGGGGGCTTTTGTGGGAGCTGGCTTGCCAGCGATGGTGTCAGCCCCCCACAGGTCTTTGTCTGGCGGTTAAGCTTTCGGCTTGGTCGCCGCCTGCCACAGGATTTCTGAAATTCCCTGGCGCCTGGCAATCAGGCGCGCTGCGACAAACAGCAAATCAGACAAACGATTGATATAAGCCAACCCCACCCCGGCCAACGGTTCCAGCGCATTGAGCTGCTGGCAGCGGCGTTCGGCGCTGCGCGCCAGGCAGCGGCAAACATGGGCTTGGGCGATCAGGCTCGAACCACCGGGCAGAATGAAATTCTGCAGCGGGCCCAATTCTTCGTTCCAGCGATCAATCGCGGCTTCGAGCCGTTCGATTTCTGCGTTGTCGAGCGCCTGGTACACCGGCATCGCCAGTTCCCCTCCCAGGTCAAACAACCGGTGCTGGCAGGGCTCAAGCACTTCAATCAGCTCGTTGAGGCCTGGGTTGCGGGCGCTGTGCTCGGAAAGCCCGGCAAGGAGCAGGCCGACCTGACTATTAAGTGTATCGACTTCGCCGATAGCTTCGATCCGGGGGTGATCCTTGGGCACACGACGGCCGTCGCCAAGTCCTGTCTCGCCCTTGTCGCCGGTGCGGGTATAAATTTTCGATAAGCGAAAGCCCATGTTTACTGTTCCACCTTGATTGATTCGTCGCAGGCTATCAGATTGCCAGCCAAAGGCAGGCGCAGGGTGAAGCAAGTACCTTGGCCAAAGGTTGAATGCACTTCCATTTGCCCCTTGTGGTTATTGGTGATGATGAAGTACGACACGGACAGGCCCAGCCCCGTGCCCTGGCCCACTTCCTTGGTGGTGAAGAAGGGTTCGAAAATCCGTTTTCGCACAGGCTCCGGCATTCCGACACCGTTGTCCTCGACCTGGATTTCGGCCCATGGCGGGTTCAGTCGGGTACGCAGGGTAATGCGCCCCGGCTCATGCTTGTCGGTGCGTTGATGAATCGCCTGGGCGGCATTTTTCAACAGGTTTAACAACACCTGCTCCAGTTCATTGGGGATGACAGGCACGGGGCCGAGTTGTGGGTCGAACTGGCGAACAATGGCTTGCCCCATGAAGTCAAAGCCAATGGCCAAATCAAAATCATTGCTGGCGATATCCAGAGCCTGGTCAATCAGTGCCGATAAATCGCAGGGGCTCATTTGCCGGTTACTGCGGCGGCTGAAGCTGAGCATGTGGGTCACGATTTTTGCCGCCCGCGCACCGGCCTGCTGAATGCCGTCCAGGAGCTTGGGGACTTCCCGGGCCAGCAGGTATTTATTGACCACATCCAGGTCGATGCCGATCTGTTCGGCCTGTTCGATGTTCTTGGGCAGATCGTTCGACAGGCGCCGGCGAATGTTCTGCACGTTGTGCAGGATGGCGCCCAGTGGGTTGTTGATCTCGTGGGCCATGCCGGCAGCCAGTCCGCCGACGGAAAGCATCTTTTCTGACTGCACCATCATGTCTTCCAGCGACAGGCGCTGGGTAATGTCATCGATCCGGATGACCACGCCGCGCCCGCCGCCGCCCATGAGCGGGTAGAAGGTCAGGGCGTAGTGGCGGGCGTCTTCGCCCTGGCCCCAGGTGACGCGTTCAATTTTTACCACCCGATGGTGGTCTATGGTGTCCTTGAGCTGTGGCAGAAAGGGCTTGAGGGGTTCAAAGGCCAGATAAATCGGCTTGTTCAGCGCTTCGTCCAACTCTGTCCCCGACAGGGCGCTGGCTTCCTGGTTCCATTGCGTCACATAGAGCTGTTCGTCCAGTGCTATCAGGGCCGAAGGCATGGAGTCGATGATGCAGTTCAGGTAGTTCTGAAAACCTGTGAGTTTTTTCTCGATTTTGCTGCGTACCTGTACTTCCAGCTCCAGTTTGCGATTGGTATTGCGGGTTTCTTCAGCCAGCGCCTGAGCCTGGTCGTACGCAGCCTGGGCTTCATCCCTGGCACGCTGTAGCTCCTGGTCGCGTACTTCGATGCGCGACAGCATGGTATTGAATGCTCTGGCCAGGCTGCCGATCTCGTCGTTGTTGCCTGGCGCTGCGCGTAATGCGTAGTTCTCTTCCCGGGTGACCTGGCGAGACAGCTCTTCAAGCCGGTGAATGGGCTGGGTGATCAGGCGCTTGATCTGGCGTGCCACCACGAACCACAGCAAAACGCTGAATACCAGAATCCCCAGGCTGGCAGTCAGAGTGCCGGTGTAGAAGGCCATGGGCAGTTCACTGCTGGCGACCAGCAGCAAATGCCCGGGAGGCTGATCACCGTGGTGCAGGCGTGTGACCTGATGGCTGCGCAGCTCGGTCAGGCTCCAGGCTTCAATCTGGCGATAGTGCTCCGGGAGCGGCAGGTGCTCACCGTGTTGCAACTGCACCAGCAGGTTGCCGGCACTGTCATAAATCGCGGCGGCGCGCAGCGGGGCATAGCTGCCGATTTCATTGAGCAGGGCTTTGGCTTTGTCTGGCGAGTCCAGCGCCTGAACGATCAGGTCGGGGTTGGCGGTCAACTGGCCCAGTGTCTGTAAGGCCTGAGGCGCAGTGCTCTCGTGGGAGATCCAGTACGCCACGCTGATAAACGTCAGATTGGCCACCAGCAGCACGGTAGCCAGCAGCACGAGGAGGGCGGCCAGCAGTTTCTGGCCGACCGGGAGGTTTTCGAGGCGCTGGCGCAAGGGCATGGGGCGGCCACATAGAGAAGGACAAGCTGGCAGGGTAGCGCGGCCCTCAGTCGCAGGGCAATCCGTGCTGCTGCAGGTATTGGGTCAGGCGTTGGTGCAAGTGTTGCAAGTGTGGCACGGCGAACTGTCGGCTGCGGGCGGCTTCGCAGGCATAGCCCAGCAGGTAGCTGATTTCGGTGCGCCGGCCCTGGCTGGCATCCTGGTGCATGGAGGAGAAGTTGTTGGCGGTGGCCAGGATCACCCGGTTTACTTCTGCGGCCAGATCGACAGCGGCGTCAGCCTGGCCGCAGTGCTCAAGCAGGGCGCCGAGTTCGGTGCACAGGATGCTCACGTCTTCGCCGTGCGCTTGCAGGCCGCCATTGCGGCAGTCGTGGAGCACCGTCAGTGGGTTGATCGCACAGTTAAGTGCCAGTTTGCGCCATAGACGGCTCAGAATATTCGGGCTCCATTCGTGCGCAATACCGCTACGCTGAAGCTCTTCAAGCCATTGCGGGGCCTGGCCTTGATCGGCATCGCCCAGCCAGGTGTGGCCAAGGCCGGCAAATACCACGCGCCAGTCATCTTCGCGAAAGGCCCCTTCGGTGCTGGAGGCGAAGATGCAGCGAGCTTGGGGCACGAGGGCGGCCACGGCTTGCTGGCTGCCGAGGCCATTCTGCAGCAGGATCAGCTCTGCACCCGGGGCAAGTCGCCCGGCGATTTGCGCAACGGCCTGTTCTGCGTCATAGGCCTTGCACGTGACCAACAGGCGCTGGATTGGCTCGTTGGTGTCCGGGGTCTGTGCGTTGATGGCCCATTGTTGTGCGTGTGGGCCTTCAACCAATGTCAGGCCCTGTACCGCGTTGTACGCGTTCAGGCGGGCAGGGTTGCGCAAGATGAGCTTGACGGGCAGCCCCGCCCGCGCCAGTCGGGTGGCCCACAATGCACCCATGCTGCCGGCACCTAGAATGTACCAGGTGGTCGATACCCGGGCGGGCGTGTCTGGAAGGCGTTGAGGCATGGCCGAATCTGGCATGTGAGCTCGCAAGTGAATGAGGTCGAAGAACCGCTATAATGCCCGCGCATTTTAACTGTCAGGTCAGGCGTGCTCCATCTGTGTTGAGCGCGCCCTTTATTATTGGAGAAAATTACATGCCGTCGTTCGACGTGGTATCCGAACTGGACAAGCACGAAGTCACCAACGCCGTCGAGAACGCCGTCAAGGAACTGGACCGTCGTTATGACCTCAAGGGCAAAGGCACTTTTGAGTTCAAGGAGAAGGACCTGACGGTGAACTTGACCGCTGAAGCCGACTTCCAGCTGGAGGCCATGATCGAGATCCTCAAGCTGGCACTGGTCAAGCGCAAGATCGACGTTCAGTGCCTTGAGGTCAAGGACGCTTATGCTTCGGGCAAGCTGATGAAGCAGGAAGCCGTGCTCAAGGAAGGCATTGATAAAGAGCTGGCGAAGAAGATCGTTGCTCACGTAAAGGATGCCAAGCTCAAGGTACAAGCCGCTATTCAGGGCGAGCAAGTGCGCATTACCGGCAAAAAGCGTGATGACTTGCAGGACGCAATTGCTGCCCTGCGGGCCAAAACGTTCGACATGCCACTGCAGTTCAATAACTTCCGCGACTGATCACGGGCTCGGGGAACCTCTGGCGGTCATTGACGTCCGACCTCCCTGGGCGCTGCAAAAACGATTGAGCGGCTAAGCTGCTCAATCGTCTTGCTGAATACATGACGCTGCCGGGTAATGGCGCGAGGAGATGTAAATGGATTTGAATGCTGAAGTCGATCAATTGATCAAGACCTCACAGTCTTGGCTTCCTATGATCATGGAATACGGTAGTCGTGTACTGCTTGCATTGATCACGCTGGCAGTAGGCTGGTGGTTGATCAACCGCCTGACCGTCAAGATTGGGCAACTGCTGGCGCTGAGAAAGGCCGATCTGGCGCTGCAAGGCTTTATCAGCAGCCTGGCCAATATCATTCTAAAGATACTGCTGATCGTCAGCGTAGCTTCAATGATCGGCATCCAGACTACGTCGTTTGTGGCGGCCATCGGTGCTGCGGGTCTGGCCATCGGTCTGGCGTTGCAGGGCAGCCTGGCCAATTTTGCCGGGGGGGTACTGATCCTGTTGTTCCGCCCGTTCAAGATCGGTGACTGGATCGAAGCGCAAGGTGTGAGCGGTACTGTCGACAGTATCCAGATCTTTCACACCGTGTTGCGCACCGGTGACAACAAAACCGTCATCGTGCCAAACGGCAACCTGTCCAACGGCATCATCACCAACTACAACCGTCAACCGACGCGCAAGGTGGTGTTTGATGTGGGTGTGGACTATGAGGCGGATCTGCAGAAGGTGCGTGAAGTGTTGCTGGCGCTGGCCGATGACCCGCGCGTGCTGAAACATCCTGCTCCTGTTGTGGTGGTGACTGCCTTGGGCGAAAGTGCGATCACCATGTCGCTGCGCGTTTGGGTTAACACGCCGGATTACTGGGATGTGCTGTTTATGCTTAACGAGCACTCCCGTGATCGCTTGAAAGCCGAAGGTGTTGATATTCCTTTCCCACAGCGTGTAGTTCGTGTGGTTCAGGAAGTGGCTGCGGAATAAGGCCGGACACTGCATCTGATAGTTGAGTCGGGTACGGGTAAACAATTAAAGGGGCGAATGCCCCTTTAATTGTTTTTGTCGCTTGTGGTCGCCGTTGCGAATGCAAGATCGGACACATATGCATAACTGATAATTAGTTGCATTCGATGTTGTTAGTTAGCTTGCTATATAACTTGGTTTTATGTCGGCCAATAAAAAGCCACGCCCTGAGACAGGTGCGTGGCTTTCACTAAACAGTGTGTTTGCAACTAGAGCCCTAAGGCCTTGGTTACAAGATGTTCAGTGGGTACTCGGCAATGATACGTACGTCGTTGTTGTCTGTGCCGTTCACGCTGTTGTTGCCGTTGGTGCGGTAAACCGCGCTACGCAGACGCAAGGACAGGTCTTTGGCCGGGCCTTCCTGCAATACGTATTTGGTCTCGAAGTCGAACTCGTGCTCTTTGCCTTCGCCCGTGCTGGTGGAGATGTTATCGCCTTTAACATAGCGAGCCATGAAGCTCAGGCCTGGAACGCCGTAGCTGGTCATGTTCAGGTCGTAGCGACCCTGCCAGGAGCGTTCGTCACGTTGGTTAAAGTCGGAGTACTGCACGGAGTTAGCGAGGAAGATACTGCCGCCACCATCGATGCCGTAGTTGTAACCGCTGTCACCGGTGGAGCGCTGGTGAGCAACGGTGAACTTGTGTGCGCCGATGCTGTAAGCCGCTGCCAAGCTCCAGATCTTGTTGTCCACGTCGCCCAGCAGTTCTTTGCCGTCGCTGGTGGTTTTATAGCCGTTGAAGTCGAAGTTCAGGGCCTGAGACTCTGCGATAGGCAGGGTGTAGTTCAGGTTGATGTACTGCTTCTTGAAGTAGTCTTCAACGTCGGATGCAGCCACGCCACCGACAAAGTTGTCAGTGAACTGGTAGGTCGCGCCAGCGATGTTGGCAGCAGTCAGGCCAGCTGCGCCTGGACCGTTGATGCTGTCACGAGCCATACCTGTCTGCGAGCTCAGGGCGGTGAAGCGACCTGCGGACAACTCAAGACCCTTGATTTCATTGCTGGTGATCAAGGTACCGGTAGCAACTTCTGGCAGCAGACGGCTGTCGTCGGTGGAGAATACCGGGCTGGAAACGAACTGGTTGCCGTATTTCAGAACGGTGTCGGAGAGACGGAACTTGACCGCGCCGCCCATTTTAGACTGGGTATCTTCCGGAGAACCGTCGCTCTTGGTGGCGAACAGACCGTTGCCTTGGCGACCAGCGCCGCCGTCCAGGCGTACTGTGCCCATGGCGAAAGCATCAACGCCGACACCGATGGTGCCCTGGGTGAAGCCGGACTGGTAGTTAAGCAGTTCGCTCAGGCCCCAATCTTCGCGATAACCACTTTTAAAGCCGCCGCCTGGCTTGGCAATGTTGCCAGCGCCATTACGGAAGTCACGGTTCATGTACAGCATGCGGGTTTTGGAAGTCAGCTTGCTGTCTTCAACGAAACCTTTGGCATCGTCCTGGGACGAGGCCATTGCGAACTGGGTAGTACCGGCTGAAACAGCCAGGGCGATCATGCTCCACTTCATCACGCGCATCGTGATTTGCTCCTTTGGTTTTTAGGAAGAGTACTGCCGTCCCACCTGAATTTATTATCTGGGCGGCTCTTTCTTTTTGTGTCGGCGCAAACTTATATCACGCCGGCAATGTTGGCGATACTTGCTCTCATAAGCTTTCAGCTTCTTTACAGCTGCGTCGCAAATTGCACCCTACATGTCGCAAGCGCGTAGCGTTGTGCCTGGTTTCAGCATGTACTTAGTGCTGTTTTTCGCGTCGGGCGTATAGGTGTGGTACACGCTTTCTGCGCAACAAAACTCCAAATTCCTACGGTTCAGCTATTGTTATCTATCGTCAGGCTTCTGCACTCCGGCGCAAGCTCTGACGACTATGTAATGCTCTATGCAACAAGCATGCTCAAACTGCAGTATCTGGAAAAAATAAATACTTTTTCTCTTTTTCGAGCGCTGAGGCCTGATGTGGCTTGGGTCAAATGGCGATAAGGCGGAGTCCGACTGGCTGCATTTCGTTGCAAAGAGACGTTTTCGTTGCATGTGTGATCTTGAAACGTTACCGGTTAACACCTGTTGGGGTGGTCGGTGACGTTTTAGCGCACTAAAAGCATTCGCGCTGTGCAGTTTTGGTGCACAAGTGTTTAAAGGGTGTTGATTGAGCGTGTGGCGCGGTATTTCGGGTGGGCATCCGTGGTTGCTGGCGTGATATGGGTACCAATCAAGGGTATCCTTCACTTCTGTCATTTGGCGGCTGATGAGTCTCATCGTCCGTTGAATCGAACTGAAACGAACGGTCAAACAGGAGAGCCCCCAGTGTTCGCTTTGGATACACGTCTTCAAGAGGATACCTGGCTGATAGGGGACTTCCCCTTGTGCCGCTTGCTGCTTTCCAATGATTCGAATTACCCCTGGTTCATTCTGGTACCTCGTCGTGAGGGTATAACCGAATTATTTCAATTGGATGACCATGACCAGCAACTGATGTGGGGTGAGACGACTGCCTTGGCGCGGGTGCTTAAAGAGGTCTTCGGTGCTGATAAAATGAATGTTGCCACATTGGGTAATGTTGTCAGCCAGTTGCACATGCATGTGATTGTTCGTTATCAGGCTGACGTGGCATGGCCTGGGCCGGTTTGGGGCAAGCATCCTGCACAACCGTATACGCAGGCAGATGTATGCGCTGTCCGGGACAGGCTGGCGTCGGCTTTTGACGCTGGTTTCACTTTTTCGGAGGGTTGATTGTGACGCTTGAAGCGCGAGTGATGGACCTTGAAAGTCGTTTGGCTTTTCAGGACGACACCATTCAGGCATTGAATGATGTGCTGGTGATGCAGCAGAACGCGGTAGATCGTTTGCAAATGCAGATGGCTGCGCTGCTCAAGCGCCAGGAAGAAATGGGCGGGCAGTTCGAGTCATTTGAGGAAGAAGCGCCGCCTCCTCACTATTAAGTCTTTTCGCGGGCAAAAAAAAACCGCGACCAGCCAAGCTGGTCGCGGTTTTTTTCAGGCTGAAATCAGCGGCGCGGCAGCGCTGCGATCACGTCTTCAGCTTGGAGGCCTTTGTCGCGGTTCATAACGGAGAACTCGACGCGCTGCCCTTCCACCAGAACCCGGTGGCCTTCGCCACGAATGGCGCGAAAGTGAACGAAGATATCATCGCCGGAATCTCGGGAGATAAACCCGAAGCCCTTCGAGGTGTTGAACCACTTTACAGTTCCTGTATCGCGGTTGGTCATGTCATAGCTTTGCGAGGACGTCGAAGGTGACGATTTGTAGAAGCTGACAGCCAGATGAAGCAATACCGCAATTACTGCCGGGGTAAGGCCTAGCAGAACAGCGGGCTGGTCACCGATCGGCAGCAGCAGGCCGAACAGGGTAAGGGTTTGCAGTACAACGGAAAGCACCAGAAGGGCGCTGACCAGATTTTGCAGTTGGTGACGCGGGCCTTTATTCCAGAACGGAATGACTGGAGCCAGTGTCAGGTTCAACAGGCCAAAAAAAGCCAGATAAAGAGCATCAGGATGTTGGAGGTAAGGTTGTGCTTCAGATTGCAGGCTGGGAATAAAGGACAGCAGCAAAGCCGCTGCACCCGTTAGCAGGTGGACGATTTTCAACATTTCAATTGACTCACATTAAGATGGATCGCAAGGAAGAGCTGATGGCACACGGTTCGCTTCAGAAAAAAATGGAGGCGCTGGACACGTGCGGTCATCAGCCTATGCGTCCTCGCCAGAGGCTTGGAAAGGGCGACACGCTGCCTATTTAACAGCAAAGCTTGGGGCTACTCAAATTAAGCGTATTGAGATACCTGTAGGGGCTCCTGCAGGGGGAGCGCCCACTAAATCCTTAATCTCACGAAAGCCGTGTCCTAGACGCATGTAGTCCATTGGTTTCGGGCTGGGCGTGTGATGCTGTCTGGCAGTAACTAAGTGTAAATGCGGCTGGAGTCGATGTGATGGCAACCGTTGGTCGTGAACTTTCGTTTTTTTGGTGTGGCGGTTCTGGGGGAAGGTGGTTGCGCTATCCGGGGAGCGTGTTGGTGTATGTGCCGGTATTTTGCGCAAGTGCGTAATTGTCTGTTAGGGGGTTGCAGTGGTGAAGTTTGTCTTCGGCTATATAAGCAGGTGCGTAAAGGTGTGCACTTTTAAATTGTATTCAGTATTCGTCTTTGTGTTTGCCAGTGGGCGTATTTAGAGTCGTCTAGGAGTGTTTGTTGAAGAGGCGTGCGTCATTCCTTTTTATTAATTGACTGCCCATGCGCGGGTCCACGCACCCCTGTGGTCGGGCCGTTCGCGAGGCATTCGGGCTCGCCCATATTCTCCGGGGGCGCCGAGAGCCCTCCTACAGGTATGAGGGTTTGATCCGCTGGATATGAATTTTTACATATTGTTTTATGAGGTCAGTTCTTCAAAAAAATATTGCTCGATTTTATTAGCGTGCAAGGGAGTGCTCTAACAATGGGACGATTGATTCGGCAAGAAAACGCAGGAGGTAGATTACTGCAAAGAGTTGGGGTTGACCCCGTGGTTCTTGATTTCGGAATGACCCTGGCCCGGCCACTTTCACGATCAGTCAGGTTGAATGGTTTTGCCACCTGTTTAAGGCTCGAAGAAGTGTACTGGGAAGTTCTGTCCGATATTTCGCGTATTAATGATTGTTCAATTAATACGCTGCTGTCTTACATTGACCGTGAAGTGCACTTGCGGCATGGGGGGGTAAAAAACTTCAGCGGGCTCATTCGGGTTGTCTGCGTCATGCATTTATTGAAAGCGGTACGGGATTCTCGGGGGGCGGCGCAAGAACAGGTGTTTGTGGGGTGAGGAGGTGTGGCTGGCTGGAGGAGGAGGGCGTTCGATGGCTTGTAATCGCACAATATTTATGATGCATTTGAGGCGTTCTGGCTGCTCATGCGGCTGCAATAGCTCGATTTACCATATATAATCTCGCCCTTTGCTGCGTGGCCCTCTTTAAGGGTTGCCGCTAACGGATTGTCGAGACGCGCCAATGCCCATGTACGATTACCAATGTGCTTCCTGTGGTCATCAACTGGAAGCCATTCAAAAGATCAGCGCCCCACCGCTGGTCGATTGTCCTGCCTGTCAGGCACCTGAACTGAAGAAAATGCTGTCCATGCCAGGCTTTCGCCTCAGCGGTACAGGCTGGTACGAAACAGACTTCAAGACAGGCTCGAAAAAGAATCTGGCAGGCGGCGATAAATCCGACTGAGGTAGAACGAACGCAGTCAGAACACAAGCGGGCTCTTGCATTGTTACCAGCACCGTCGGTGCGCAAGACCTCCACCGAATTTCGAATTACGAGAAGTGAAACCACTACCATGATGCGCAGCCATTATTGCGGCCAACTGAACGAAAGCCTGGAAGGCCAGGAAATTACCCTTTGCGGATGGGTCCATCGTCGCCGTGACCACGGTGGGGTGATTTTCCTCGATATCCGTGATCGTGATGGTCTGGCCCAGGTGGTGTTTGACCCGGATCGCGCCGAGACCTTCGCTGCCGCTGACCGTGTGCGCAGTGAGTACGTGGTAAAGATCACCGGCAAGGTGCGTCTGCGTCCGGCCGGCGCAGGCAATGCCAACATGGCGTCGGGCATGATCGAAGTGCTGGGTTACGAGCTGGAAGTATTGAACGAAGCGGAAACCCCGCCGTTCCCGCTCAACGAGTTCTCCGACGTTGGCGAAGAAACCCGCCTGCGCTATCGCTTTATCGACCTGCGTCGCCCGGAAATGCTCGAGAAGCTGCGTCTGCGTTCGCGCATGACCACCAGCATCCGTCGCTTCCTGGACGAAAACGGCTTCCTTGACGTTGAAACACCAATCCTGACTCGTGCGACGCCAGAAGGCGCACGTGACTACCTGGTACCAAGCCGTACCCACGCCGGTTCTTTCTTTGCCTTGCCGCAATCGCCGCAGCTGTTCAAGCAGCTGTTGATGGTTGCCGGTTTTGATCGCTACTACCAGATCGCCAAATGCTTCCGTGACGAAGACCTGCGTGCCGACCGTCAGCCTGAATTCACTCAGATCGACATCGAAACCAGCTTCATGAACGAAGCTGAGATCATGGGCCTGACTGAAGAGATGATCCGCAACCTGTTCAAGGAAGTGCTGGGTCTGGAATTCGGTGAGTTCCCGCACATGACCTGGGAAGAGGCCATGCGCCGTTTCGGTTCCGACAAGCCTGACCTGCGTAACCCGCTGGAACTGGTTGATGTTGCCGATCAGCTCAAGGATGTGGAATTCAAGGTATTCAGCGGCCCGGCCAACGATCCTAAATGCCGCATCGCTGCACTGCGCGTTCCCGGCGGCGCGAGCATGCCGCGCAAGCAGATCGACGATTACACCAAGTTTGTCGGCATCTACGGTGCCCGTGGCCTGGCCTATATCAAGGTCAACGAGCGCGCCAAAGGTGTTGAGGGTCTGCAATCGCCGATCGTCAAGAACATCCCTGAAGCCAACCTCAATGTGATCCTGGATCGCGTTGGTGCGGTTGATGGCGACATCGTGTTCTTCGGTGCCGACAAGGCCAAGATCGTCAGCGAAGCCCTGGGCGCCCTGCGTATCAAGGTTGGTAACGATCTGAACCTGCTGACGTGCGAGTGGGCACCGATGTGGGTTGTGGACTTCCCGATGTTCGAAGAAAACGCTGATGGCAGCTTCAGCGCCTTGCATCACCCGTTCACTGCACCCAAGTGTTCGCCGCAAGAGCTCGAGGCCAACCCGGCGACCGCTCTGTCCCGGGCCTATGACATGGTGCTCAACGGTACTGAATTGGGTGGCGGTTCGATCCGTATCCACCGCAAGGAAATGCAACAAGCGGTCTTCCGCCTGTTGGGTATCAATGAAGCTGAACAGGAAGAGAAATTTGGCTTCCTGCTGGACGCACTGAAATACGGCGCACCACCCCATGGTGGTTTGGCATTCGGTCTGGATCGTCTGGTGATGCTGATGACCGGTGCCCAGTCGATTCGTGAAGTGATTGCCTTCCCGAAAACCCAGAGTGCTGCCTGCGTCATGACCCAGGCCCCGGGTGTGGTTGATAACAAAGCGCTGAGCGAGTTGCACATTCGTTTGCGCGAACAGCCTAAGGCTGAGTAAAGCTGGCCCTCAAAGGCGCATCTCCGGATGCGCCTTTGTCATTTGGGTCGAGAATTTTTATTGCCGGGCCAAGCCGGGCAAGGTTTTTAAAAGGATTCGGAGTGCGTTATGGCAGGTCATTCTAAGTGGGCGAACATCAAGCACCGCAAAGAGCGTCAGGATGCCAAAAAAGGCAAGATTTTCACCAAGTGGATACGTGAGCTGACCGTAGCTGCCCGCCAAGGCGGTGCTGAGCCGGGTTCTAACCCGCGTCTGCGTCTGGCGCTGGACAAGGCCCTTGGTGCAAACATGAGTCGCGACATCATCGATCGCGCAGTCGCCCGCGGTGCCGGTGCGGCTGATACCGACGATATGGTCGAGCTGAGCTACGAAGGTTATGGTCCTGGCGGCGTTGCCGTGATGGTTGAATGCATGACCGATAACCGTAACCGCACCGCAGCGGCTGTACGTCATGCGTTCAGCAAATGCGGCGGTAACCTTGGCACTGACGGTTCGGTCGCGTATCTGTTTGAGCGCAAGGGCCAGATTTCCTATGCGCCTGGCGTTGATGAAGACGCCTTGATGGAAGCTGCAATGGAGGCTGATGCCGACGACGTGGTGACCAACGATGACGGCTCCATTGACGTATTCACTTCGTTTTCAAGCTTTTATGCGGTTCGCAACGCCCTGGAAGCAGCGGGCTTTGCTCCGACTGATGCCGAGATCGTCATGTTGCCAACCACCAGTGCCGAACTGGATCTGGAAGGGGCTGAAAAGGTGCTCAAGCTGATCGACATGCTTGAGGATCTGGATGACGTACAAAACGTATATTCCAACGCTGAAATTCCTGACGCTGTCCTGGAACAGCTTGGCTGATACACAGGTTGCGTCAATCAAGAGGCCGGAGGTGTGCCGTCGCGATGATCGCGGCGCTGTGCACCTCCGGCTTCTGCCTTTAAGCTGTCCGGGTATGTGCCGGTGGGCGTCACTTCATAAGCTGTAGGCGTTATGACTCTTATTCTTGGTATCGATCCTGGTTCGCGAATCACCGGTTATGGCGTGGTGCGAGACACTGGGCGTGGCTGTGTGTATGTGGCTTCGGGGTGTATTCGCACGGGGAGCGGCGAACTGCATGAGCGGTTGCAGATCGTCTATCGCGGGGTGCGTGAGGTTATTCAGACGTACGGTCCTGTCACTATGGGGATCGAAAAGGTCTTTATGGCGCGCAACGCCGATTCGGCACTCAAGCTGGGTCAGGCCAGGGGCGCGGCCATTGTCGCCGGGGCCGAAGAAAGCCTGGAGATCGCCGAATACTCGGCAACCCAGGTCAAACAGGCCGTGGCAGGCACCGGTGGTGCCAACAAGGAACAGGTGATGATGATGGTCATGCATCTGCTCAAGCTGACCAGCAAACCGCAAATCGATGCGTCGGATGCGCTGGCGATTGCCTTGTGCCATGCGCACACTCGCTCGAGCCTGCTGCCCCATGGCCTGGGCGCAGCGCGCAGCCGTGGTGGGCGTTTGCGGCTCTGAGGCGCGATTTTTAACCTAATTAAGCTTGCTGGCAGGGCGCCATCTGTAATGATGCGGCTCTGTCGTTCTACTTGTCAGCCATTGATCTGGCCAGAGAAAAGGATCTGAAACGTGATTGGACGCTTGCGCGGCACTCTGGCTGAAAAACAGCCGCCGCACCTGATTCTGGATGTAAATGGCCTCGGCTACGAACTGGAAGTGCCGATGACTACGCTCTATCGGTTGCCGTCCATCGGTGAGCCTCTGACCCTGCATACCCACCTGGTTGTTCGCGAAGACGCCCAGTTGCTCTATGGTTTCATTGGCAAGCGAGAGCGCGACTTCTTCCGTGAGCTGATCCGGCTGAACGGCGTCGGTCCAAAGCTGGCGTTGGCGTTGATGTCCAGCCTGGAGGTTGATGAGCTTGTGCGTTGCGTACAGGCCCAGGATACGTCGGCCTTGACCAAGGTTCCGGGTGTCGGCAAAAAGACTGCCGAACGGCTGCTGGTTGAGTTGAAAGATCGTTTCAAGGCGTGGGAGCAGGTGCCGAGCATGTTTGCTCTGGTTCCCAATCAGCCGGATGCTCCGCTGCAAGTGGCCAGTGCCGAGAGTGATGCGGTCAGCGCCTTGATTTCTTTGGGCTATAAACCTCAGGAAGCCAGCAAGGCGGTTTCCGCGATCAAGGATAAAACGTTGAGCAGTGAAGACATGATCCGCCGTGCCCTTAAGGGGATGATTTAAGTGATTGATGCTGATCGTTTGATAACCGCTGCCCCAAGCGGGCGGGACCGGGAAGAAGTTCAGGATCGGGCGATTCGCCCTTTGAGCCTGGCCGACTATATTGGTCAGCCAACCGTGCGTGAGCAGATGGAGCTGTTTATTCAGGCCGCGCGCGGGCGTTCGGAATCCCTGGACCACACGCTGATTTTCGGTCCGCCGGGGCTGGGCAAGACCACGCTGGCCAACATCATCGCCCAGGAAATGGGGGTGTCGATCAAAAGCACCTCAGGCCCCGTATTGGAGCGCCCGGGTGATCTGGCGGCCTTGCTGACCAACCTTGAACCCCATGATGTGTTGTTTATTGATGAAATCCATCGCCTGTCACCCATTGTCGAAGAAGTGTTGTACCCGGCAATGGAAGACTTTCAGCTCGACATCATGATTGGTGAGGGGCCAGCTGCACGCTCGATCAAACTCGACTTGCCGCCTTTCACCCTGGTGGGGGCGACGACGCGGGCCGGGATGCTGACGAACCCGTTGCGCGATCGTTTCGGGATTGTTCAGAGACTGGAGTTCTACAGTACTGACGACCTGGCAACGATTGTCAGTCGTTCGGCCGATATCTTCGGGCTACCGCTCGACCCGGAAGGGGCTTACGAAATTGCCCGCCGGGCTCGCGGTACGCCTCGGATCGCCAACCGTCTGTTGCGTCGGGTGCGCGATTTTGCCGAAGTGCGGGCCAAGGGGCATATCACCAAGCCGGTGGCTGACCTGGCGTTGAACCTGCTGGATGTTGATGAACATGGTTTTGATCATCAAGACCGGCGTTTGCTGTTGACCATGATCGAGAAGTTCGATGGCGGGCCGGTGGGCATTGACAGTCTGGCCGCCGCGATCAGTGAAGAGCGGCATACGATTGAGGATGTGCTGGAACCGTATCTGATTCAGCAGGGCTACATCATGCGGACCCCACGAGGGCGTGTGGTGACCCGGCATGCGTATTTGCACTTTGGCTTGAATATTCCTTCACGCTTGGGTGATATGCCTGTGGTAGACGAATTTCTGAATGCTTTGGACGATTAATAAGCGGTCCATGACCGATTTTTTCAAGGTTTTTGCTGTCTCAAGGGCTGGCGCTGAAAATCTTGGCTTATAAAGCTCAAGAAGCGTGAAAAACAGTGGTTTGGCGGATTGGCAACCTGAGGAGTAAGCACTAGAGTATGCGCGCGCAAAACAGGCTTGAGCCGTTCGCACATCGCTGTCGCGTTTATTACGAGGACACCGATGCGGGTGGCGTCGTGTATTACGTAAATTATCTAAAGTTTATGGAGCGGGCTCGAACCGAAAGGCTGCGGGAGCTGGGCTTTGCCCAATCCGAGCTGGCAGGCGAGAACCTGTTATTTGTCGTGCATTCCAGCGAGGCGCGCTACCACGCACCGGCGCGACTGGACGACGAACTGTTGGTAAGTGCGCAAGTAACAGAACTCAACCGTGCCAGCCTGCGTTTCAAACAGCAGGTCTGGCGGGCTGCAGATGCAACGCTGCTCTGTGAAGGGCAGTTTTTGGTGGCCTGTGTGCGCGCCGATAGTTTCAAACCCCGGGCCATTCCCGAAGCTTTACGTACGGCCTTTGCCGACGTGAGCGGCGCGGGTAAACATTTAGAGCAGGAGATAAAGCGTGGAAGCTAACGTCGTCGACCATTCCTCCATGTGGAGCTTGGTCAGCAATGCCAGCATTGTTGTGCAGTTGGTAATGTTGACCCTGCTGGCCGCATCGGTTACCTCGTGGGTCATGATTTTTCAGCGCAGCACCATGCTGCGCGCCGGTCGACGTGCCCTGGAAAGCTTTGAAGAGCGTTTCTGGTCGGGTATCGACTTGTCGAAGCTGTATCGTCAGGCAGGTAGCAACCCGGATCCGGACTCTGGCGTTGAACAAATCTTCCGTGCTGGTTTCAAAGAGTTTTCCCGTCTGCGTCAGCAGCCTGGTGTCGATCCTGAAGCCGTGATGGAAGGCGTGGCACGTGCCATGCGTGTAGCGATTTCCCGCGAAGAAGAAAAGCTTGAGCAAAGCTTGCCGTTCCTGGCCACCGTGGGTTCCGTCAGCCCGTATATCGGTCTGTTTGGTACGGTGTGGGGCATCATGAACTCCTTCCGTGGCCTGGCAACTGCCCAGCAAGCAACGCTTGCAACCGTAGCACCGGGTATTGCCGAAGCACTGATCGCAACGGCCATCGGTCTTTTCGCTGCCATCCCGGCGGTTATTGCTTACAACCGTTTTGCTGCGCGTAGCGAAACGCTGATCAGCCGCTACTACACCTTCGCCGACGAATTCCAGGCGATCCTGCACCGCAAAGTGCACACCAGCGAAGAATAAGCAGGTAATTTCCAATGGCTTTAATCGCTCGAGCTCGCAAAAAGCGCAAGCCGGTCGCCGAGATGAACGTAGTGCCTTACATCGACGTGATGCTGGTGCTGCTGGTCATCTTCATGGTGACCGCTCCGATGCTCAATCAGGGTGTAAAGGTTGATTTGCCCAAGGTCTCCAGCGAGGCTTTGCCGCAAGACAACAACACCCAGGTTCTGACCATTTCGATCAAGGCTGACAAGACCTATTTCTGGAACCTTGGCAGTGAAGTCGATACCGACAAGCAGATGGACAAGGCAATGACCTTGCCCCAGATGACTGATGCGGTGACCAAGATCATTCGCGCAGGCAATGAAGGCGGCAAGCACACCCAGGTCTTTATTCGCGGTGACAAAACCGTGGATTACGGCGCGGTAATGGGTGCCATGGGTGGCCTGCAGAAGGCCGGAGTCGGTAACGTTGGCTTGATAACCGAGGCTCCCTGATGCGCGAACAGCGGGAGCCGTCCGCCTCTGAAAACTTTTTTTGGCCTACAGTCTGGGCGGTAGGGCTGCACGTTCTGATTTTTGGCATGCTGTTCGCCAGTTTTGCCATGACTCCGGAGCTGCCGCCTTCCAAGCCGATTGTTCAGGCAACCTTGTATCAGCTGAAGTCAAAAAGTCAGGCGACCACCCAGACCAATCAAAAGATTGCGGGTGAGGCGAAAAAATCCGCCGCGCGCCAGACCGAAGTCGAGCAGATGGAGCAGAAGAAGGTTGAGCAGGAAGCTGTAAAGGCCGCGGAACAAAAGAAGGAAGAGGCTGCCGAAAAGGCTGCAGACGCCAAGAAGGCTGACGAAGCCAAAGCGAGCGAGGCCAAGAAAGCGGACGAGGTGAAGAAGGCTGATGAAGCCAAGAAAGCCGACGATGCCAAAAAGGCCACCGACGCCAAAAAAGCCGAAGAGAAAAAACTGGCTGACATAGCCAAGAAGAAATCTGAGGAAGAGGCCAAGAAGGCCGCGGAAGAAGAGGCCAAGAAAAAGGCCGCTGAAGACGCCAAGAAAAAAGCTGCTGAAGATGCGAAGAAGAAAGCTGCCGAAGACGCCAAGAAAAAGGCTGTAGCTGACGAGGCGAAGAAGAAAACCGCCGAAGATGCGAAGAAAAAGGCGGCTGCCGATGCAGCCAAGAAAAAGGCCGTGGAAGCAGCGCGTAAGTCGACCGAAGAGAAAAAGGCGCAAGCCCTGGCCGATTTGCTTTCCGATACGCCGCAACGTCAGCAAGCCTTGGCAGATGAGCAGGGTGATGAGGTCGCCGGCAGTTTCGATGACCTGATTCGTGCTCGCGCCGCAGAAGGGTGGGCTCGTCCTCCGTCCGCGCGCAAGAACATGACAGTGGTGCTGCAAATTGGCATGTTGCCAGATGGCACGGTGACGTCTGTGACGGTTGCCAAGTCCAGTGGTGACGGGCCGTTCGATAGCTCGGCTGTGGCGGCGGTCAAGAATATTGGCCGTTTAACGGAAATGCAGGGTATGAAACCCAGCGATTTTAATCCTTATCGATCATTCAAGATGACATTCACACCTGAGGATCTAGCCTTGTGATTAAACTTTTTCGAGGACTGCTGGTCGTCGTCTGCTGCTTGGCAGGGATGGCTGTAGCAGATGAAAAGAACATCCTTGTCACCAGTGGTAGCGACCGGGCGACGCCCATTGCCGTAGTACCTTTTGGTTGGCAGGGCGGCACCGTGTTGCCGGACGACATGGCTGAAATCATCGGTAATGACCTGCGCAATTCGGGTTACTACGCGCCGATTCCAAAGCAGAACATGATTGGCTTGCCGACTCAGGCCAGCGAAGTCATTTTTCGCGACTGGAAAGCCCTGGGTGCTCAATACGTAATGGTCGGTAACATCGTGCCTGCAGGCGGTCGCCTGCAGGTGCAATATGCCTTGTTCAACGTTGCAACCGAGCAGCCGGTCCTGACCGGCAGCGTGTCGGGCACGGCTGAGCAGTTGCGGGACATGGCGCATTACATCTCCGATCAGTCGTTTGAAAAACTGACCGGTATTAAAGGTGCATTCTCTACCCGTCTGCTTTATGTGACGGCCGAGCGCGCCAGTGCGACCAACACCCGTTACACCCTGCAGCGCTCGGATTACGACGGTGCTCGCGCCGTTACCCTGCTGCAATCCCGTGAGCCGATCCTGTCGCCGCGCTTTGCACCCGATGGCAAGCGCATCGCTTATGTATCGTTCGAGCAGAAGCGTCCGCGCATCTTCATGCAGAACATTGATACCGGTCGTCGTGAGCAGATTACCAACTTTGAAGGTCTGAACGGTGCGCCAGCCTGGTCGCCGGATGGCTCCAAGCTGGCGTTCGTATTGTCCAAAGACGGCAATGCCGAGATCTACGTGATGGATCTGGCTTCCCGTGGGCTGACTCGCGTAACCAATAACCCGGCAATTGATACCGAACCGTTCTGGGGCAAAGATGGCTCAACCATCTATTTCACCTCTGACCGTGGCGGCAAACCGCAGATTTACAAAACTGCAGTTGGCAGCGGTAACGCAGAGCGCGTGACATTTATCGGGAACTACAACGCCAGTCCGAAGCTTTCGGCTGACGAAAAGACCCTGGTAATGATCCATCGTCAGGACGGTTTCACCAATTTCCGTGTTGCGGCGCAAGATATACAGCGCGGAACCGTGAAAATCCTCACAGATACCAACCTTGATGAGTCTGCTACTGTCGCACCTAACGGCACCATGGTAATCTACGCCACCCGCCAGCAGGGCCGGGGAGTCTTGATGCTCGTGTCTATTAATGGACGCGTAAGGCTCCCTCTTCCTACCGCTCAAGGCGAAGTCAGAGAACCTTCCTGGTCCCCTTACCTGAACTGACGTGGTGATAGCTTTACGTTGCATATAACACTTGGGGTTCATTAGGAGTTTTACGATGGAAATGCTGAAGTTTGGTAAATTTGCTGCGCTGGCACTGGCCATGGCTGTAGCTGTAGGTTGCTCGTCCAAAGGCGGCGACAATGCCGGTGAAGGCGCTGCTGTTGATCCAAACGCTGGTTACGGCGCAAACACTGGCGCTGTTGATGGCTCCCTGAGCGAAGAAGCTGCTCTGCGCGCTATCACTGTTTTCTACTTCGAATACGATTCTTCGGACCTGAAACCAGAAGCAATGCGCGCTCTGGACGTTCACGCTAAAGACCTGAAAGCTAACGGCGCTCGCGTTGTTCTGGAAGGTAACACTGACGCCCGTGGTACTCGTGAGTACAACATGGCACTGGGCGAGCGTCGTGCGAAAGCCGTTCAACGCTACCTGGTACTGCAAGGTGTTTCCCCAGCACAGCTGGAGCTGGTGTCCTACGGTAAAGAGCGTCCAATCGCTACTGGCAACGACGAACAGTCGTGGGCTCAAAACCGTCGCGTCGAACTGCGTAAGTAATTCGTCATGCGAACGTGCCGCCGTGCTGTAACTATTCTGACTCTCAGCCTCATGCCGCTAGCGGCATGGGCTGCGGTTCCTGTGGTCGATGACAACTCTGGCTATAACAATAGCGGGGGGAGTTATCCATCACCGGGTTATGGTGCGAGCGGCGCCTATGCCGGGGGAGGGGTTTCGGCCCCTGTCTCGGCACAGGGCGAGCTGTTCAACCAGCTGCAGCAAATGCAGGAGCAGATTGCGCGCCAACAGGGTGTGATCGAAGTTCTGCAAAATGATATTTCGCGCATGAAACAAGAAAGCCTGGAGCGATACCAGGAACTTGATCGGCGTATTGGTTCTGGCGTTGCTCCGGCCGCCGCACCTGATAATTCTTCTGCTGGTGGTGCTAATGCCGCCGGTAACACAGCGGCGCCTGCACCTCAGGTTGCTGCGAGTTCCGAGCCTGGTGATCCGGCGAAAGAAAAACTCTATTACGATGCTGCTTTCGACTTGATCAAAGCCAAGGATTTCGACAAGGCCAGTCAGGCGTTTACAGCCTTTCTGCGCAAATACCCAAACAGTCAGTACGCGGGCAATGCTCAATACTGGTTGGGTGAAGTGAATCTGGCCAAAGGTGATCTGCAAGCCGCCGGCCAGGCCTTCGCCAAGGTAAGCCAGTTGTATCCGAAGCATGCAAAGGTTCCGGATTCACTCTATAAGCTTGCTGATGTAGAGCGCCGCCTGGGTCATACCGACAAGGTAAAAGGCATTTTGCAGCAAGTGGTCGCTCAGTACCCGGGTACGTCGGCTGCGCAGTTGGCGCAACGCGATCTGCAGCGCATGTAGCACATACGATGCTTTCATCGAGAAACCCGCGCCTGTCGCGGGTTTTTTCGTTAGAATTCACGCCCTTTTATGAAATACGCTCTTCTGAGTCCTGTGCAAGCAGATTCCTTGGAGTGCCTGACGGAGGCGGACAGCCTGTTTAGCTGTTACGCCCGTGGCGGATATGCAAGACACATTGAGAATTACCGAAGTTTTTTACTCGTTACAGGGTGAAACGCGAACGGCTGGCCTGCCCACCGTTTTTGTACGCTTGACCGGCTGCCCTTTGCGCTGTGGGTACTGTGACAGCGCTTACGCCTTCAGCGGCGGGACCGTGCGCCCCCTCGACGACATTCTTGAGCAAGTTGCCAGCTTCCGCCCGCGTTACGTGTGTGTGACGGGGGGTGAGCCACTGGCCCAGCCCAATGCAATTCCCCTGCTCAAGCAACTCTGTGATGCGGGCTATGAAGTCTCGATTGAGACCAGTGGTGCACTGGATATCTCGGCAGTCGACCCGCGCGTCAGTCGCGTTCTCGACTTGAAAACCCCGGGCTCCAAAGAGTCTCACCGCAACCTTTACGAAAACATTGCCTTGTTGACGCCCAATGATCAAGTCAAGTTTGTGATCTGTTCGCGGGAAGATTACGACTGGGCGGTGTCCAAGTTGATTGAGTATGGTTTGGAGCGGCGGGCAGGCGAAGTACTGTTTTCGCCGAGCCACCATGACTTGCCGGCTCGTGATCTCGCGGACTGGATCGTGGCGGACAACCTGCCAGTACGCTTGCAAATGCAACTGCATAAATACCTGTGGAACGACGAGCCGGGGCGCTGAAATGACTGAACAAACTGTTGTCACCGAAAAAAGAGCCGTAATCCTGCTGTCTGGCGGCCTCGACTCGGCCACTGTTGTGGCCATGGCCCGCGCTGACGGCTATAGCTGCTACACCATGAGCTTTGATTACGGCCAGCGCCACCGTGCGGAGCTTGACGCAGCAGCGCGTGTTGCGCGGGATCTGGGAGCCGTTGAGCATAAGGTCATTGGCCTGAACCTGGACGGGATTGGCGGTTCGGCCCTGACCGACAGTTCGATTGACGTGCCGCAAGCGCCGAGTGAAGGCATCCCGGTCACCTACGTACCAGCACGTAACACAGTGTTCCTGTCCCTGGCATTGGGCTGGGCTGAAGTGCTGCAAGCGCGGGATATCTTCATCGGCGTCAATGCGGTGGATTACTCGGGCTATCCCGATTGCCGTCCGGAGTTTGTTGAAGCCTTTGAAGTGATGGCAAATCTGGCGACCAAAGCCGGGGTAGAGGGGAAGGGGTTCCGGATCCAGGCGCCTCTGCAAAACATGAGCAAGGCGCAAATTGTACAAGCGGGTGTAAAGCTTGGCGTGGACTACTCGCTGACAGTTTCTTGCTACCAGGCTGACAGTCAGGGCCGTGCGTGTGGCAAGTGCGACAGCTGCCGCCTGCGTGCAGAAGGCTTCGCAGCCGCCGGAATTACTGACCCAACCCGTTATTTTTGAATTATTTCGAATTTAATTCGAACAAGGTGTTGAATTCTCGTTAGAAATCAGTATTATACGTCCCACAACGAAGCGGGTCGTTAGCTCAGTTGGTAGAGCAGTTGGCTTTTAACCAATTGGTCGTAGGTTCGAATCCCACACGACCCACCATATGCAACACCAAAACAGCCGGTCTAATCCTCAGGATTAACCGGCTTTTTTGTGCCCGGGATTTGGCGAGGCGTGAGGGCTGACAGTCGTTAATCACATAAAACCTTCGCAGACGCAGCCGTCTCCTGCGAAGCATTAGTGTTGGCTTTTTTTGATGTCAATGTGGTGTAGCTGTTTTTCAGGTGACTTTTATCAAAATACGAAATGTCTGTCAGAAGCTATTCCGTGCGCTGCAGGAAAGTTGATGTGAGCGTAGGTGGGCTTTTCTTGTTCAATACGTTACCTAAGCCGCCTCGTACCATTGGCATTCGGTGAGCGGGTGTAAGCCAGCCAAGCTTGCAAATATCAGCCCCAATCGTGGCATTTCATCCTCCCTCGACTGCTCATCAATGCGAACAGCGTCGAAGCGTCTGATCTTTCATCTATCGATGGCGGTGGTGGCAAGCTCAAGTCCTTCCACCAGGTTCCGGGTCCATCCCAAGCCAGTTCGTGAATAAGCCCCGTGCCCACCGGCAGAATGCCCTGATCCAGCGAGTAGCGTTCGGACGGCAGACTCGCTACCTGCGTAAGAAGTTTTGAGTGCGGCGATGACGCAGTTTTTGGCGGTGGCGGTGGCGGTGGCGGTGGCGGTGGCGGTGGAGTTTCCATGCTGATGGACTCAACCGGCGCTACCCACCTAAGCGTGAGCATCTAATCAGTACGTTTTTGATTATTATTTCAGGCACTTTTCAAAGCGAATATCACCTTCTGGTAAATTCTCCACGGGCTGCCAGCCGAGGCTTCGATAGAAGCCACTCGCACGGCTAGCCTCAGCTGTTTCTAACCAGATCGTCTGGTGGTGTTGAAATAGGAAAGTCTCTGCTTCATCCATCAGTCTGCGCCCCAGTCCGTTCCCCTCAAACGCGGGTAGAACGAAAGCGGCAAACACACATCCGTCCTCGGCATTGGCCATAGAAAACCCCACAGGGGCACCATTGACCTCGGCAACCCAAGCGCATGGGGCCTCTAGAATTGCCTGTCGTATAGTTATGGGAGTAATCCCCATTGCCGCTAGCTGATCAAGGGATAAGTGATTTTCGTGGACGCTGGTTCGAATATCAAAAATGGCATCGATATCCGCTAGGTTGGCGAGCCTGATTGTTTTTTCCATGACGTACTCCTTTATATTCCATCCATATGATGGAGAGTATCCTTACATATCTGACGCAATCAACGGTGGCCCCATCTGTAAGGCAGTAACTCGGTAATCTCATCAGTTCCGGAGTCTCATTAACTGTTATATGTGTTTTATCGTCCATAAATCAATTGGTTAACTAATCTAACTTTTTTCATATTTTTTATGCACGGAGCGATTGAGTAGCGCCCATCCCGCACAGTCGTAATTCTATGGTAACCGCTGAAGACACAAGCCGCGTGAGCGCACATTCTTCTGTGGCCGGCATCGGAGAACCGAGGCGCGCCAGGCGTTGATCGTTTGACGGTTGAGGAGCTGAAAGACTGGCTGTTGATGCACTGGTCAAGTGTGAAGGCAGCACTGCTGGAGGATCGGTAGATGCCACGGGCGGTACGTCGAGTGGATATCCCCAAGTCTAATGGCGGGGTTAGAACAATCGGCGTTCCTACGGTGGTGGATCGACTTATCCAGCAGGCGCTCCACCAAGTACTACAACCGATCTTCGAGCCAACTTTCTCCGATGGCACCCTACTCGATCCCTAATCGGGTCAGTCGAGATAAGAATTTACGTCTGGGGCTGCTCCGAATGGGTGGCCCGCCAATGCAGAATCTGCTGCTGAATATTCCAGTGAATGATCTGCTCGTAGAGCTTCTCGACGAAGGCGACGTCAAACCCGTCCTCTACCGCCCATTCACGCCGCTCCTTAAGCATGGCTGCGACCCGTTCTGGCGCCGGAATCTCTTGTTCGTTGGCTTTGAACTGCGCCGCAGCCTTCACGTAACGCAGGCGTTTTTGCAGTGATTCGAGGATCTGACGATCGAAAAAGTCGATGCCCACCCGAATGTCGTTGAGGTTTTCGCAGGCTTCTGGCGCTTTCAGTGGTGGCATAGGTGTGTCTCTGTCAAGAGCGAGTACGCAAGTTGAATTACGCCGTCGGCAGTCGCTCGCCGGCCGCTTGTCTGGCGGGTGCTCGCTTGGAGCGCCAGGCCTCTAGCTGAGCTTCGGCAGCCACTTCGTCGATCAAGGCGTCGATCATGCTGTTGTCGTGATGATGAGGCGTGGTGATCAGGTGTGCGGTATGGCCTGAGGTCGCCAGGCAGTATTTCGTCGCGACCCGCTCTGACGGGCACGGGAACACCACAGTGATGGAGTTTTCGTTGCGCCAGGCATCAATGCCCGAGGACTGGAATCGGTCGACGGCGTACTGCGCCGTGTCCAGGCTGTGCTTGATCCGATGGCGCCAATCAGCCAACGAGTGGCTGCGCAGGGCTGCCCACATCATCAGTGGGGTGTGACCGTTGCGGGAGCCGCTGATGGTCTTGTCATGGGCCCGGATATAGTCCACTTCCACCGAGATGCGCGCGACGTTCTTGCGTTTGGCCACGACGATTCCGCAAGGAATAGGCGAGCCGATCATCTTGTGGCCGGAGACACAGATCGAGTCGATGCCGTCGGCAAACGAGAAGGGCTGTGGGTGATCGACGAAGGGCAGGATCATCCCGCTCAGCGCCGCGTCGGCGTGCAGGTAATAGTCCTCGCGGGCAATGCCGGCCTGATGCAGGCGCTGTTGGATGGTCGCGATGTTATCAACGGCCCCACACATCGTGGTGCCGATGTTGGCGAAGATGATGGGGTGACGTTCCTGGTCGGCGGTTATTTTCGCCATCAGGTCATCGTAGTCGATTTCACCATTAGGCAATGACTCGATCGCACGGCATTTAATTCGCAGCAATTTGACGATCTTTGCCACGGAATAATGGGTGTCTTTCGAGTAATACAGGGTACCGTCCGGGAACAGTTCACGCCCCAGGTAGCAACCAAACATGTTGCCTTCCGTGCCCCCGTTGGTGACGTAGCCCCAGCTGTCTTCGAGCGCAATGCTGAACAGCTCGGCGAAGTACGTCATGACGTCTTTTTCAAAGTCGAACGAGTTCAGCAGGTAGTTGCTGTACTCGTTCCAGTCCCCGCAATTGTTGATCGAAAACTGCAAGAAGCGATGCAGCTGGGAATAATCAAAATCTGCTGACTCGGGGTATCCAATGTTGAAGTACTGATTCGTCACACAGTGCTGCCAGAAGCGCTCAAGCTTGCTTTGGTCGGCAGTGGATAAAGTCATTTCTAACTCCTTTTAAATCGACTTGGCGGAGCCGCCCGGTCAGGCGACTTTCTGCCTCGTGTCTACCAGCGACCACCAACTGGCGAGCGTGGGCGAATCCGCCAGTTCTTCGAAGCTGACGGCGATGCCGCGCTCCTTGAGTTCGGCGGCGAGCCTCATCACTTGCAAGGAGTCGAGACCGTAGAAAATCAGGTTTTCCTCCGGGTCCAGGTCTTCGCAGTCCTCGACGAGTTGCAGTACCCGGGTTTGCAACCAGGCGCGGGTGGTTTCCGCCGCCAGGAGCTGACGCAGATGTTTCTTGTCGATCTTGCCCACGGCCGTCAGCGGCATGGTCTCGATGAGCCGGATGCGATCGGGCAGTTTGTATTCGGCGATGCCGAGTTCCATCAAATGGCGTCTCAGCGCCGGCGGTTTCAGGTTGGGGGTGCGCGAGACAACGAAGGCGCAGCTCTTTTCTCCCAGCCTGTCGTCGGGCATGGCCACCAGGCCGGCGTGGGTCACGTCCGGGTGGAGGACGATGAGGTTTTCGATTTCCTCCGAGGCGACTTTTTCACCGCCACGGTTGATCTGGTCCTTGACCCTGCCGACCACACGCAAATCGCCGGTTGGCATGCGTTGGACGAGGTCGCCGGAATAGTAGTAACCCTCATCATCGAACGCCTGAGCATTCTGTTCGGGGCTTCGGTAGTACCCGCAAAAGGTGTAAGGGCCGCGCGTTGCGAGCATGCCCGGCTCACCGTCCGGGACGGGAATGCCTTGTTCGTCGACGATTTTGATTTCGTCGTCGGGGCTGATCGGGCGGCCCTGGGTGGTAAAAATCTGTTCGTCGGAGTCGTTCACCCGGGTGTAGTTGATCAGGCCTTCGGCCATGCCGAATACCTGCTGCAGCTTGCAGCCGAGCACACCGGGAACCTGACGCGCCAGCGAGTCGGCAAAACAAGCGCCACCGACCTGGAGGAATTCCAGCGATTGCAGTTGTTCTTTATGCTCCGGCGCTGCCTGCAACCACAAGGCGACGGCGCTTGGCACCAGGGCTACGGTATTGATCTCTTGGCGCTGGATGATCGAGAAACAGGTCAAGGGCTCCGGGCTGGGGGCCATGACGATGCAGCCGCCCGCATACAGGACGCCAAGGGCGCCAGGGGAGCTGAGCAAGAAATTATGAGCGGCAGGCAGGGCACACAGGAAGCGCGTCCGTGATGTGAGCTCACATATTTCGGCGCTTGCCCGCGCGTTATAGTGATAGTCGTTATGAGTGCGCGGGATGAGTTTGGGGGTGCCCGTGCTGCCGCCCGACAGTTGGAATAACGCCACTTCGCCTGCTTCGGTTGGGGAGAAGTCCGCGCGGCTCTCGCTCGGAGTTTTGATCCAGTCAGCGAGGTTGTTTTCGTGACGTTGCTCGCCCAGCAGCAAGGTGATTTCAGGGATTGAACCGACTTCCTTGAAGTCGGTGATATAGCTGTCGCCACGAAAGACTTCATGCTCGCGGGAGGCAATCAGCAGCTTTGGTTCGATTTGCTTGGCGTAACTTTTGAGCTCGAGCTTTCGATGGCTGTAGAGCGCGTTGAGGGGCGCAATCCCAGCTTTGAGCAGGGCGAAGAGAACAATGTAAAACTCCGCGATGTTGGGCAACTGCACCAAGGCGGTATCGCCCTTGCCAAGCCCGCTGGCCGCCAGCCGCGAGGCCAGGTTGGTGGACAGCTGATCCAGCTCTGCATAGCTGAAACAGCGATCACCGCAAATAATCGCTGGTGCGTGGGGTTGTGATTGGCTGCGTACCTGAAGAATCTGTGTGAGCGGTTTGTCGATCCAGTAGCCTTTGTCCCGATAGCGTTGTGCTCTGTCCAGGGGCCAGTGGTTAAATTCTATAGTCATAGTGTTCACGCGTGAGAAAGTTCGAGTTAGTGGGCCAAGCCGCATGCGCGCAGCATGGTGCCGAGTTTGGTCTGGACTTCTGTCCATTCGGAGTCGGGGCTTGAGGCTTCAACGATGCCTGCGCCGGCGAACAGACGAACACTGTTGCGCTTGACGGTACCGCAGCGAATCGTCACGACCCATTCGCCATTACCCTGGGCATCGCACCAACCCACCATGCCGGTGAACAGGCCGCGTTCGAAGGGTTCGACGAAGCGGATCAGGCGCCGGGCGCGCTCGGTGGGGAAGCCGCAGACGGCCGGCGTGGGGTGCAGGCGGCAGGCAAGCTGCAAGGCCGAGACGGTCGGATCTGCCAGCGTGCCTTCGATGCGGGTGGAGAGGTGCCAGAGTGCGGGCGTGCTGATGAGGGAAGGGCGTTGCGGCAAATTCAGCTGCGTGCACAGTTCGCCGAGTTGACTGACGATGTCCTGCGTCACGAAACCGTGCTCGTAGTGATCTTTTTCCGACGCTGACAGCCAGTCTGCATTGCGCCGGTCGGCCTCTGGGTCGGCCATGCGCTTGGCCGAGCCTGCCAAAGGGTTAGACAGAAAGCTCAGGCCTTCTTTGCGAACCAGTAGTTCGGGACTGACGCCGATCAGCGTGGCGCCATCAGGCATTGGCACACGGAAGTGATAGCCGCTCGGGTTCTGCGCCCGCAAATTGTGCTGCATGGCGTTCACATCCACGTCCTGGGCAAATATCAATTTTCGCTGCACAGAGAGCACGGCCTTGCGCACGTCGCTGTGGCGGAAGTTGACGATGGCGTGTTCCACCGCTCGCTTGAAGGCTTGCTCGTCCGGGATGTTCTTCTGTTCGACCAGCACAGGCAGTGTTGCTGTGCCGGCTCGTGCGAGGGTGCTTCGTGTTCGCCACTGCGCGTGTTCAGGGACGTAGAGGCACGAGGCCTCAGCAGGATCGAAAGGGATAGCGCCGACGATGATCGGGTTGCTCTGACCGGCTTGGCGCGCTCTATCAAGGGCTTGCGCAACTGTTTTCTGGAACAGGCTATTGGCGTCATCGCCGCCAATGGCAGGTGTTTCGACTCTCTGCAGCATCCCGGTGACGGCTAACTCACGGTCGCCGGATGTGAATGAAAAACTCTGTTTTTCACCAACGACTTGAAACTCGTCTATCTCGTTCGTTCTCAGGGTGCCCGTTCTCATTTTGGGGAAAGCCTCCGTGGCCTAAGGAACAAGAAAAATTAATACTTGAAATATAATCATTATCGTTTCTAATAGAGAACGCTAATCATTTAGATTTGTCAATCACATGAGTGAGCCATGAGAGAGTTAACTTCAATGCAAGCCGCCTGTTGGATCGGGCGCACTGCTCATGCGTCTTTAGGGAGAGTTTCGGCTCATCTGTATGCCGAGTTCGATGGTCATGCCATTGATCTCGAGCGGCTTCGCAAGGCACTTGAACGGGTATGCCTGCTGCATCCAATGCTGCGGGTCAGGCTGAATGCAGAAGGGCTGCAATCCATTGCTGCGATGGACCAGTCACCGCCATTAGAGGTCGAAGATTTACGTTTGATGAGCGAGCAGGAAGTGACACAGCGCCTGCACTGCAAACGTGAGGAGTGGACTCATCAGCAGCTTGATCTGTGCCGGGGGCCGGGGGCACGGTTGTGCGTGAGTCTGCTGGCGGGTGATGACTTCCGCTTGCATGTCGATACGGACATGATCGCCATCGACCCTTCGAGTTTCCGCACGTTGATGGAAGACCTCGCACGCTTCTATGAGTACCCCGATGCGCCGCTGCCACACACACCGTCTTTCTTCGACTGGTATGACAAAGCGCGCAGCGATACCGCGCTCAAAACGGCCCGCGACCGGGACCGTCTCTGGTGGCGTGAGCGTCTGGCTGACATCGCGCCGGCGCCGACCTTGCCTTTTCTCGAGACCCAGCCGGACCAGGCGCATAGCGACCGATTAAGCACATGGCTTGGCCCGCAGGAGCGTCAGGCGTTACAGCGCCTCGCCCGTGAACGCAGAATGACCCTGTCCACCTTGATGATGGGGTTGTTTGCAGCAGTCCTCGGCGCGCAAACGGGAGACAGGAGATTTCGTCTCAATGTCCCGACCTTTTGGCGCCCGCCGCTCGTGGGTGAGGTTGAGCGAATCGTCGGCGATTTTGCCAACGTACTGATTCTCGATGTCGATGTCGAGGCGGTCCAGAGCCCGGCCAGGCTGTGCACGCAGCTGGCAGGCAAGATGATCGAATTGCTCGAACATTGCGCCTATCCGGGGGTGAACCTGATGCGCGATCTATCCCGCCATCATGGGTCGCCACAGCTGGCGCCCGTGGTCTTTACCGCCGCGTTGGATATGCCGGGCGCAGACCTTCTTTCTGAGCGCGTGCGGCGCGTATTGGGTCCAATGAACTGGGTGATTTCCCAAGGACCTCAGGTTGCGCTCGACGCGCAGATTGCCTGCGCCGACGGCGGCATCTTGATCAATTGGGATGTCCGTCTGGATGCGCTGCCGCGAGCCTGGGTATCGGACTTTTTCGACCGTTTCGTGGCGCTGGTGCGTGAGGTGGCTGTCTGCTCCGCTGTTCTGGACCAGCCGCTTTCTCAATCAGCGGTTGTCGAAAAGCCACTGACCGCCCTCCAGCAGGCCTATTTGCTTGGACGCAGCGCGCAGATGCCGCTGGGTGGCGTGGCCATGCAGGAGTTTCGCGAGTACCGCGGAGCTATGGATCCGGCTCTGCTGCGAAGCCGTTTGGCCGAGATGGTCCAGCGCCACGAAAGCCTGAGAACACGGATCGATGCGCAGAAACTCGTGCAGTTTGTCAGCGATGAGGTACAGATAAACCTGGAGGAAGTCGACCTTGCGGCCCTGTCGCCAGAAGCGGCGCTCAGCTATGTTGAAGAGCGCCGCGAGGCCTATGCGCACGCGTTGTTCGAGCTGGATCGTTCGCCCTGGAATGTCACGGTCTTCCGGCTTGCGGAAGGTCAATTGAGCGTCTTTGTACGCCTTGATGCATTGATCCTCGATGGACGATCTATTGCTACCCTCATGGTCGAGCTGTTCGACGGTACAACGGGCGAGGAACCGTTCTCGCAGGCTGCATCCGAGCCAGAAGATTTTGTCAGTCAACGCAAGACCGATTCCACCTATTGGAAGGCCAAGCTCGCTGCGGTCAGCGGTGCGCCACGTCTGCCATGGATCACTCCACTGGATCAGGTGGGTGCGTCCCGCTATGAGCGACAGAGCCTGTTGGTGCCCAAAGCGGCGTTCGGTGCGTTCTGCAAGCTGGGTGCACGACAGCGGCTGTTCAAGAACACCACGTTGATGGCGCTGGTGTTGGAAGTGCTGTCGCACTGGCTCGATGAGGGGGGGGTGTGTGTTGCGGTGCCGGTTGCCCCGCAAACGAGCGGTGCCTTTGCCAATCGATCAAGCTTCATTGCGGTTAATTGGTGCGCTGAACCGGATGGCTTTGCCGAGCGGGCCGCCAAGCTGCAAGTGGATGTACTGGAAGGGCTGCAGCATCTGACCTTTTCAGGGGTGGACCTTGCTCGTTTGCTGTTCGAGTCCCACGGCCCGGGCCCGGTGCTTCCCGTGGTGATCACCAACGGTTTTTCCTGGCCGGTCTCGGCGGTGGACAGCCCGATGAGCCTGTGTGATGGGCTGACCCAGACACCACAGGTGGCGATGGATATTCGCTTCTCGGCCAACGCCGACGGCGCGTTGGTGTTCGATATCGACTATGCGCGCGCGGTGCTGGATCCGGCGGTGGTCAGCGACGTCTTGAGCGCAATCGAAAAGGCGATCAACCAGGTTACGGCAAGCAGTGTTTTTGCCATTGATGCCCCGGCGATCATCGACAGAAGTCACTACCGACTGAATGGCCAGGTCGCTGATGCGTGCCGCGAAGGCTTTCTCGGCCGGATCGCGACCCACATCTTTGATCGCACCCACACCAGAGTCGCCCTTATCAGCGGTGATCGGCAAATCAGCTATGCCGAACTTGGCGACAGTGTGTGCCGCATCATCGCTGCATTGAAAACGCGCGGGCTGTCTCGTGGACAAGTCGTCGCCATCTGCCTGCCTCGCAGCCCGGAGCACACGATGGTGACATTGGCCTGTGCGCTGACAGGCGTGATCTGGGTCCCCATCGACGCGTCAGCGCCGGCCGACCGGTTAAATTACCTGCTGGAAAACTGTCGGCCCGATCTGGTGGTGACTGCCCACAGTGAGTCTCTCGAACATCCATCGGCAACCCCGGATGAACTATTGGCGGTGCAAGCCCAGGTTCCGCCCTTGCTGGGTGACCTGTCGTTAAACGACGCCCCGGCCTATTACCTCTATACCTCGGGCACCACCGGCAAGCCCAAATGCGTGGTTCTGAGCAACCGGGCCACTGCCAATGTCATCGGCAGCACCCTTGAGCACTGGGCCGTGACCGAGCGTGATGTGTTCATGTCGGTAACCCCGCTTCACCATGACATGTCGGTGTTCGACGTCTTGGGATGCCTGACGGCAGGGGCGACCCTGGTGCTTCCCGGTGTGGGTGAGGAAAAGGATGCTGTGCGCTGGAACCAGTTGATTGCCCGGCATCAGGTGACGTTGTGGTGTTCGGTGCCCGCCATTCTGGAGATGCTCCTTTCTTGCCGCTCCAGCCATGACCTGAAGAGCCTGCGTCTGATTGCCCAGGGCGGTGATTACATCAAGCCCGCCGTGATTGCCGAGTTGCGTGAACTGCTGCCGTCAGCTCGGTTGATTTCCCTGGGCGGGCCGACGGAGACCACCATCTGGAGCATCTGGCACGACATCGTGGCGGATGACCGTGCGCTGATCCCCTATGGACGGCCGTTGCCCGGTAACAGCTATTTCGTCCTTGGCCCACAAGGCGCGCATTGCCCGGTGGGTGTTGTTGGTCGAATTCACACGGTGGGCGTCAATCTCGCGCTGGGATACCTCGAAAACGGCGAGCTGACACAAAGCGAATTCGTGACCGTCCGTGATGAACAAGGCCAAGCCGTTCGGGCCTTTCGCACCGGCGACTGCGGGCGTTACCGCCGCGACGGCACCTTGATTTTCGACAGCCGGGTCAACGGCTACGTGAAAGTGCGTGGTGTGCGGGTATCGCTCCCGGACATCGAGATAGAACTGATCAGTCATCCGTCGGTCAGGCACATATTGGTCGTGGATTATGGCGAGCAGCGCCAGGGCGAAGTCTGCATCGGTGTGCTGTATGTCAGTCAGCAGGGCGGCGCAGAGTTGACCGCGTCCGAGCTACGCAACTACGCCCGCCAGCACCTGCCGCACTCCCATGTGCCCGCGCGGTTCCTGGAGGTGGACGAATTACCGCTGTCGCAAAACGGCAAGCCTGATCGCCAGCGGGCCCGCAGCCTGCTTACGGCTCCGGCAAATGACGCAGCCGAACCTGTCGCGATGATCCAGTCAGCCCCGCGCAACAAGGTGCTGGATATCTACTTGAGCGTACTGGGTCGCCCGCTGGCGGACGGCGCGAATGACGCGGTGGACTTCATCAGCCTGGGGTTACGTCCCCAGCATTTGAAGGCGATCTCGGCACGGGTCCAGGAGGATTTTTCGGTGCTTCTTTCACCGGGGCAACTCCTGCGCTGCCGCAATGCACAAGACGTTGAGCGCCTGCTCATGGCCGAGGGTTCATGAGCCTGTCATGGATTTTGATATGAGCGCAGTGGCGCGCCTGAGGGCGTGCTGGCTGCTAACCAAACAACAGTGCTTAGGGAGATGGATCGGATGATGGATATACCCAATGTTGATATTGCCGGCGTTGGCATAGGCCCCTTTAATCTGGGATTGGCCGCGTTACTGTCCAAGCATCCTGGGGTGACCGGTATTTTCCTGGACCGCAAGGCGGAGTTTCGCTGGCACGAAGGGCTTCTGTTGCCCGGCACCACACTCCAGGTTCCGTTTCTGGCGGACCTGGTGACGATGGCGGACCCCACGCATCAACTGAGTTATCTGAACTACCTGTATCAGCACGATCGCCTGTACCAGTTCTATTACTACGAGAGCTTTCAGGTGCCTCGCCGTGAGTACGACCATTACTGTCGCTGGGCGTCGCAGCAGCTGCCAGCCTGCCATTTCGGCGAGGACATCTGTGATGTGACGTATGACGCCAGTGCGGACCGATTCCTGATTGAAAGCCAGTCAGTGTCAGGCTTCAAACGACATTATTACAGTCGAGACCTGGCGATTGGCGTCGGCACTGTGCCGCTACTGCCTCAGTGGGCGCAGGTCAAGAGCACCGCGCCGGTCATGCATTCGGCGGAGTTTGGCAAGCGCCAGGAACAGTTGTCGATATGCCAGCGGGTCACGGTTATTGGTTCCGGCCAAAGTGCGGCGGAATGCGTGTTGGCATTGTTCAACGAGCTGACACCCGAGCGGATCGCCGCGGGAGCTTCGATTCGCTGGATCACACGCTCACCGGGTTTCCATCCCATGGAGTATTCGAAACTGGGGCAGGAATGTTTCACGCCGTCCTACATGGAGTACTTCCACAGCATTCCGAGGGAGCGCCGCCGCGACATCGTTGCGGGGCAGGGGTTGTTGTACAAGGGCATCAGTTTTTCGACCATCGCTGACATCTACGACCTGATCTACGAACGCTCGATTGGCGGTGCTGATCCTGGCCTGACGTTGCTTTCCAACTGCGAGGTCGAGACCGTGGAGGATATCAACGGCACGCTGCGAATCGCCTACCGGCACCGTGAACTGGACCAGACCAGCACCCTTGAAGCCGATGCCATTGTCGCAGCCACCGGTTATGGGCATGCCTGGCCGCAGTGGTTTGAACGGTTCAAGGGCGTCGTACTCGAAACCGATGAATACGGTGACTCTATCGTCCAGGAGGATTTCACGGCGCGCCGCTGTGATGCCGGCACGGGCCGTATCTTTGTGCAGAACGCGGAGATCTTCCAGCATGGCGTTGGTTCGCCGGACTTGGGGATTGCGGCCATTCGCAATGCGACGATTGCCAACCAGTTACTCGGCCGACCGCACTACCGCTTGCCCAAGCGCTCATCGTTCCAGCGCTACGGGATGCATGAGGCGTAGAGTCAATGTGCAGGGTCTTGGTATCGTTACCAAGACCCTGATCGGAGGGTTATGTGCGGATATGGTCCAGGGCGATGCTGGCTGCATCGGACGTCGTGAACAACGCGAACACCTGATCAATCGTCGCACTGAGGCGCGCCATCTGTTCTGCGCTGTAGCGGTCCGAACGGTAAGTGATGACCAGGCGCAGTGAGCGCTTGCCGTCGATCATGTTCTCCATGATCTCGAACTGAATGCCGAACATCGACTGGTTCTTGTCCGGGTCAATCTGCCGATAGCGGATCGTCCCGGCATCGGGCGTGCTCAAGGCACCATTCAAGGCGTTGTTGGCGTGAATCTGGATGTACACGTCGAACAGCAGGCCGTCTGCCGCCGTCATCCCCAGGGCTTGTTGGATCTGCTCCATCGGTACATCGGCATAAGCCATGGAGTCATTGATCAAGCGGGTGACGTTTTCAATCAGTGCGCCAACGGCCTGCTGAGGATCGAACTGCACCCGGTGCGCCACCATCGTGGTGAAGTAACCAACCGTCTGGTAAAACCCGGGGTCGGTTCGGCCGGAGGCGGACGTGCCGATCACCAGGTCCTTCAAGTTACCGAGCTTATGCAGGGACAACGCAATGGCCGTATAGACCACGCCGAACAGCGACGAGTTATTCCGTCTGGCGAAGGCATACAGGCTATCGGTGAGGTCCTGGTCAGGTTTGATTTCGAACCACTGAGCCTTCGTCGACACCTCGTTGGCCGGCACGCTGGCCTGATGGTCAGGGGAGGGCAGTGTCAGGCCACGGGTTGCATCGCGCAGCATGCTCGTCCAGTAGTCGAGATGTTGCTGATTGATGCCAGTGGCCTGTTCTCGCAAGGCGAACTCATGAAATGAAGGTGCAGGCGATTGCCAGGTGGGTACTTTGTCGGCGACACGGGCGAGGTAAGCTTGAGCCAGTTCTTCCATCATGACGTTAAGCGACCATTCATCAATGGCCATGTGATGGACCAGCAATGACAGGGTTTGGCGCTGGCGTTGCGCGTCGTAAATAAAGCGCACCCTGAGGGGCAGCTCGCGGGTCAGGTCGAACCGATAAGTGGCTTCGCTTTTCAGCGTTGCACCCTGGCTTTCATGGCTTGGCCAGAACCACTTGTAGTCGGCCAGTTGCGTGACCGGCACGATCTGCTGGTACGCCTCATTATTCTCGAAGTGGAAGGTTGAGCGCAGGCTGGCGTGGCGCTTTAGCAGGTCGTAGAAGGCGTGCTCGAACAGCGCTTCGTCCACCTTGTCGAGGAAATCCAGGGCAAAGGGCAGGTTGAAAATCGTGCCGAACTCAAAGGCCACATAAGCCCGCCCGAGAGAGGCCTGGGCCAGGGCGAAAGGTGCTTTTTGCACGTTTTGCGGCAGGCCCGCAGCATAAGCTGCCTTGTCTTGAACAATGATATGGGCGTGCGATGCCAGTTCGGCTGCCGACGGAGCACTGAAGAAGTCATTGAACTGGACTTCGATGCCATGGCTGCTCAACAGCTTGCCAATGATGCGGGTGGCCAGCAGCGAATGACCGCCAAAATCAAAGAAGTCATCGGTAAGTTGCATATCGGGCTCTGCCAGGGCTCCTCGGAACTCGCCAAGAATAATCGCCGCGACTTCACTGTTGTTGGCCGCAGGCTGGGGGTTGGGCGCACTGGCCGATGGTGATAGAGCTTCGCCATCTGCCGGGCGACGCAACCAGGGTGTATCGCCGGCCGAGTGGCCTATATAGGCGCTCAAGACCCGGCAATACAAGTTGTCTTCCTGGCAGGTCTGGTCGAGGATCTGATGGAGTACGAAGCCGAGGATGACGTCGTGCCCGGTTTGAATAATCAGTGCCTTGAACGGCGGCTGGCTTAGCGGATCCCACGGTGCCGTTTGCTGCGAGAGCAACTGCTCGGTGGCTTCAGCGTCGGAGTGTGAACGCATGATTTCAACGCAAGACTGCCAGTCATTGGCGTGCACTTTGTGCACTTCGCCCTCGTCGTTGAACTGATAGCGTGCATTCAGATCGGGCAGTATTTCGATGACGGCCTTGATCGCCCGCTCGAGCCTTGAAAGGTCGATGTCGGCGTCGAATCGCCAGGCGCTGAAGTGTTTGAGCGTACGTTCGGGGTATTGCTGCTGCAAGAGCCAGAAATGTTCTTCGTCACCGGTGACAGATAGTTTCGGTAACGAATCTGGATTGAGTTCCATCATGGAAATTTCCCGCCTTATCAAACTGAACAGTCAGAAGTAGAGATGGCACCAAGTGCCCACAGACCGATCCTCGGTCTGCTGTAACGCCCAGGAATCCGGGCGTCAGAGAGGGTGCAAGCAGGTCGCATTGCGGGGGCTCTATGAACGCCGTATGATGCTGAATAATAATCATACCTATTCGCATTAGTCAAAAACTGATCGCGGATGGCATCGTCTCAGGAGAGGTGTTGTGGACAACGGAGCGTTCGCGTCCAGGCAGCAATTTGAACAGCTGTATGTCGACCACCACAGTTGGCTGTGCAGCCTGTTGCGCCGCAAGTTGGGCAACTCGGTCGATGCCGCCGATCTGGCCCACGATGTCTATCTCAATCTCATCAAGAAGGGCCGGCTGCCCTCCACCGAGGATTCCCGCTGCCACCTGACCCAAATCGCCAAAGGCATGGTGATCGACCTGTATCGCCGCCGTCGCCTTGAAGCCTCCTATCTGGAGGCGCTCAAGCTGCAGGCCGAACCTCTGGCGCCTTCAGAGGAGCGACGCGCTCTGGTGGCGGAAATGCTGACGCAGATCGATGACGCATTGCACGCCAAGCCGGCCAACACCCGCCAGGCGCTGCTGTTGTGCAAGTTGCATGGCATGGGCTACCGCGACATTGCCACCGAGTTGAAGGTGTCGGTGTCTTCCGTCGAGAAGTACATCGCTTCAGGCCTGCGAGCCTGCTACCCGTTCGTGCCCGGGCTCGGGCCTTGAGCCGCCTCGCAAATTAATGAACATCTCGATTGAGGATTTTGCGTTGCCGTTCGGAATACAAGGTACGCAGCGCGCAAACCCCTCGAGCGCAGAGGAAGTCAGGCATGCCTTCAGGCTGCCTGCAGTGGTTATTCAGGAGAGCTCATGAGTGTTAAAGATGAACCCGCCACGACTGGCTCGGTATCCCAGGTACTCAGGCCCATACGTGGGCGACTGATTATTGCGGCGGTGTTGGCCGCTATCGGCACCATGCTGACACTGGTGCCCCTGGCCGGTATCGCCCATGTCGCTCAGCTTGCAATGGGTCAGGCCGACGTTGCTACCGCCTGGGGCCAGATGCAGGATCAGGTCTGGCGGGTTGTCATCATCAGTCTGGTCTGCCTGTTCCTGGGGATGACGCTGATCTCGATGGGCGAAATGGTCGCGCACCTGGCCGACAATCACATCACCGGTTATTTACGCCTGGCGATTACCCGGCGGCTGGCCAAGGTGCCACTGGGCTGGTTCACCAGCCGGGCCTCGGGCGAGGTCAAGCAAGCGATGCAGGATGACATCGGTACGCTGCACAGCCTGACCGCGCATTTCTTTACCACGCTGGGCCGCACTATCGGCGCGATCCTCATCTCGATCCTCTACCTGTTCGCCATGGACTGGCGCATGGCGATTGTCTCGCTGCTGCCGTTCCCGCTGTTTTTCCTGTTCTTCTCCAGGGCCACCAAGGCCAGTGGGGCGAACATGCAGTCATTTGGCGCCGGCATGGCACGGATCAACAACGCAGTGGTTGAGTTCGTCAACGGCATTCCCGTGGTCAAGGCTTTCGGTGTCGAAGGCAAGGCCCATGGCAGCTACCGCGAGGCGGTCGATGGCTTCGCTGACGCGTTTAACGACTTCACCCGGCCGCTGGTCAGTGCGATGGCCAACGCCCACGCGATGATCGCCCCGGTGGCGGTACTCGGCGTGGTGCTGGCGTTTGGCACGTTGTGGGTGAGCCTGGGCTGGATCACTCCGGTCGAGGTGTTGCCTTTCGCCCTGGTGGCACCGGGCATCTGCGCACCCCTGCTGCTGCTGAGCTACGTCACCCACGACTTGAACAATGCCACCGGCGCTGCCCAGCGTGTGCATACGCTGCTGCAAACACCGGTGCTGGAAACCTTGGCGGGCGCCGCGCCGACGCTGGCGGACAATGCCGAAATTCGTGTCGAGCAACTCGGCTATAGCTACGACGGCCAGACCCCGGTGCTCAAGGATGTCAGCTTCACCCTCAAGCCGGGCACGGTGACGGCGATTGTCGGTGCTTCCGGCTCCGGCAAGTCGACCCTGGCCCGCCTGCTGCTGCGCTTCTTTGATCCGAGTGAAGGGCGCATCACCCTGGGCGGCGTCGACCTCAGGCAGATCGAGAGCGCGCAGCTGTACCGGCGCATCGGTTTTGTGCTGCAGGAAGTGCGCCTTATCCATGCCAGCCTGCGCGACAACATCGCCTTGGGCCGCCCCTCGGCCAGCCAGCAGGAAATCGAAGAGGCCGCCCGCACCGCGAATATTCACGAGCGCATCCTCGCCTTGCCTCGGGGTTACGACTCGGTGATTGGTGAGGATGTGCAGCTTTCCGGCGGTGAGTTGCAGCGTGTGAGTATCGCCCGCGCGGTATTGCTTGATCCGCCGGTGCTGGTGCTCGATGAAGCCACGGCGGCCGCCGATGCCGAGAATGAAGTGAAGCTCCAGCAAGCGCTGTCGCGATTCGCCCGGGGCCGCACCTTGATGGTGATCGCGCACCGGCTCGATACGGTGATGCACGCCGACCAGATCATCCTGATCGACAACGGCACGATCTGCGAGCAGGGACGTCACCACGAACTGCTCGCCCGCAAAGGCCGCTACGCCCGACTGTGGGCGCTGGGCGGCTACGAACAGGCCAAGGAACAGGCGGTATCGTCATGCTGAAAACCTTTATTCAACTGCTGGGTGAAGAGGCCCCGGTACTGCGCCGGTACCTCTGGATGACGCTGGTCTACGGCCTGCTCTGCGGGCTGACGATTGTCACCCTGGTGCCGGTGCTCACCTATCTGCTGGGCAGTGACGTGCGCTCGGCAGGGCAATGGCTGATCGCGCTGGTGATCGGTGTGGTGGTGTGCTGGGCGCTACGACGCAACGTGGAGAAAGCCGGTATCCGTGTCGGCATCGCCGTTCTCCAGCGTGGCCGTCATCGGCTCGGCGACCATGTGGCGCGTCTCCCGGTGGGCTGGTTCAGCGCACAAAACACCGCCCGGCTGAGCCATGTGACCTCCCAGGGCATGATGGAAATGGCCCAGCTTCCCGCTCACGTTTTTACCCCGCTGATCACGGGTGTGGTTACACCGGTAGTGATCCTTGTTGCGTTGTTCGCGTTGCATTGGCAAATGGGGCTGATCGCACTGGTGACACTGCCGATCCTGTTTGGTGTCTTTGCGCTGACCGCTCACCTGGGCCAGCGTGCCGACCAAAGCTTCCAGTACAACGCCGCGCATGCCAGCCAGCGCATGGTTGAGTTTGCCCAGGCGCAATCAGTGCTACGCGCATTCAATGGCGAGGACGGCGGTACCCAGTTTATCGAGCAGGCCATCGGGCGCCAGCAGCAGTCTGCAAAGCGGCTGATTCACGTATCGGCGATGTCGGTGGTGTTCAACGCCTGGGCGGTACAGGCTGGCTTCGCCGTGTTGCTGGTGGCCGCCACGCTATGGCTCGGTGATCAGTTGGGCGCAAGCCTGGAACCGGGTTCGGTCATCGCCGTGATCGTGTCGTTGCTGCTGGTCAGCCGCTTCATCGACCCGCTGCTGGAAGTGGCCGGTTATAGCGAGGTGCTGCGTGGCGCGCGCGGTCAGCTGGATGCGGTGCGCGGGATCTTTGCGGTCAAGCCCCTGCCTGAGCCGCAGGCCCCACAAGCGCCGGTCGATGGATCTGTTGAGTTGCGCAACGTGAGCTTCCGCTATGCCGAGGATCAGGCTGATGTACTGCGCGATGTCAGCCTGCGTATCGAGCCCGGCAGCATGACCGCGCTGGTCGGTGCTTCCGGCTCGGGCAAGACCACCCTGGTGCGGCTGATTGCGCGCTTCTTCGACGTGACGCAGGGCAGCGTGATCGTGGGCGGTGTGGATGTCCGGCAGATGTCCAGTGAACAACTGGCCGGTCAGATCAGCCAGATCTTTCAGGACGCTTACCTGTTCCAGGGCAGCATCGCCGACAACATCCGCATCGGTAAACCTGATGCCGGCGATGCCCAGGTGATGGAAGCGGCACAACAAGCCGGGGTCGTGGAGATCATCGAGCGCCTGCCCCAAGGCCTGGATACGCCGGTGGGCGAGGGCGGTGCACGACTGTCCGGCGGTGAGCGTCAGAGAATTTCCATCGCCCGTGCGCTGATCAAGGACGCCCCGATTCTGTTGGTCGACGAGGCCACCGCCGCCCTCGACGCTGAAAACCAGGCCGCCATCGCTGAAACGCTGGCACGTTTGCGCGGCACCCGCACGCTGATCGTCATCGCCCACCAGCTGTCGACGGTGGCCATGGCCGACCAGATTGTGGTGCTTGATCACGGCCAGATCAGCGAGCAGGGTTCCCATGCGCAATTGAGTGCCACGCCAGGGCTCTACGCGCACTTTCTCGCGCAACGCCGAGCCGCGAAAGGCTGGCGCATTGCCGGGACGTCTGACAGTGAGGGCGGTTCTTGAGTCGTGCAGCCTTACTGATCCTGTTTGCCGTGCTCTGTTGCCTTTCGTTGATGGTGGGGGTCAAACAGGTTTCCTGGACCGAACTGTTCACGTTTTCCGATGACGCCTGGTTGACCCTGACTGCCAGCCGTCTTCCACGCCTCGCTGCCCTGATCCTGACTGGAGTGGGGCTGGCCGTGTGCGGTGTGATCCTGCAGCAGATCGTGCGTAACCGTTTCGTAGAACCGGCGACTTCCGGCGGCCTGGATGCAGCAAAGCTGGGCATCCTGATTTCACTGACGGTGGCCCCCGCCGCCGGTGCGGCCGGCCGGATGCTGTTTGCCCTGGCGTTTTGTTTTGCGGCGAGCCTGCTCTATGTCGCGATCATCCGTCGTATCAAGTTCAAGAACACGGTGATGGTTCCGGTCATTGGCCTGATGTACGGCAGCGTATTGAGCGCCGTCGCGGAGTTCTATGCCTACCGTCACAACAACTTGCAGAGCATGCAGGGGTGGATGCTGGGTGACTTCTCGAAAATCGTCCAGGGTAACTACGAGATCATCTATCTGATCTTGCCGATCGTGGTGCTCACTTATCTATTCGCGCACCGCTTTACCGTGCTCGGTATGGGCGAGGGCATGGCCAGCAGCCTGGGCCTGAACTACGCGGCCAACGCGGCACTGGGGCTGATACTGGTGGCGGTGACCGTCTCCGCCACGGTCATTACCGTGGGGGCGATTCCCTTTGTCGGGCTGGTGATTCCCAACCTGGTGGCGCTGCACTACGGCGAGAACCTGGAGCGAACATTGCCCATCGTTGCCCTGTGCGGCGCGTCGCTGTTGTTGGCGTGCGACATCCTCGGCCGCTTGCTGATCTACCCCTTCGAAGTGCCCATCGGCCTGACGGCGGGCAGTGTGGGCGGTGTGTTGTTCCTCGTGCTGCTGATCAGGAAGTACACATGAGAGGCGTGGCTACCCGCTATGGCCTCTGGGGGCTGGTGCTGATCCTGGCGATAGCGTTCCTGTTGCTGGGCTCAGGCTTTGACTTCGAGTACGTCATTCCCAAGCGACTGACCCGTTTGGCCGCGATGGGCATTGCCGGGGTCTGCATTGCTTATTCTTCGGTGATTTTCCAGACTATTGCCGGCAATCGGATACTGACGCCGGCGATCATGGGGTATGAGGCGATCTACCTGCTGTTCCAGGCCCTGCTGATCCTGGTGCTGGGCACCCAGAGCCTGGTGCTGTTGGGGCGTAACGGTAATGTGTTGTTGTCGATCCTGCTGATGCTCGTCTATTCGTGGCTCATTCACCGTTGGCTGTTCCGTGACGGACGCAACAACGTGTACCTGCTGCTCCTGCTGGGACTGGTACTGAGCATGGTGATGGGGACCTTTACCCAGTTTATCCAGCTGAAGATCAGCCCCGGCGAGTTCTCGATTTTCCAGGGCTTCAGCTACGCCTCGTTCAACAAGGCGCAACCCGGGCAAGTGATCTATTCGGGGCTGTTGGTGGCGGTGGTGTGCTTTATGACGCAAAGAACCCTGCCGGTGCTCGATGTGCTGTCGCTGGGGCGTGACCAGGCGATTTCCCTGGGGGTCGATTATCAGCGCAGCGTGCGCCTGCAACTTGCACTGATCGCGATTCTGGTGGCGGTCTCCACCAGCCTCGTCGGGCCGACGGCGTTCATGGGCGTGTTCGTGGCGAACATCGCCTATGCGCTTGCCCGCACCGCCCGGCATCGGGTTACGCTGCCCATGAGCTGCGCCATCGCCATCGGCATTTTCATCATCGCCCAGTACCTGGTCGAGCAGATGTTCAACTTCAACACCTCCGTCAGCATTCTCATCAACCTGGTGTGTGGCGTGTATTTCCTCGCGCTGATGGTTCGAACCCGAGGCGCCCCATGATCTCCCTCAGTCACGTCTATAAGACGTATGGCAACAAACACGTCCTGAGCGACGTCAGCGTTCAGTTTCCGCCAGGGCAGGTGACCTCGTTGATTGGCCCCAACGGGGCAGGCAAGACCACACTGCTGATGTTGATCGCACGTCTGCTGGCGCCGACTAGCGGCGATCTTCTGATTGGCGGGCGCAGCATTGCGGATGTGCCGATCCGCGACTATGCCAAACGCGTCGCCACCTTGCGCCAATCACCCGATTTCAGCCTGCGGCTGACCGTTGAAGAGCTGGTGGCCTTCGGGCGCTTCCCCTACAGCCGTGGGGCGCTCACCGCTCATGATCACCAGGCCATCGACGAGGCCATTGAGTTTCTGTCACTGCAACCGCTGCGCCTTTCTTACATCGACGAACTCAGCGGCGGGCAGCGGCAGATGGCGTTCCTGGCGATGACCATTGCCCAGCAAACCGATTACCTGCTGCTGGACGAGCCGCTCAACAACCTCGATATGAAGCATGCCGTACAGATCATGCGAGCGCTGCGCCGTTTGTGCGACGAACAGGGGCGCACGGTGATCCTGGTGGTGCATGACATTAACTTCGCCGCCAACTATTGCGACCATATCGTGGCCATGAAAAACGGCGCAGTGCACTGCCGTGGCCCGGTGGCGGAGGTCGTCACCGAGGCGCGCCTGCGCGATCTGTTTGATCTGGATTTCGAGATCCTGCAGAGCGAGCAGGGGTTTGTCTGCAACTACTTCAACCCATCACCGTCAAGGGAGCTGATATGAGCACCGGTAACGCAAAAAGAATCTATGGGGCACTGCTGGCAGTCGCTGTGGCGGCCAGTCTGCAAGGGTGTGACAAGCCGTCGGCAGAGGCGCCTGCGCCAGTCACCGCGCAGGCACACTACGAGCCGATCAAGATCGAGCATCCGTTGGGTACGACGGTGATCACCAAGCTCCCCGAGCGCGTGGTGGCCTTCGACATGAGTGAACTCGATACACTCGATCAACTCGGCGCGCCGGTGGTGGGTATCGCCAAGGACTATGTCGCGAACTTCCTCGTCAAGTACCGTGACAACCCGGACATCATGGATGTGGGGTCGACCATCCAGCCCAACCTTGAGCGGTTGCATGCCCTCAAGCCCGACCTGATCCTGATCTCGCCGCTCCAGGCGCAGAGTTACACGGAGTTGAGCCAGATCGCACCTACGGTCTATGACGATGTGGACCTGACCAACAAGCAGGGCAATCTGATCACCACGGCCAAAAACCATTTGACCACCCTGGGGCACATCTTCGGCAAGGAAGAACTGGCCCGCCAGAAAGTCGCGGAGATGGACGCCAAGGTAGAGCAGACCCGACGCGTGACCGAAGGGCGCCCCGAGAAAGCGCTGATCGTGCTGCATAACAATGGGGCCTTTACCTCCTATGGCGTGAAGTCGCGCTACGGCTTCATCTTTGACACCCTGGGCGTGAAACCGGCCAGCACCGACATCGAGGCTGGCCTGCATGGCCAGCCGATTTCCAATGAATTTATCCAGCAGGCCGATCCCGATATTCTCTACGTGATTGACCGCACGGCGGTGATGGAACGGCGGCCAGCGCTGGATATGAAGAGCCTGGACAACCCACTGCTGCGCAAGACCAAGGCCTGGAACAATGGGCATGTGATCTTCGTCGATGCCCAGACCTGGTACCTGTGTACTGCCAGTGTGACGTGCCTCAATCGCATGGCTGACGAGGTGGTTCAGGGTTACAAGGGCTGATCCGCTAGCCGTACTGGCAGCACAAAGGCCGGGTGCCATTGCGGTACCCGGCCTTTTTTTGTAAAAAATATACAAATGCTAATGATTGCTATTGAGGTTTTCGCGTTCTGGTTCGGAGAACTTAGTAAATACATTTCAACTCTCCGAATCGAAAGGAACCCAGCATGTCGGAACGCTGTCGCCAACATCGCGCCACCCCTGATTCACCACAGGGTGCGCAACGCTTTACTTTGAATCGTACGTTCACTGCCGTGCAGATGGCACTGTTGCTGGGGATGACCGGGCCCTCCATGGCTGTGGCCGCCGAGCCCCAGGAGGGTGCAGGCAAAGCCAGCCTGGAACTGTCTGAAACGCGGGTGGAGGGTGCCATGAACTCCGCCACAGATCTGCCGCCTGCGTATGCGGGAGGGCAGGTTGCCTCCGGCAGCCGCATCGGACTGTTGGGCAACAAGGACTTCATGGAGACACCGTTCAATTCCATTAGCTATACGGACGAATACATACAGAACCGCCAAGCGCAGGATATCGGTTCGGTGATCGGTGCCACCGACCCCTCGGTGTATGTGCCCACCAAGCGCAGCAACTTTGAAACCTTTTTCATTCGCGGCTTCTACAGCAACGCCGATGACATCACCTTCAACGGGCTGGTCGGCATGGCGCCCAACATGCGCGGTTCTACCGAACTGGCCGAGCGTATCGAAGTACTCAAGGGCCCTTCGGTGTTGCTCAACGGCATGCCACCCAGCGGCAATGTGGGCGGCAGCATCAACCTGGTCCCTAAGCGTGCAGGCGATGAACCGCTGGCACGCTTGACGACCACTTATGAGTCCCGCGGCCAGGGCGGCGTGCATGCGGATCTGGGGCAGCGCTTCGGTGATCAGAAGCAGTTTGGTGTGCGCTTCAACGGGGTTTACCGTGACGGCGATACGGCCGTGGACAATCAGCAACACAAAATGGCGCTGTCTTCCCTCGGGCTGGACTGGCGTGGTGAGCGCGCTCGTTTGTCGGCCGACTTCTATAAGCAGCGTGAGCGTATCGACGGCCTCAACTACTTTGGTATCAACACCATTGGACCTAACGTCACCCACCTGCCCAGCCCCAAGAAGGGCGATTACGCGCTGGCGCCAGATTGGGCCTACACCATCAACAACACCACCACCACGATGGTGCGGGGCGAGTACGATCTGACAGATTCGCTCACCGCCTACGCGGCATGGGGGCAGCGTGACGGTGGTTACAACGCGCTGATCAACTCAAGCACCCTGGTGAACAACGCGGGTGACATCAGCTCTTTGGCGATTCGTTCGATTCGCAGTGGCACCCAGCAATCCGGCGAGGTCGGTTTGAAGGGCAAATTCCAGACGGGACCTGTGGATCACGCCTGGACCATCGCCGCGACCCGCTTCACGTCCGATAACAGTTTCAAGGATGCCAAGGCCGCGATCCCCGGCAACACCAACTATGACAACCTGAACTTCGGCAACGCGCCGACCTTTCCGGGCTATGGTGTGACCACCTCGCAAATCAGGGCCAACCTGGGCAGCTATGCAATTGCCGACACCTTGTCCTTCGCAGATGGCCGAGTGCAGTGGACCGTGGGTGCCCGTCGCCAGCGCGTGCAAAACACCAACGCCACCTTCGGGTCCACGGCCTCGAAAACCAGCTATGACGAAAGCCGTGTTTCGCCGGCCACCGCGCTTCTGGTCAAGGTGACGGATGAAGTGTCGCTTTACGCCAACTACATCGAGGGCCTCAGCCAGGGCGCTACGGCACCTGATTCTGCAGAGAATGCCGTTACGGTCATGCAGCCGTTCCAGACCAAGCAGTACGAGGTGGGTACCAAGGTTGACTTGGGCACTTTCGCCCATACCGTCAGCCTGTTCCAGATCGAGAAACCCAGTGCCTTTACCGATCCGCTCACCAATGTCTTCGGCGTCTACGGCGAGCAGCGCAATCGTGGCGTGGAATGGTCATTCTTCGGCGAGCTGCAACCGCGGCTGCGCCTGATGGGCGGTGCGACCTACACCCAGGCGGAAATGACCAAGGTGGTCAGCGGCGGCGTCAAAGACAAGCAAGTCACTGGCGTACCCAAGGTGATTGCCAAGCTGGGCACAGAATATGACCTCCTTGACGTCCCTGGGCTGACCCTGACCGGAAACATCAACCATACGGGCAAGCAATACGCGACCAACGATCATCGGGTCTCGCTGGACTCGTACACCACCTACGATGTGGGTGCCCGCTATGCCTTCAAGGTCGAGACCAAACCGGTGACCTTGCGCGCCACCGTGCAGAACGTCACCAACAAGGCGTACTGGCTCGGCTCCTGGAAAGGCGGTGATGGCAGCGGCCTCTCCGGTGGCTTGGGTGCGCCACGCACGGTGCTGCTCTCGGGTACCGTGGATTTCTAACGGTTTATCAGCCAGCAAGCCCGGCGGTCAAATCCGGGGCCTGGCGCCAGAGGTGCGAAGAAGCCTGCAGAAATGCAGGCTTTTTTGCTTTGGGTTTCGCTGTCTCGTTTGAAAAAGCAGTGTGCCGCTGCGCCGTTACGCGCCGCAGCTTCTCAATATACTCAAGCTGAGACCGGCACCTGCCGCTATGGATGTGCTTGATGCCATCGACGTATTGCGCACCCTGAATGCTGATAACAGCCGCAAGGTGCCGGCCGGTGCACCTGCTGCCTTTGTCAAAAAGCGCTGGCAGAGGTTGGTGATGACTGACGCTGGCATCGACCGGCGTTACTACGAACTGTGCGTGCTGTCGGAACTCAATAATTCTCTGCGTTCGGGCGATATTTGGGTGCAGGGTTCACGCCAGTTCAAGGACTTCGAAGACTACCTGGTGCCGTCCGATAAATTCGCTGGCCTCAAGCAGATCGGCCAGTTGCCGTTGGCTGTGGAGACTGATTGTGATCAGTACCTGCACGAGCGATTAATGCTCCTGGAAACACAGCTCGCTAAGGTCGATCAACTAGCAGCGGCCAACAATCTGCCGGATGCCATCGGATCGGGCAAGTTCAGGCCATTGCGGCCGCTGCATTCGGCTTAACGTGCTTTATTTTCCGTTTTCTGAAGCGACCCCTGTTAGCTCACTGGTTCGGCATTTACCCGAGAAAGAAACGTCGACGTTAACGGTTAAATGTGAAGCGGATGGTGCCCGCTTTTTTGCCTCGAGCACCACGCGTTTCCATCTGAAAGAGGTGACTGTTGACGGCAAGCCCAGTGAGCCTTTCAACGTGTACCCCGGTGTGCCGATATTGGTCAAAGGCGCGAAAATCAAGGTCCCCCAGCAGGCAGGGTGTTAGACCCTTGCAGGTCAGTGCTCTTGCTCAAGGCTCTTTTTACGAAGCACAGGGGCATGCTCGGGAGTTTCGTCGGCCTCCACAATCGGCACTTCCTTGCCGTTGCAGTCGAACAGTTTGCCGTCACGGAAGACATCACCATCGTTGAGCCCACAAATGTCCCGGTGGTACAGGATGCGATCGCTGGCCGCGACGAATACCGACTGTTGGTCGGAGTTGCCGGCCCGTATGTGGTTGAACAGCAGGTTGAGCAGGATGGCCATGATCGCTGCCGAGCTGATGCCGGAGTGGAAGATGGTTTCGAACCAGCTCGGGAAGGCGTGGTAGAAGTTTGGCGCTGCAATCGGGATCATGCCGAAGCCGATCGATGTGGCCACGATGACCAGGTTCATGTTGTTTCGGTAGTCCACCTGCGCCAGGGTGCGGATGCCGCTCGCCGCGACGGTGCCGAACAGTACCAGGCCGGCACCCCCGAGGACGGCGGTGGGCACGGCGGCAACCAGTCGGCCCATCACCGGCAGCAGCCCCAGGGTCACCAGGATCAGGCCCGCGGTGGCAACCACGTAGCGGCTCTTGATGCCGGTCACGGCCACCAGGCCTACGTTCTGCGCAAAGGCACTCTGGGTAAACGAACCAAACAGAGGGGCCAGGGCGCTGGAGATCATGTCTGCCCGCAGGCCGTTGCCAAGGCGTTTTGAGTCGACTTTGGTGTCGATGATTTCTCCAACGGCAAGAATGTCTGCGGAGGTCTCGACCATGGTTACGATGATCACGATCAGCATCGACAGGGTCGCGGCGAGCTGGAACTGCGGAAGGCCGTAGTGCAGGACTTCGGGCAGTGCGACCAGCGGCCCTTCAAGCACCTGGGAGAAATCAGCCATGCCAAAGGCTGTTGCCACCAGTGTGCCGATGACGATCGCCAGCAGAATCGACAGTCGCGAGATGCTGGCGCTGCCCAGCTTGCTGAGCAGCAGCACGGTGACCAGGGTGAAAGCCGCCAGGCCTATGTTGGCCATGCTGCCAAAGTCGGGCGCCTGGCTGTTGCCGCCCATGGCCCAGCGTGCCGTGACAGGCATCAGGGTCAGCCCGATGGTGGTGATGACGATTCCCGTCACCAGTGGCGGGAAGTACTTGATGATGCGCGAGAACAGCGGCGTTATCAGCAAGCCGATCACCGACGCCACGATCACCGCCCCGAACACGACGGGCAGCCCGCCCGTGCCGTCACTGCCGATAATGGCAACCATGGTGGAGACGCCGGCGAAGGACACTCCCTGGACCAGGGGCAGGCGGCAGCCGAAGAAGGGGATCCCGAGTGTCTGCAGCAAGGTGGCCAGGCCGCCGGCGAACAGCGATGCGGCGATCAGCAGGCCAACGTCGGCAGAAGTAAGCCCCGCCGCCTGACCGATGATCAGGGGGACAGCGATGATGCCCCCGTACATGGTCAGCACATGCTGAAGCCCGTAGGCCAGGTTGGCACCCGTACCGAGGTTTACGTCTTCTGGAAGAGATGAAGCGGAAGAAGTCATGGTGAGTAGCTCGCTTTTGTTGTTTTAGATGCGTCTAACAGCACGTTCTCAGTCGCATTCGATGAGTTTTTTGGGCGTACGGACCGCCCGGGTTGTTGCGCTCAACGGCCTGAACAGGTCACTCGCCACTGACCAGCTGGCGGGCCAGCCGGTTGTGGCGCTCAAGTACCAGAGGCAGGTCGACGGTGGTGAGGCGGCCGTCCCTGACCACTACACGGCCATTGATCACACTGGTGTCGACGTGGGTAGGGGTGCAGAACACAAGCGCTGCCAGCGGGTCGTGATGGGCGCCGGCATAGGCCATGTGGCCAAGGTCGAAGGCGACGAAATCCGCCACCATCCCGGGTGCCAGGGCGCCAATATCATTACGGTTGAGCACCTTGGCGCCGCCCAGCGTGGCAATTTCCAGGGCTTCGCGAGCGGACATCGCATCGGGGCCAAAACCGACACGCTGCAACAGCAGCGCCTGGCGCACCTCGCCGATCATGCTGGCGCCATCGTTGGAGGCCGAACCGTCGACACCCAGGCCCACCGGGACACCGTGGTCGCGCATCTTGCGGATCGGTGCGATCCCCGAGCCCAGGCGCATGTTCGAGCACGGGCAGTGGGCTACCCCGGTGCCGGTGCGCGCGAACAATTCAATGCCGTGCTGGTCGAGTTGTACGCAATGGGCGTGCCAGACGTCGGGGCCGACCCAGCCCAGGTCTTCGGCGTATTCGGCCGGCGTCATGCCGAACTTTTCGCGGCTGTAGGCGATGTCGCTGACGTTCTCTGCCAGGTGCGTATGCAGCGACACACCGTAGTGGCGCGCGAGAACCGCTGATTCACGCATCAGGTCGCGGCTCACCGAAAAGGGCGAGCAGGGCGCCACGACCATGCGCAGCATCGAGCCATGGCGGGGGTCATGGTAATCCTCGATCAGGCGCTGGGACTCCTTGAGGATGTAGCCCTCTTTCTCCACTACTGAGTCGGGCGGCAGACCGCCCTGGCTGCGGCCTACGCTCATGCTTCCGCGTGCCGCGTGAAAGCGCATGCCGATTTCTGCGGCGGCATGAATGCTGTCGTCGAGCTTGCAGCCGTTGGGGTAGATGTAGAGATGGTCGCTGGAGGTTGTGCAGCCGGAGAGCATCAGCTCAGCCATCGCCGTCTGGGTCGAAACCGCGATCATTTCAGGCGTCAGGCGTGCCCAGATGGGATAGAGGTTGGTCAGCCAATTGAACAGCTCGCCGTCCTGGGCCGCCGGCACTACACGGGTGAGGCTCTGGTACATGTGGTGATGGGTGTTGACCAGGCCCGGAATGACCACTTTTCCGGCCATGTCCAGAACCACATCGGCCTGCCGGGGCAGCGTATCGGTCGGGCCGACCTGCTTGATCAGGTTGTCCTCGATGAACAGGCCGCCTTGCCTGATCTCCCTGCGCTCACCATCCATTGTTACCAAAAGTTCTGCATTCTTGATCAGTAAAGTCTTGGTCATGTGTATTCATCCCTGATGGTGATTTGGTTGCAACGAGACTTTGTCGCAGGTACAGGTTTCGACCTGCGAAGCCCGTGCAACCAGGCACTGTGTGGGTGCAATCTGTTGCTGTCTGGATCGGTCAGTGCCCGCGCTGGGTGCATGTTCAAGGGAATTGGCACGTGATCCTGTTCACTTGCAAGCCTTGGGCCACCTGCAAGCGTGCGCCAATGCGGGCATCGACCAAAGGCGAGAGCAGGTTCCAGGCGGTATTGCGCGGGGAGCGGGATAGAGACGAACGGGTTGCTCATGCGATAGCTCAAGCAAGCATCGTAGTGAGGGTTGAACGACATTCGCGGATGATGCGCGATGGGTTCAAGCAGCTGTGTGTGTCCCATGGTTTTAGACCGTCGCAGTACGCATCGGCGAATACCGGTGTCGTAGGCGCGGATTTATGTAACCAGATTTTGTGGAAACTGTATACAAGAATAAGGCCCCGGATGGGCATCCAGGTTGTGCCGGGAAAAGGCAAATTCCTACATGCCTGTAGGAACTGACTGTCAATACAGGGCGACTTATTGGCTTGCACAATTCGTCGTTCGTATTGCTAGAGCGTGACAGCACGTTGAAAGCGAGTTGATCCGCCGACGTTCAGTTTTTTAGCCTGCCCATAACGAAAACAGGGAGTACACATGAGCACTATTCGTTGCCCCGATTGCGGGAGCGCAGCCAGCGCTTACGGCAGTGTCACCCACTGCTGGTGTGACAAAATGTACTGTGACCATACCCAGGACATGTTTGCTACCTACAGCTGCGCCTGTGGCTCGGGCGGTGTAACCCCGCAAGCCCGGCAACACCAGGAGCATCAGGAAGCAAAGTTTTTGGCCGAAATGGCCCGTGACGTGTCGGCGCTGCTCGCGACCCTCCCGAATAAAATCAGGGGGGCTTTTCAGACTCAAAGTGTCATGGCCAACGACTCGCAGGTGCAGGTGGTTTTCAGCAACGGCTGTAGTGCTGCGATTACCGTCACGTGCGTGTATTCGAATCCCTGGGAATTTCAGGTGATCAGCAACTATCAGACAGTTGTGGCCAAAGGAGGAGGGGAGCTCAAGGCGGCGCTGGCAAGCATTGCCAATGGTTAGTTGAGCGCCCTGCGCGGGCGCGAAAAACAGCCTCGCCCCCTCGCTCAGGAGGGGGCGAACTCGGTCCTCAAATCAGCTCTCGGTGGCGGTGACAGGCTCGAGCGCAGCTTCAGCCGCCAGCTTCAACCGGTCGGCTTTGCTGATGTATTTGTCCTTTTTTTGCGGTGCCAGTTTGGCACTGGCCTTTTTGGCGTGAGCCTTTAACAACTGGGTGATTTTTTTACGACGATTCATGCTTTTTACTCGGCTTGTAAATTCTTGAAGGGTTCAGCTGGACAGTGAGGAGCTCGCCCGCACCTGCAATTGAGGGGGCAGGATGATCGACTCGGTGGCCTCGCCCTTGATGCGCTTGAGCAACAACTCCACGGCATGTTGGCCCATCTGTGCCAGCGGCAGGCGCACGCTGGTGAGCGGCACGATCAGTTCGCTGGCCAGTGCAATGTCGTTGAAACCCACCACGGCGATGTCCTTGCCCGGCATCAGCCCCTTGTCACGTGCAGCGCCCATCAGGCCGATGGCCAGGAAGTCGTTGACCGCGAAAAACGCCTGCGGCCGCGGGGCAAGCCTCAGCAGGTACGCGCCCTGCTTGTGCCCGGTGAGGCTGTCGAAAGGGCCGTTGAGGGTCCATTCCGGGCGCAGGGTGATGCCTTGCTCGCGGTAATAACGGGTAAACCCGCGGGTGCGGTCAGCCCCGGTGGATGCATACCGCTCGCCCGCCAGAATCGCCACATCGCGAAAGCCCAGCCCGTACAGGTGCTCGGCCGCCAGCCAGCCGCCCAACTCATCATCGCTGCACGCCGCTACATGCCCGGCAATCTGCCGGCTCACCAGCACGTAGGGGATGTGTTTGCGTGACAGCAGGTCGAGCAGTGGCTGGTTGTCACCCACATGGGAGTCCCCCACGATCAACCCGGCCACCGAGCGGCGCAAGGCATGTTCGGCACGGGCCATCTGACGCGGTTGCTGGTCGTCGGTGTTGGACACGAACGTGAGGTAACCGGCCTGCTCGGCCGTGCTGTCGATGCTGTCGTAAATGGTTGCCATCACCAGGTCGGTCAGGCGCGGCATGAGCACGCAGATTTCCTGACTTTTACGCAACTTCAGGTTGGATGCCTGCGTGTTCGGTCGATAATCCAGCTCTTTTGCCAATGTCCGAATACGCGCCACCACCTCGGCCGACGCCGCTCGCTCGACCCCGGCAGGGTCGCCATTGAGCACCCGCGACACCGTGGAAACGTGCACGCCCAGTGCAGTCGCCATGGACTTCAGGGTAGCGGGGCGAGATTGATTCGGCATGTTTGAGGGGGTTCCGGCAGTCTGTTATTCAGCGCGCGGATTCTACCCGAACAGGACGCAACTTCCCGGAATTAAATCTTTACCCAAACGTTTGACTAAAACTTTTCTCCGCTCTACATTTCGCCAACCCAAACGTTTGGGTAAAACAATAAAAATACGCCGACTCCGGCTAATACCAGTCAGTCAGGGGAGAGGTGGGAGCGGGCTTGCTCGCGATTGGAGCGGCGCGGTGTGAGCATCTGACCGCGTCGCCTGTATCGCGAGCAAGCCCCCTCCCACAAGGGGTCAAGTTCAACCCTTAACTGACCGGCATCAGTGGGCTCCGGCCGACTTTTTGACTTCTGCCATCACTTGAAGAGTCAGATCCCTATGAACCACCCAGCGATTCCGTCTTTCCGCTACCAGATTTTCTTCCTGATCATGCTGATGGCACTGCTCAATTACATCGACCGGGGGGCGATTGCCTATGCTTCGGCGAGCATTCTTCCCGAGTACGGTTTCGACAAGGCCGACTGGGGCAATGTGCTGGGTTACTTCGGTTACGGCTACATCCTCGGGGCGCTGGTCGGCGGCATTCTGGCCGACCGTTTTGGCGCCAAACGCATCTGGCTGATCGCCGGCGCCACCTGGTCGGTCTTCGAGATTGCCACCGCGTTTGCCGGCGACTTCGGGCTGGCTTTTCTGGGCGGCTCGGCCATGGCCGGGTTTGCCACGATCCGTGTGATGTTCGGCTTTGCCGAAGGCCCGGCCTATTCGGTGATCAACAAGAGCGTGGCCAACTGGGCTACGCCCAAGGAGCGCGGGTTTGTGGTGTCGGTCGGCCTGCTCAGCACGCCGCTGGGTGCGCTGCTGACCGCGCCGGTTGCAGTCGGCCTGCAAACCCTGACCGGGGACTGGCGCAGCATGTTTGTGGTGCTGGGCGTGGTCAGCCTGGCGCTGTTGATTTTCTTCATGACGCGCTTTACCAACACCCCCGATGAAAACCCCCGTGTGTCCAGGGCCGAGCTGGAGTTCCTGCGCAAGGAGCGCGCCGAAGCCGTCAATGCCTCGACCCCCACCACCAGCGTTGCGCCGGTCTGGCACTTCTTCAAGAACAAGGACTTGCTGCTCAATGCAGTCGGTTACTTCTCGTTCGTGTACGTGACCTTCCTGCTGCTGACCTGGACCCCCAAATACCTGCAGGACGAGTTTCACTACAACCTGTCATCGCTGTGGTACATGGGCATGATCCCGTGGACCGGTGCCTGCTTCACCGTGCTGCTGGGGGGCAAGATCTCCGACTTGCTGCTGCGTCGCACCGGCAACCTGAAAGTGGCCCGCAGCTGGCTGGCCGCGACCTGCCTGTTGTTGACCACGCTGTGTTTCATCATGGTCTCGCAAGCCCAGACCGTGTGGGGGGTGATTGCCCTGATGACCCTGGCCAACGCCCTCAACGCGCTCCCCAACTCGGTCTACTGGGCCGTGGTGATTGACACCGCGCCGTCCAACCGCGTGGGTGCCTACAGCGGCATGACCCACTTTATTGCCAACACTGCGTCGTTCATCGCCCCCATGCTCACCGGCTACCTGACGGTTCGTTACGGTTATTCGTCGATGTTCGTGGCCGCAGCGGTGGCCACGGCCCTGGGCATGAGCGCGATGCTGATGGTACGCCCCGGCGGTCGCCAGACAGCACCTTCCCCTATACCTGCTGTTGCCTGATGGAGTTGTTTTTATGAGCCTGGCGAAACCTGCCCACGCTGGATATTTTTTTGGCCAATCGGTCACCGCGCTGGCCGGGCGCCTGCGCGAGGGCAGCCTGACGAGTGTCGGGCTGACCCAGGCCGCCCTGGACAGCATCGAGCGGCTTAACCCGATCTTGAATGCCTTTGTTCAGGTCGATGCCCCTGTGGCACTGGCCCAGGCCCGCAAAGCCGATGAGCTGCTTGCCAAGGGCGTGGACCTGGGCCCGCTGCACGGCATACCGGTGGCCGTGAAAGACAATATCGATACCTTCGACTACGTCACCACCTATGGCTCGGCGCATTTCAACGGCTTCAAGCCGGCACGCGATGCGCTCTGTGTGCAACGCTTGCGCGAGGCCGGTGCGGTGATTGTCGGCAAGACGTTGACCCACGAGTTCGCCTACGGTCCGACCGGCGACCGCTCGCTTCAGGGCGCGGCACGTAACCCGTGGGATGTCCGTTGCATCACGGGTGGTTCCAGCGCCGGCAGCGCCGCGGCAGTCGCCAGCGGCATGGTCCCGCTGGCGCTGGGTACCGACACCGGCGGTTCAATCCGCATTCCTGCGGCGTTGTGCGGCGTGGTCGGCTTCAAGCCCTCGTTTGCCGCTGTGCCGCTGGAGGGGGTGTTCCCGCTTTCATCGAGCCTCGACCACGTGGGCCCCATCGCCAACTACGTTGAGGATGCGCGCCTGCTGTTCGAAGTGTTGGTCGGGCGAGCTTGCGCACCGGCGCTCAATCCTCGGCCCCTGCGGGTCGGCTGGATCACTTGCGGCAGCTTTGGCCCGGTCGACGCCGAAGTGAATCGCCAGGTCTGCCAGGCGGCGCAGCAGCTGTTTGGCGAAGCGCTGCAGGACACCGCGCAACTGCAACCGCTGGCAGCGGACATGAAAGACACCTTGCTGGTGCTGCAACGCGCCGAGGCCTTTGAAGTTCATGCCGAGCGCATGCACGAGGCACCGCAGCTGTTCGATGAGGAAGTGCGCGAGCGCCTTGAGTTGTCGCAGGAAGTCAGGGGCTGGCACTACATCCGTGCCCAGGCTGGCCAGGCGCGGCTCAAGGCGGCAATGGCGGATGTGTTCGAGCACTATGACTTTCTGGTTTCGCCCTGCGTGCCGATTACCGCCACAGAAATCGATGCCCGGGAGGTTCGGGTGGGTGAGCAGGACATCGATGTACGCGCCGCAGTGCTCAGCCATACCAGCGCCTGGAACCTTACCGGGTTACCTGCGATCAGCCTGCCGGTGGGACAGGTGAGGGGGATGCCGGTGGGGTTGCAGGTGATAGGCGCCGCCGGAGCAGATGATCGTCTGCTGGAGGTGATGGCCAAGCTGTTTGTGCGGGCCTGAGTAGCCCGCACATGCTTCATCGTTCCCCAGTCCTCAGCCCTTGGCGACCCCCACCCGCCACTGCGAGGGCGGCCGTATGCCGTTGACCAGGTAGTCGCCGACAATGCGCGACTTGTACACCCGGGGGTTGTGATTGGCCAGGGTGCGGGCGTTGCGCCACAGGCGGTCCAGCGCTTTGTTGCTGGCAGTGGCGCTGGCGCCCAGGGCATCGAAGAGCGCGGTGGTTGCGGCGAGCGTGGCATCCACGACGGGGTTGACTGCCAGGCTCACTTCCAGCTCGGCTTGTGCCACCTGCGGGTCGTCATGGGGCAGCACGTGTTCGCTGGCGATGGTGTGCCGGGCCGTGAGCTCCAGACGCTGCGCCGCTTGCCGGGCGATGGCTTGTGCGGCGTAGGCCTGGCTGGCTACTTCGCCGATCACTTGCAGCAGTTGCACGTCCTGGGCGGCAGTATCGGCATTGCCCGTGGAAAACGTCCTGGCCCGTTTGCTCAGTTCCTCGGCGCCACTCAACGCGGCGCGGCGGGCGATACCGGCGAGGGTGCTCAGGTGATACAGCTGAAAGAAGGATTGCCCGTAGGCAAAGCGCTGGTCAGTGGGGCGCGGTTCATCATCCACGCGGGCGTTATCAAAGAGGCAGGTGCCACTGGCCGTCAGGCGCTGGCCAAAACCGTTCCAGTCATCGACGATTTGCACGCCAGGGGCTTTGAGGTCGACCACCACGGTGTACAGCGTGCCGTCTTCCCCGGTGGCGACGGTGTTGATCAGGTCGCTGTAAAGCGCGCCGGTGGTGTAGAACTTTTTGCCGGTGATGCGCAACGATCCGTCTTCAGCCCGGTAGATACGTGTTCCAAATTCGCCGCGGGTCTGGGTGCCCACCTCGGTACTGCCCGGTGAGAGCAGTGCGCCCTGGCTGAGTTTGTCCAGCCACTTGGCCTGCCAGTCAGGGCTCTTTGAAACGAGCACTTCTTCGCAAAAACCGAAATGCCCGCGCAGTGCCTGGGTGATGTTCGAGTCCGCCGCGGATAACTCGGTCAGCAGGGTCAGCAACTCAACCAGCGTGGCGTCGTGCCCGCCATAACTGTGGGGCAAGCGCCAGCGTGGCAGGCCCAGTGCGTTCAATTGTGCGATGACAGTGGCCAGGCTGCTGCGCGAACTGTCAGCTTCTGCGGCGTGCGCGCTGATGTGTTCAAACAGCGGGCGAAAGGGGGCGGCCAGTTCTTCATAACGGGCGGTTGGGGCGGTGCCCCAAATATTCAAATCTGGATTAGGCATGCAGTCTGACCTTGCCGGGCCTGCGCTCAGTGGCGCGCGGGCGCTGTAATGAGTGAAGTAAATGCAATGAGGCCCAGTGGTCTGGTCAGGCCACCCTAAACCGGGACCGGATAAATTCTTAATACGAAAAACTGCTAACCAAATACCCGTACAGGGTTCTATTGATATGCCTTAAAAGTATTAACTTGCTAATCACTTATTGCGCTAGCTTCTAAAAACACCACGCTTGGTGCCAAAAAAAGCCTCCTCTCTCAATACCAGACTGCATGCCTACAGATGGTCGAGTTAGCCGTTAACTCTGTGGGTATCCTGAATGACAGTTCGACGCAATCTGCTGGCCCTGTTGGGCCTGGCCTCCCTGACGCTGCATGGCGCAGCAGCCTACGCGGCACAGCCAGCGACCCTGGTGGTGGGTGATCAGTTCTTTTCCAATCGCATTGTTCTGGAGCTCTCGGGTGAGCTCAAAGACTTGCCGTATACCATCGACTTCAAGCGTTTCAATACCGGATCACCGGTGGCTTCGGCAGTTGCCAGCGGTGCCCTGGATATTGGCGTGGTGGGTGATACCCCGGTCATCAGCCTGGCGGCCAACGGCGCCCCGGTGAAGGTGGTGGCCAGTACCCAGACCAGCCTGAACGGCGTGGGGATTGTGGCCCGGCCGGGCATTCATTCGGTGGCTGACCTCAAAGGCAAAACAGTCGCCATCTGGAACGGCTCCTGGAGCCAGCAAATGATGTTCAAGGCCCTGGATGAAGCCGGGGTTGCGCGCGACAGCGTGACGTACAAATACCTCCTGCCTGCGGAAGCGAGCATGGCCTTGAGCCAGGGCGACATCGATGCCTTTGGCACCTGGGAACCCTATGTCTCCTTGCAGGAGAAAGAGGGCAGCACCCTGATCCGCAACGCCAAGGGCCTGATGAGTGCGCCGACTTATGTGGTCGCTTATGAGCCGGTCCTGGCGCAGAAGGGTGAGCTGATCAAGGACTTTGTGGCACGCCTGACCCGCGCCCGGGTGTGGAGCCAAAGCCATGTCGACGAGTACGCCGCGGCCTGGTCCAAGGCCAACCAGTCCTCGCCCGAGATAGCCAGGGCGTGGTTCAAGCGCGACGCCATAACGGTGCTGCCTATTTCGCCCGCGATCATCAGCGAAGCCCAGGCCACGTCCGACTTTTTGTACGACGCCAAGCTGCTCAAAAAGCCCTACGACGTGACCCCGATGTTTGACCGCGCCCTCTAACTACCCAGGAATAACCTTATGGCCAAGCAAATGGCATTGGCGGGGTTCATGCTCTCAGGCCCCGTTGTACATAGCCACGCGGTGTGGCGTCACCCGCAAACCCGTAGTCATTTTCTCGACCCTGACTACTACATCGAGATAGCCAAAACCCTTGAAGAGGGCTGCTTTGACCTGCTGTTTTTCGCCGATCGCCTGGCGGTCGGGGATCAGGCGGGGCAATCCCGGGCGCGCTCCTTCGAGCTGGGCGCCCAGGATGCGGCGCGGCTGGACCCGCTGCCGATTCTCAGCCTGCTGGCCGGCCACACACGGCATATCGGCCTGGGGCTGACGCGCTCTACCACCTACTATCAGCCGCCCCATGTGGCGCGGGCGATTGCCTCTCTGGATCACATCTCCAGGGGCCGCAGCGCCTGGAATATCGTCACCTCGATGAACGACAGCGAAGCGCGCCTCTTTGGCCATGCGCAGCACCTTGCCCACGACCAGCGCTACGCCCGTGCCGATGAGTTTGTCGAGCTGGTGCTCAAGCTGTGGAACAGCTGGCAGCCTGACGCGCTGGTGCTGGACAAGGTCCGGGGCATCCTCGCGGACCCGGGCAAGATCGATGCCTTCAAGTACCGGGGTACCTTTTTTGACTGTGATGGCCCGCTCAATATCCCGCGTGTACCCCAGGGCCAGCCGGTGTTGATTCAAGCCGGGGCTTCGGGCCGTGGCCGGCAGTTTGGCTCGCGTTGGGCCGAGGTGATTTTCAGCATCAACAGCCGGGTGGAGCGCATGCTCGAGTTCCGCCAGGACATCCACCAGCAGATGCGCGCCATTGGCCGCAACCCGGATGAGTGCAAGATCCTCACCGCGGTCATGCCCTTTATTGGCGGTACTGAGGCCGAGGCGATCAAAAAGCGTGATGAGCACAATGCACTGGCCAACCCGGAGTTGGGGGTCATCACCTTGTCGACTCAATCAAACTTCGATTTCACCCAATTCCCGCTGGATACCCGACTGCTGGATATCGCCAGGCACTCGGCGACGCCTGATGTGATTGCGCAAAAACTGCGTCTGGAACGCGACATTACCCTTGGGGAATACGGCGCAATCATGGCCGCCAGCATCCGTGTACCGCAGCTGGCGGGCACCGCAGAAAGTGTGGCGCAACAGTTGATCGACTGGCTGGAGCTGGGCGCTTGCGACGGTTATGTGGTGTCGCCCGCCTACCTGCCCGGTACTTTCACGGAGTTCACCGAATCGGTGGTGCCGATCCTGCAACGGCGCGGCTACCTGCGCACCGCGTATGAACATCCGACGTTGCGTGGGCATCTGGGCCTGAAGCGTTTTGATTGATGATCCACAAGCGAGGGGCTTACCCCTAAACCCCTCGCTAACACTTCAGTATTCGATTGTTCCATCAATGCGTGCGCTTCTGTGAGCGCTTGAATCCTTGTGCCCGTGCTTAAAAGCGTCGAGCGGTGGTGTAGTTTTTCTTCCAGTAGGAGTTTTCCAGAGAATCGATACGAATCGTTTTGCCCTTGCGCGGCGCATGGATAAAACGGTTGTCGCCGATGTACAGGCCCACATGGTTGCTTCGAGCACTGCCCTGGGTACGGAAGAACACCGCATCGCCAGGTTTCAGGGCATGCCGGGCGACGGTCGGTTTTTTCGCCTTGAGCATGTCGGCGGTGGTTCTTGGCAAATGGATATTGGCTTCTTGCTTGAACAGGTACACCAGCATGCCACTGCAATCGAAGCCCTTTTCCTTCGACATGCCACCCCAGAGATAGGGGATGCCGAGCAAGGTGTGTGCGTGGTTGATGACCTTGCGCACATGGAGCGGCGAAGAGGCTGCGTGAGACTTCTGGATGGCTGAAGAGTAAGGCTTGCGAGCTTCCGAAGCCGTAGCAAGACCGCAGCCGGCGAGCGTAAGAAACACGATCAGGGAGATGAATTTTGACACAAGTAACCTTCCGATTGATGGGGGGTACTTGAAGTCTAAAAGTGCGGTTTAAGCGGATATGTAGGGTGGATCCTACAGAAATTACGGTATTAATCTGATCCCGACGAACAGTACTGGTTGTATTGAAAAAAGGGGGGGTTGCGCTGACCTTCGTTTTGAGCCTTAGGAGGCGTGAGCGTTCTTGCTCTTTATCTACGCGCTCCTTCGGTAGTTTTTTTGCAGTTGATTTACAGCGTACATATCCATTCGATGCGCCGCGGCGTTCTACGGGGTTCGCCCTTGCTCCGGTCCTGCTCCGTGGGCACGCCGAAGGGGCGGGCAGGTCAAAAGCAATGCCCGCCGAGGCGGCCGACCGGCCGGCCTGTTTGGCGGCGAGGTCTGCGAGACTCGCACATCTCCTCTGTGGGAGCGGGCTTGAACTGGTCCAGTAATTTCGGACATTCTTTTCGGTTCTCACGCCGCCATCTTTTCCGCTGCTACTGGAGAGTGGTATCCG
>NZ_JBUZTL010000023.1:0-76308 GCF_055408345.1 Pseudomonas sp. B424 | reverse complement strand
ATGGTAGTGTGGGGTTTCCCCATGTGAGAGTAGGTCATCGTCAAGATTAAATTCCAAACCCCCTGTCTGCTAACGCAGACAGGGGGTTTGTTTTTGTGCTGAGAAAAGTTGCAGCGACAAGCTGAACGTCTTCGACCTATCACCACTGTTCCATCATATAACTGGCTTGCAGCATCGCTTTTTAGAAAGCAAAAAAAACCACCTCGAAAGGTGGTTTTTTAGCATGCGACTCAGTCACCGTAGTAGATACATCCACTGGTGCAGGTTTCATGAATTCGGATCGCGGACAGTTCTGGAAGCAAAGGCTTGAGCTGTTGCCAGATCCACTTGGCCAGCACTTCGCTGGTTGGATTTTCCAGGCCCGGGATATCGTTCAGGTAATTGTGATCAAGGCGTTCATAAAGTGGTTTGAAAATCGCTTTGATTTCCGAAAAGTCCCGGATCCAGCCTGTTGCAGGATCGATGTCGCCGCTCAAATGGATCGCCACTTTGAAGGAGTGTCCATGTAAACGGCCGCATTTATGACCCTCAGGAACATAAGGCAGGCGATGCGCAGATTCGAAGGTAAACTCTTTGAAAATTTCCACAGTGTTTATAGCTCTTGAAGAGGTGACTATCGCCTGGGCGATGAATACAGGCCCGCAGTTTAGCAGTTAACGCCCAGTGCAGGTGCATAGCTCCCCACGATCACTGCGCAATCGGGGAGGGCGCGGACAATTCAGTTTCAGTTAAGGCAGTAGCGCTATGGTTCAAGCCTTTGATCTGGCAAGAATGACATTGAACGGAGGCCTTTGAGGCAAGTGATGACAGTGAACGTACGAATTGGCGGATTTTTCGTGCTGATGCTTTCTGCTTTCTGTTCTTTGGCTATTGCGCGGGACTTGGGGCAAGACGAGGCACTGCGTCTGCGTGAGCAAGGTCTTATCCAGCCTCTGGAGCAACTGCTGCAAACAGCCCTCGCGCGCCATCCGGGCGCAAAGCTGCTGGAAGTAGAGCTGGAGGAGGATGACGATGTTTATGTCTATGAAGTTGAGCTGCTTACGCCCGATGGCGTAGTGCGCGAAATCAAGCTGAATGCCAGTAATGGCCAATTGCTCAAAGATGAGGTGGATGATTAATGCGGTTGCTGTTGGTAGAAGATCATGTGCCCTTGGCCGACGAACTGATGGCTGGTTTAGCCCGTCTGGGTTATGCGGTTGATTGGTTGGCCGATGGCCGTGATGCCCTGTACCAGGGGCAAAGTGAACCGTATGACCTGATTATTCTTGATCTGGGCTTGCCCGGGTTACCCGGTCTTGATGTGCTCAAACAATGGCGCGTTCAAGGGCTGATTACGCCCGTACTGATTCTGACGGCTCGTGGTTCCTGGTCTGAACGGATTGAGGGCCTTAAAGCCGGTGCTGATGATTATGTGACCAAGCCGTTTCATCCCGAGGAATTACAGTTGCGGGTGCAGGCGCTGTTGCGCCGCGCTCACGGCCAAGCGAATCAGCCTTTACTGAAGTCTGCGGGGCTGCAACTGGATGAGGCCCGTCAATGTGTGGTCAATGATGGCGCGCAGGTACAGCTGACTGCGGCCGAGTTTCGCCTTTTGCGATATTTCATGTTGCATCCGCAGCAGATTCTTTCAAAAAGCCATTTGGCTGAGCATCTCTATGACGGTGAGACCGAGCGGGACTCCAATGTGCTGGAGGTCCATGTGAATCATCTACGTCGCAAACTTGGGCGCGAGGTAATCGAAACCCGACGTGGCCAAGGTTATATTTTCGGCGCGAGCAGTCAGTGAAATCCATACAGAGGCGCTTGAGCCTGGGTCTGGTCAGTGTTCTGTTGATTGCAGGCCTTGTCGTAGGGCAGGTCAGTCTCTGGCTATTCGAAAGCGGCCTTCAGCGTTACCTGGAATCAGGCCTGCAAAACGACAGCGAGAACCTGCTCATAGCATTGAACCGTGGTCCCCAGGGCTTGCAGCTGGATGAACGACGGCTCTCGCCTGCTTACCAGCGACCTTTTTCCGGGCACTATTTCAGCATCGAATTTGGCGATACTCACTGGCGCTCACGTTCCTTGTGGGACGCCCAATTAGCGCGACCCAGCCAGCCCGGGCTGGGCAGCATCTTGCAGCCAGGTCCCGAAGGGCAGATGTTGTTGGTCTTGCGCAGTGACTACCAGCGCTTTGGCCAAGCGATTTCCATCAGTGTGGCTCAGGACTACACCCCTATAAGTGAAAGCTTCAAGCAGGTTCGGCAGATCGGATTGGGCATTGGCATTTTTGCCCTGGTCGTTATTTTACTCCTGCAGCGAGTCACTGTCCGACGGGCTCTGCTGCCGCTGGAAACGGCACGCAAACAGATTGCCCAGTTGCAATCGGGGCAGCGCTCGCAGCTTGATGCACAGGTGCCGCTTGAGCTTGAGCCTTTGGTCACGCAGATAAACCATTTGCTGGCCCATACCGAAGACAACCTCAAACGCTCGCGCAATGCGCTGGGTAACCTGGGGCATGCATTAAAAACGCCGTTGGCTGTGCTGATCAGCCTGGCCAATGATCCACAGCTTGCTGCTCACCCTCAGATCCAGACCACACTCAGGGAACAGTTGGAGCAGATACAGCAACGCATGGGGCGAGAGCTCAATCGTGCTCGCCTGGCCGGTGATGCCTTGCCAGGCGCCCAGTTTGATGCAGATGCTGAGTTGCCAGGGCTACTGGCGACCCTTGGCATGATTCACGGTGAGCACCTGGACCTGGTGCTCAATACACCTCCCGGGCTGCATCTGCCCTGGGATCGTGAGGATATGCTCGAATTGCTCGGCAATCTCCTGGATAACGCCTGCAAATGGGCCGATTCCCGTGTCGAGTTGTATGTTGCCCAAACAGCCGGCGGGTTCGTGATTGAGGTACAGGATGATGGGCCGGGCATCCCTGAGGCTGAGCGCGATCAGGTGATCAGTCGGGGTGCGCGGCTGGACGAGCAAGCCAGTGGCCATGGCCTTGGCTTGGGTATAGTGCGAGACATCGTTGATGTCTGGGGAGGGCAGATGGAACTTGAATCGGGTGTATTGGGCGGGTTGTTGGTAAGGATCAACCTTCCGGGGCGTACGTCAAAGGCGACGACGGCGTAAAGCCTGTCGTCGCCTTTGACGCCATACGTCAGACGCGAAACTGATCCATCAGTGTTTGCTGTTGGTTTGCCAGCGAGTTGAGTGACTGGCTGACCCGCGCAGATTCATTGGCCTGTTCGGACAATGATTCTGTTACATCGCGAATAGTGGCAATGTTGTTGTTGATTTCTTCCGCCACCGCGCTCTGTTCTTCCGCGGCGCTGGCAATCTGCAGGTTCATGTCAGTAATGACAGTCACGGCATTGCCGATTTGCTGCAAGGCTGTGACTGCTTGCCCTACCTGCTCGACACTGCCCTGGGCCTGGCGATGGCTGTTGTTCATGGAACTCACCACTTCTTGAGTGCCGGCTTGCAGTTGTTCGATTACCTGGCGGGTTTCCTCGACGGACTCCTGGGTCCGGCGCGCCAGGTTGCGTACCTCGTCAGCCACCACCGCAAAACCGCGCCCGGCTTCGCCTGCTCGTGCCGCTTCGATCGCAGCGTTCAGGGCGAGCAAGTTGGTCTGTTCGGCAATGGCACGAATCACTTCCAGTACCGAACCAATCTTCTCGCTATTGGCAGCCAGCCCTTCAACCTGAGCCATGGCCTCGCTCATGTCGGCGGCCAGATGATCGATGCTGGTGGTGGTGCGGTCAATAATGGTGAGCCCCTGGCGTGTGGCCTGATCGGCATCTCGGGCGGCCTGGGCCGCCTGCGCCGCACTGCGGGCGACATCTTGCGCCGTGGCGCTCATCTCGTGGGAGGCCGTGGCCGCCTGGTCGACCTGGCGGTACTGTTGTTCCATGCCGGCACTGGTCTGGGTGGCAATGGCGGCTGACTGGTCAGCCGTGCTGCGGGCATCCTGCACCGAGCGTTTGACCTCGGCGATGGTGGGTTGCAGCTTGTCGAGGAACCGGTTGAACCAACTGGCCAGTTGGCCCAATTCGTCTTTTTTATCGTAGGCCAGGCGCCGGGTCAGATCGCCTTCACCGCTGGCTATATCTTCGAGCATGTTGGCCACGCTCAGGATTGGGCGCGTGACGCTCCGGGCCATCAGCCACACCAGCAGCAGCCCGATAATGGCAGCGAGGGAGCCCCAGGCCAGTTCGATCAGGGCCCCGGTTTTATTGCCTTGGTCCAGCTCTGCCTGCAGCGTCTGGGCCGGTCCGATCAGGACCTTTTCAGGCACATCCAGCAGCACGCCCCAAGGCTTGCTGCCGGGGATCGGCAGGAAGGGGGTCAGAACTTTCAAGCGCTGTTGCCCGCGAATACTTTGGGCCTGACCGCCAGTGGCCGTCATTTGAATCAGTTGGGCACCGTCATTGGCATCTACTTGATCAAGGTGTTGACCAAGTTTGCTGGCATCAGCGCTGAAGCCCGCCAATACGCCCGCAGAGCTCACAATGCCTACGCGGGTCTGCCCGTCGTACAGTTTCTGGCTGGCTTGCAGGCTGATGGCCTGCAAGCTGTTGAGGTTGATATCAACCGACAGTGACGCGATGACTTTGCCATCAACCATCAGTGGGAAAACGATGCTGGTCAGCAACACGCTTTGCCCGTCGATCTGATAAAAATAAGGTTCGATAATGCAGGGTTTTTGCGTTGTGCGCGGGCAGGTGAACCACATGTTATTGGCCTGGCCGCTGGGCCCGGTGCTGGTGTCGGCCATGTCGGACTCGGGCAATGCCATCGAGGTCAGCTTGCCCGGTGTCGGCTGCGACCAGTAAAGGGCGAAGCGGCCCTTGTCATTGCTGCCAAGCTCTTTTTGATGGTCGAATAACTGGTCCTTGCCATCGAGTGCGTTGGCTTCAAATACCAGGGACAGGCCCAGCAAGTCCGGATTGGCCTGCAAGGCGGCTTTGACCTGACGGGTCAGGTCTTCACGCAGGTCGAAGGCATCCAGAAAGCGTTTTTCGGATTGCTCACGCAAGAACAGGACCTGGCGTGCGAATCCGTTGCCGTATTGATAGGCATCCATGAACTGACGGCTGATAGCCAGTGCCTGGGCTTCACCCTGAGCCTCAATGCGGGCTTGTGCGGCTTCATTCAGCATCTGTGTGCTTGATGCTTCTACCAGATCGGCAGTGCGATCCATGCGATAGAGGGAAAGCCCTACCAGCAGGGTCACAACACCCAGCAGGCAGAGTCCGGCGAGGAGGGTGATTTTCCATTGGATGGAAAGCTGTCTGAGCGACATGGTGACGTCCTAAAAAGAGGCTTTGACTGTTAGCGGCCGCCCGGGACATTTCTTTATGCGTAACGCCGGTCTTTTAGTGTTTTACACACGCTTGAAAAATCCGATTTAGCCCTTTGATTACTAGGGTTAAGGGCTGTTCCGGCCGATTGGGCTGGGGGCTATGGCATGCGCTTTGACAAGGCGCCGATGGTGCTGCAAAGTGTGTGCCCCCAAATAAGTCCACCCTTCCAGATTCGGCGATTGGAACGGTCGTCTTTTGCCCGGAATTTTCCGCTTTACGGTGTTCTATCGTGGTGCGCGCTATGAGGTTGTAATGATGAATGCAGTAATTGCCGCGGTTGGCATCATGCTGGTGCTCAGTCTGTCCCGTGTGCACGTGGTAATCGCACTGATCGTGGGTGCCGTGGTTGGCGGCCTCGTTGGCGGGCTGAGCATCGAGGCAACGCTCGAAGCGTTCAATGGCGGTCTGGGTGGTGGCGCACAGGTGGCGTTGTCCTATGCCATGTTGGGTGCCTTTGCAGTGGCGATCGCCAAGTCAGGCATGGCCCACGCACTGGCCGACAAAGCGTTGCTTTTGGTCAACCGGCAACAGGCAGTCGGCGGTAATCGCATCAAGTGGCTATTGATCGGTCTGCTGCTGGTGGTTGCTATCAGTTCGCAGAACATTTTGCCGATCCACATCGCCTTTATTCCTTTATTGGTTCCGCCCCTGCTGTATGTGCTGACCAAGCTGAAAATTGACCGGCGCCTGATCGCCTGTGTCATGACGTTTGGTTTGATTACGCCGTACATGTTCTTGCCGGTGGGCTTTGGCAATATCTTCCTCAATCAGATTCTGCTCGCCAACGTCAGCAAGAGTGGCGTGGATATCAGCCAGGTCAATGTCACCCATGCCATGGCAATCCCTGCGCTGGGGATGCTGGTTGGCTTGTTGGTGGCTGTATTTATCAGTTATCGCAAAAAACGCGAATATGACCTGGAAAAAATCGAACAGGTCGAGCAAGTTGCCGTCAGCTACAACCCGCGCACACTGCTGGTGGCCGGTGTGGCCATTGCCTGCGCGTTTATTATTCAGCTGTGGCTGGGCTCCATGATCATTGGTGCGTTGTCGGGCTTCTTGATATTTTCGGCGTCCGGAATTGTGCGTTGGCGCGAGACTGACGATCTGTTTACCGAAGGCATGAAAATGATGGCCATGATTGGTTTCATCATGATCGCAGCCTCGGGTTTTGCAGAAGTGTTGAAAGCCACCGGTGAGGTCAAATCTCTGGTTGAGGCATCTGCCGGCTGGATCAACCACAGCAAGGGCGTGGGTGCGCTGCTGATGTTGCTGGTCGGGCTGCTGGTGACCATGGGCATCGGTTCGTCATTTTCGACAGTGCCGATTCTGGCGGCCATTTTTGTGCCGCTATGCGTACAGTTGGGGTTCAGCCCGATGGCCATTGTTTGCATCGTCGGTACGGCGGGTGCCTTGGGTGATGCCGGCTCCCCGGCGTCGGACTCCACGCTGGGCCCGACTTCCGGTTTGAATGTGGACGGTCAGCATCACCATATCTGGGATACCGTGGTGCCCACTTTCCTGCATTACAACTTGCCGCTGCTGGCTTTTGGCTGGGTAGCGGCAATGACGTTGTAAGGTCCAGGCCTGTCGGGTTTCAGGGCAGTTCGATGCGGCCGACTTCTCCGGGGACGGTTGGCCAGTCGCCTGCGGCCCAGCGGGTTCTCGCCTGCTCGATCAGGCCCTGATCACTGGCGACGAAGTTCCAGTTCATGCGGCGCGGGCCATCGAGCGCTGCGCCGCCGATCAATACCAGGTGGCAGTCACTTGCGGCATACAGCGTCATTGCCTCGCCTGCGGGCAACACCACCAGGCTACGCGGCTCAAGTGCCTGATTTTCCAGCTGCGCTTCCCCTTCCAGTACATACAGCGCGCGCTCCGGGTGTTCGGCCGGGATAAGCAGTGTGGTGGCTGTTTGCATCTGCACTTCGGCATACAGGGTCGGTGAGAGCACTGGCACGGGTGAGGTCAGGCAGAAACCGGTGCCGGCAATCATACGGATTTTAACGCCCAGATTATCGCTGAACGGCAAGCTGTCGGCGGGGTGGTGGCTGTAGTGCCCCGAGCCTTGCTCGTGTTCCTTGGGGGACGCCAGCCAGACTTGCAGGCCATGCAGGCTTGAGCCTTGCGCGAGCGCAGCGGCGGGCGTGCGTTCGATATGGGCAATGGCCGCGCCTGCGGTCATCCAGCTCACGTCGCCAGGGCCGACTTGCTGGTCAGAGCCCAGGCTGTCCTTGTGCTGGAGTTGGCCTTCAAACAGCCAGGTCAGTGTAGACAGACCAATGTGCGGGTGCTGCCGGATGTTCATCCCGTGGCCGGGCGGGTAGTACGTAGGCAGCATGTGATCGAAAAACACAAAAGGGCCGACGCTGCGGCATTTGGCTGACGGCAGGGGGCGCAGGATCGGTTGGCCTTCGACCTCTTCGGCGCGCGGACTAATCACGGTCAGTGTGGGCATTGGACGGTCCCGGCAATGGAGAAGCGTTGAGCATAACCCAACGCTTCTCAGGCCTGCAGGTACAGCCTGTGCGCTACTGGCTGAAAGCGCCTTCAGACAGGTGGGTTTCGATGGTGATCTCGGCGGTGGTCATCAGTTTATGCACCGGACATTTGTCTGCCACGTTGTGCAGCTCATCGCGCTGGGCGTCGGTCAGTACACCTTTGAGCGTCAGTTTGACGTGCAGCGCGTACTTGCCTTTTTGCTCTTCGCTGGCGTCGTGTTTGACTTCAACGGTCACGCCGGTGAGCGGGATTTCCTTCTTTTGCGCGTAGAGCTTGAGCGTCAGCGCCTTGCAGGCACCGAGGGCCGCGTCAAAGTAATCATGGGGGGAGGGGGCAGAGCTTTCACCGCCCATGGATTTAGGCAGATCGGTAAACACCTCGTGATCGTCGATTTTAATGCTGTGACGAAAACCTTCGTGGGACTCGGTAATAACGGTAACAGTCATGGCAAACCTCGGAGTGGCAGTGATAAAGGTCCTGATCTTTATAGAGCATACGGGGAGTCATGCGTTCCCTTTGATCCCGAACTGAAACCTTGCGTGGCCTCGCAGGTCTACTGGAGTTAATAAAACAGGAGGTGGCAGGTGCGATTGAAACACTGCGTTCTGGCGTTGGCTCTGGCGGCTTACGGCACTTGGGTCCAGGCCCGTGACTACGCCTATAGCGATGCGCACCTGCATTACGTCGATTTCTTCCAGGAAACGGCGGGGATGGACAAGTTGCTGGCGGCCATGGCTCAAAACCGTATCGAGCACGTCATGATCTCCGGTATTCCGGTTGCCAAGAAGTGGCATGAAGACGAGCCCAAGCGGCCACGCTACTACGCGGGTGATGATGCGGATGCCTACTGGTTCAGTGCAACGGATGTATGGGTGGCTGCGGCGGTCAGGGGATTGACTGCAAAGCAGCGTCGGCACTTTCATCCGTTTCTGTCAGGTTTCAATCCAAATGACAAAAATTCGGCGGCACATATCCAGCGCATGCTGGATCTCGACCCCGGGCTGTGGCAAGGCATCGGCGAGGTATTTACCCGCCATGATGACCTGACGGCGCTGATCGCCGGGGATACGCCGCGTGCCAACAATGAAGCCATGAACAAGGTTTACACCCTGGCTGGCGAACATGATTTGCCGGTTCTGTTGCACTCCAATATCACGTCTAAACGCGAAAGGAACCCGCTGTATCTGGCCGAGCTGGAGGAGCCCCTGGCCCGGCATCCCGATACCCGCTTTATCTGGGCCCACGCTGGCACCAGCGCCGAGATTCATCGGCATCAGACCCAGATGCCATTTCTACTGCCAACGCTCACCCGGCTATTGGCCACTTACCCCAATCTCTACGTAGACCTGTCCTGGAGCATGCTCACGCCTTATCTGCTGGATGAACAGGGAAAGGCAAGGCCTGAGTGGATCACGCTGGTAGAGCGCTTCCCGGGGCGTTTTATGCTGGGGTCGGATGTAGTGGGGCGTTTCGACAAGTTAGGTGAGGAATTACGCAGTTTTGACCCGTTCCTCGATGCATTGCCCTCAGATGTTGCGCAAAAGGTCGCGAGGGACAATTTCTTGTCCGTGTTGCCGAAGCCGCGTCCATAAGCTTTTTCCAGGCAAAAAAATGCCCCGAATGATCGGGGCATTTTTATTTCGCGAGTGGAAGGCTTATTTGCCAGTCCAGCGCTTCAGTACCAGGGTGGCGTTAGTACCACCGAAGCCGAAGCTGTTGCTCATCACATTGTTCAGCGTGACGTTCTCGCGGGTCTTGGTCAGGATCGGCATGTCGGCTACGACCGGATCGATTTCATCGATATTGGCCGAGCCGGCGATGAAGTTGCCTTCCATCATCAGCAAGCAGTAGATCGCTTCGTGAACGCCGGCGGCACCCAGGGAGTGACCCGACAGGCTCTTGGTCGAGCTGATGGCTGGCGCCTTGTCACCGAACACCGCACGAACACCTTCCATTTCCTTGGCGTCGCCTACCGGAGTAGAGGTGCCATGGGTGTTGAGGTAGTCGATCGGGCCGTCAACGGTGGACATTGCCATCTGCATGCAGCGGATGGCGCCTTCACCGCTAGGTGCAACCATGTCGTAGCCGTCGGAAGTCGCGCCGTAGCCGACGATTTCGGCGTAGATCTTGGCGCCACGGGCCAGTGCGTGTTCCAGCTCTTCAACCACGACCATGCCACCACCACCGGCGATGACGAAGCCATCACGGTTTTTGTCGTAGGCACGGGACGCTTTTTCAGGCGTCTCGTTGTATTGAGTGGAGAGGGCACCCATGGCGTCGAACAGGAACGACTGGCTCCAGTGCTCTTCTTCGCCGCCGCCGGCAAACACGATGTCCTGCTTGCCCAGCTGGATCTGCTCTACTGCAGTACCGATGCAATGAGCACTGGTGGCGCAGGCAGAGGAAATCGAGTAGTTCACGCCCTTGATTTTGAAGGGAGTGGCCAGACAGGCGGAAACGGTGCTGCCCATGGTCCGCGTGACGCGGTACGGGCCAACACGCTTGACGCCTTTTTCGCGCAGGATGTCCAGCGCTTCCATCTGGTTCAAGGTCGACGCGCCACCGGAGCCGGCGATCAGGCCGGTACGCGGGTTGGAGACTTGCTCCTCGGTCAGGCCCGAATCAGTGATGGCGTCTTTCATGGCCAGGTAGGCGTAAGCCGCTGCGTGGCCGACGAAGCGATAGATCTTGCGATCGATCAGCTCTTCGAGAGGCAGGTCAATGGAGCCGGAAACCTGGCTACGCAGACCCATTTCGGCATATTCCGGGTTGAATCGGATGCCAGGGCGACTTGCACGCAGGTTAGCGGAGACGGTCTCTTTGTCATTGCCCAGGCACGAAACGATGCCCAGACCAGTGATAACGACGCGGCGCATGCGGATAACCCTTAAAAGTTGTCAGTGGAAGTAAATACGCCGACCCGAAGGCCTTCGGCAGTATAAATCTCGCGACCGTCGACAGTCACCGAACCATCGGCAATGGCCAGGTTCAGTTTGCCCTTGAGGACGCGCTTGATTTGAATGTTGTAGGTGACTTTTTTGGCGGTCGGCAGGACCTGGCCAAAGAACTTCACTTCGCCCGAACCCAGGGCGCGACCGCGGCCCGGCAGGCCTTGCCAGCCCAGATAGAAGCCGACCAATTGCCACATGGCGTCGAGGCCCAGGCAACCTGGCATCACCGGATCGCCTTCAAAATGGCAGGCGAAAAACCACAGGTCCGGGTTGATATCCAGCTCGGCGACCAATTCACCTTTGCCGTACTTGCCACCCTCTTCACTGATATGGGTGATGCGATCCACCATCAGCATATTAGGGGCGGGCAGTTGCGCGTTACCTGGGCCGAACAGCTCGCCGCGGCTACAGCGCAGCAAATCTTCCCGAGTAAAGGCGTTTTGTTTGGTCATGCGAGCTCCTCAATAATCCCATGCAGCAGGGTGGGGCAAATCTTCCCGACCAACTGAAACATATGCGTTCCAGTTCGCCAGCCTACACATAGACTATTGCGTTGTAGTGAAAGTCACAGCGCAAAGGGCAAGAATGTACACTTGTGCACTGAAAATTTAAATCAGGCCGGTTCAGGGGCCCATTCGGGTGCCTAAGACTGCCGCACTTTTGTGTTTAACGCCAGTAATTAGCCATAAGTTACTGGACCCAGCGCTGCAGAATCTGTTCCAGATCAGCTCGTTTGAACGGCTTGGCAAGGTAATCGTTCATTCCGGCCTGCAGGCAGGTTTCCCGATCGCCCTGCAGCGCATTGGCGGTCAAGGCAATGATGGGCAGGGTCATGCAGCCGGGCAGTTGTCGGATTTGCCGCGTGGCCTCGTAGCCGTTGATGATCGGCAGCCGACAATCCATCAAGATGGCGGCGAAGGGCTCGGTGTTGGCGAAATGAATGGCCTGCGCGCCATCAGTGACCACGCTCACTTCGTATCCCAGGCTGCTCAACATGGCTTCAGTCACTGTCTGGTTGACCGGATTGTCTTCTACCAGCAGCACCCTGCGGCCCTGGGAGCAGGCCGGTTCGGCCTCCAGGACCGGGCGCTGGCTGAGCGTCACCGGCTGATGCAGTTCCAGCGGAATTTCCAGGGTGAACACCGAGCCCTGTGCCTCTTCACTCATGGCATGCAGCGTGCCGCCCATGCGCTCGGCCAGCGTGCGGGCGATGGGCAGACCCAGCCCTGTACCGCCATAGCGCCGTGAAATCGAGCTGTCGGCTTGCTGGAAGGCAGTGAACATCGAATCCAGTTTTTCGGTGCTGATCCCGATCCCGCTGTCGCGAACGGCACAGGTGAACCAGATCAGCTCGTGATCCAGTACCTGCCAAACCGGCTCGATACTGACCCGGCCATGTTCGGTGAACTTCAGGGCATTGCCGACCAGATTGACCAGGATTTGCCGGATCCGGGTCGGGTCGCCCAGCACATTCAAGTCCTGCAAGCCTGCAGGGAGGGTCAGCTGCAAGTGCAGGCCGCGTTGTACGGCGTTGTGCTGGAACGCCTGAGCGCAGTTGCTGACCAGTTCGGCGAGATTGAAGGGGATGTGCTCCAGCTCCAGCGTCGAACGTTCGATACGCGAGAAGTCGAGGATATCGTTGATGACCTTGAGCAAGTGCTCGGTTGATTCAGACGCGAGGGCGGCATATTCAGCCTGCTCTTCGCTCATCTGCGTGGTTTCGAGCAGCTGCAGCATCCCGAGCACGCCATTCATGGGGGTACGCAGTTCGTGGCTCATCATGGCCAGAAAGTCGGTTTTGGCCCGGTTGGCCCGCTCGGCCTCTTCCCGGGCCTGGATCAGTTGCGCCATGGCGGTCTGCTGCTCACGACTGGCCTGCTCAAGGCCTTCGGCCAGGTTGTTGATGTGTTGGGCCAGGCTGCCCAGCTCGCCATCGTCGACCACCGGTAAAGGAGTCTGGTAGTCGCCTTGCTGGATAGCCTTGACCGCATCGCTCATGTCACTGATGGGCTTGGACAGGTTGGACGCCAGGCGCCTGGCCAGCAGATAGGTGAAACCCAGCGCAAACAGGGCGAGGATCATGGCCTTGAGCAGGATTTCCTGCTGGCGCGTGCTGAACGCATCGCTGGACATGCCCACCAGTACCCGGCCCAGATAATCTTCTGGTGGCACGGGTGTCCGGCCGTTGCTCAGCAACAGAAAGTCGCCTGAAGGGCTTTTTTGCAACCGTACCGTGGCCTGGAACACCTCAACCTGTGACCCTTGATCAACGCTGGCGGTCGGGTGTTCGGCGTGAGCCAGCACATCGTTTGCAGGGCCTTGTACCTGTACGAACTGAACGTGAGGGATGTTCAGCGAGGCTTTTATCAGGTTTTCCAGGACGGGCGTGTTACCGGTGATGACTCCGTACTCGGTGGCGGGGGCCAATTGGTTGGCGATCAGCTGGCCTGTGTGATTGAGCTCCTGACGCAAATCCTGGATTCGTACAAAAGTAAAAAAGCTGATCAACAGCAAGGTCAACAACAAGGCCGGGCCCAGGCTCATCATTTGGGTGCGTGTGTGGATATCCCACCGACTGCGAGCCATCATGGGTAGAAGGTTCCGTGAGTCAGCCGCAGACTGGTGAATGCATCGCCCGCAAGCGTTGTCATCCGTGACTTCAAGTTGTTCATCATGATGCGCAGCCGGGCTGCTCCCTGGATGTGAGTACCAAGGCGCATGTTAACCGAGGCGCTGCACTTTTTCAGTCAAAGGCCTCCATGTGCCAAGGGGCTGGTCGCGGGGGATGTGCTCCGTATAATGCCGCCATTGCCACTGCTAGATGGAAAACGGGATTGCATATGACTGAACAGCACGCTATTGCGGTCTTGGGAGGCGGAAGCTTTGGCACCGCCGTGGCCAACTTGCTGGCAGAGAACGGTCATCGTGTACATCAGTGGATGCGCGACCCCGAGCAAGCCGAGGCGATTCGCCTCAATCGAGAAAACCCTCGTTACCTTAAAGGCATCAAGATTCATCCCGGAGTCGAGCCGGTTACCGACCTGCAAGCGACGCTCGATGCCTGCGAACTGTGTTTTGTGGCATTGCCGTCCAGTGCCTTGCGCAGTGTGCTGGCGGCACACGCCGAGCGCTTGAGCGGCAAAATGCTGGTCAGCCTGACCAAAGGTATTGAAGCGCACAGTTTCAAGCTGATGAGCGAGATCCTTGAAGAAATCGCTCCGCAAGCCCGTATCGGGGTGTTGTCCGGGCCCAACCTGGCGCGAGAAGTCGCTGAGCATGCCCTGACCGCCACCGTCGTCGCCAGTGCCGATGAAGACCTTTGCAGCCGCGTTCAGGCGGCGCTGCATGGCCGTACCTTCAGGGTCTATGCCAGTGCCGACCGGTTCGGGGTGGAGCTGGGCGGGGCATTGAAAAACGTTTACGCGATCATCGCCGGGATGGCTGTGGCGCTGGGTATGGGTGAAAACACCAAGAGCATGCTGATCACCCGAGCCTTGGCAGAAATGACCCGGTTTGCCGTCAGCCAGGGTGCTAACCCGATGACCTTTCTTGGATTGGCCGGTGTAGGCGATTTGATCGTCACCTGCTCATCGCCCAAAAGCCGCAACTATCAGGTGGGGTTTGCCTTGGGCCAGGGGTTGAGCCTGGAGGACGCGGTCGCCAGTTTGGGCGAAGTGGCCGAAGGCGTGAACACCCTCAAGGTGCTCAAGGCCAAGGCGCAGGAGCTGAACGTTTACATGCCGTTGGTTGCAGGGCTGCATGCCATTTTGTTCGAGGGTTACACCCTGGACCAGGTGATCGGCCAGCTGATGCGCGGCGAGCCCAAGACGGATGTCGACTTTATCTCCACCAGTGGTTTCAACTGAGTACGACAGGAGCTGCACATGAACGGTACTAAAAACGCACCCAAGTACGAATCCCTCGTGTTGCGCGTGCTGTGGATGCTGGTTTTCTTCTTTATCTGGCAAGTTGCGCAACTGGTGCTCGGCGGGCTGGTCCTGGTGCAACTGGTTTACCGGGTGGTCTACGGTGCTCCCAATGGCGGGCTGATGAACTTTGGTGACAGCCTGAGCCTTTATCTGGCACAGATTGGGCGTTTTGGCAGTTTTCACACCGAGCAAAAACCCTGGCCGTTTGCCGACTGGCCTGCTGCACGGGCGCCAGAAGGTGAAGCGCCTTACGGGGCAGCCGCCAACAGCGACGAGACCAAGCCATGAAACTCTGGGTTTTGCGCCACGGCGAAGCCGAGCCGCACGCCCGGCGTGATGCCGAGCGTGAACTTACGGCTCACGGCCGTGAGCAGGTGCTGCACAGCGCAGCCCGGCTGATTGGCCAGCCGCTGGACAGCATTTTGGTCAGCCCTTACGTGCGGGCCCGGCAGACCGCCGAGCTGGTGCGCAAGACCCTGGGTTTTACATCCGGACTTGTCACCGTGCCATGGCTGACCCCTGACAGCGAGCCCAAGTTCGCAATCAGCAAGCTGCCGGATACGGGCAATGTGCTGCTGGTCAGCCATCAGCCGTTTGTTGGTGACCTGATCAGCCTGTTGCTGCACGGCAACCTGCGTCAGCCCCAACCCATGCAGACTGCCAGCCTGGTGGAGCTTGAAGGTGAATGGCCGCTGGCCGGCAGCATGACGTTGCTCAGTGTGTATCACCCCTGATCATGCCGATGGTTGCAGATCCCGGTCATAGTGAAAGATAGTTGGGGGCGGATTAATGGCTTTTTGACGCCTATGTCGAAGGGCCATTGCACCGCCACCACATTCACTGACCAAGGAATGACCGCATGATCTTGTGGACTACCCCGCCAGACCTGGCGCGCCTTAATGAAATGCGCAAAAACACGATTTGCGACGTGCTGGACATCACCTTCGATGCCTTCGATGACCACTCGATTACGGCAAGCATGGTGGTCGATCATCGTACCCACCAACCGTTCGGCTTGCTGCATGGTGGCGCGTCGGTGGTCCTTGCCGAAACCCTGGGCTCGATGGCCAGCTTTATGTGTATCGATACCCAAAAATTCTATTGCGTGGGCCTTGAGGTCAACGCCAATCACTTGCGTGGCGTGCGCAGCGGCCGGGTGAGTGCCGTGGCGCGCCCGGTGCACATGGGCCGCACTACCCATGTCTGGGATATCCGCCTGAGCGATGACAGCGGCAAGCCCAGCTGTATTTCCCGCCTTACCATCGCCATTGTTCCCTTGGGGGAAACACCGCCAGTTCGGTGATCAAACGGCCAGACAATGGCCGTAGTGTCCTCACTCATGGCGCATACGGTCATTGATATGAGGGGATTTCCTACAGACAATAAGGCGTACCTCCTACTACATATGGACGCCTTGTATGTCTCGGCAGATTTTTTTCGCCCATGCCAACGGCTTCCCTTCGGCCACGTACGGGAAGTTGTTCAGTGCCCTTGCGCCGGACTTCGACGTGACCCATCTGTCGCAGCACGGGCATGACCCGCGCTTTCCAGTGGACAACAACTGGCACAACCTTGTTGATGAACTGATTTTCCACCTGCAACAGCAAGACGAGCCCGTGCTGGGTGTTGGCCATTCGTTGGGCGGGATGCTGCACCTGCATGCCGCGATCCGCTGCCCGCATCTGTACAGGGGCGTGGTCATGCTGGACTCACCGGTGCTGACACGCACCGACCAGTGGGTCATCCGCGCGGCCAAGCGTTTTGGCCTGATCGATCGGCTGACCCCGGCCGGCCGCACACTGGGGCGGCGTGAAGAGTTTGCCGACCGCGAAGCGGCGCGGGCCTACTTTGCAGGTAAATCGCTGTTTCGCAGCTTTGACCCCGACTGTTTCGAGGCTTATCTGGAGTTCGGGTTGCAGCCTGTCGATGACCGCTTGCGGTTGAGTTTTGACCCGGCGACCGAGATCAACATCTACCGCAGTGTCCCTCACACCAGCCCGGGCCGGGCTTTCAAGTTGCAAGTACCGCTGACCGTGGTGCGCGGGCGCGACAGCCGGGTGGTCATGAGCCATCATGCCAGGGCAGTGGCGCGCATGCCCAACGGCGAGTCGCTGATCGTACCGGGCGGGCACATGTTCCCGCTGGAGCAGCCGCAAGACACCGCCAGCCTGCTGAAACAGATTTTTGCCCGCTGGGAGCTTCGCCATCCCGGCCTTTAAAGAGCACTTTGCATGAGCCCTGTGGTTGAAGAAATTCGCTTGAGCCTGCCCCATATCGAACTGGCAGCGCACATTTTCGGGCCAGAAGACGGCCTGCCCGTGATTGCCCTGCACGGTTGGCTGGACAACGCCAACAGCTTCGCCAGGCTGGCGCCCAAGCTGTCGGGTTTGCGTATTGTGGCGCTGGATCTGGCCGGGCACGGCCACTCCGATCATCGGCCGCGTGGGGCCGGGTATGCGTTGGCCGATTATGCCTTCGATGTACTGCGCGTGGCCGAACAATTGGGCTGGGAGCGCTTTGCGCTGCTGGGGCATTCGCTGGGGGCGATTGTGTCAGTGGTGATTGCGGGGTCGTTCCCGGAGCGTGTGACCCGCATGGCGCTGATAGATGGCATCGTGCTGCGCAGCGGCCCCGAAGGGGATACCGCCGAGCGCATGGGTCAGGCCCTGCAGGCTCAGCTCGGCCTGGAGCACAAACGCAAGTCGGTGCACCCGACACTTGATCGGGCCATTGAGGCGCGGATGAAAGGCATGGTGGCCGTCAGCCGGGAAGCAGCAGAGCTGCTGGCCCAGCGCGGTTTGATGCCGGTGCCCGGGGGGTACAGCTGGCGCAGCGACAGTCGCCTGACATTGCCGACACCGTTGCGCATGACGGACGAGCAGGCCATGTCTTTCATCCGGCGGGTCAATTGCCCCACGACGCTGGTGGTGGCAGAGCAGGGCATGCTCGCCAGCCATCCCGAGCTGCTGGATCGTCTACCCTTCACTCTGGAGCGGTTGGCCGGTGGCCATCATTTGCACCTGAATGACGAAGCCGGGGCAATCCTTGTTGCAGACTGTTTCAATCGGTTCTTCGCCGTTCCTTGACTTGCGGCGGCCAACTGCCGAGGCTTGGCGGGTTGAAATGGGAGACAACCATGATAGATATCTACACCGCTGCGACCCCGAAAGGCCATCCGGTCTCTATCGTGTGGATGCTGAATCACAGGTTACCTCTGGGCGAAGCATGCCGATGAGAATACCCAAACGCTTTATCTGTGCGCTGGGCCTGAGCTGTCTGAGCCCGTTACTGTGGGCTGGCGATGTGCCTGGCAGTCTGGATTTGCCAGGTGTACCGCGGCTTGCGGACGCGCAAATTGTCGATTATGTCGTGCAGCCCGATGTCGAACGCATTTACCCGATGGGCTCGATCCGCAAAATCAGCGGCCGCTTGCGATTTGAGGGGCAGGTCAACTCCCGGGGTCAGATCACGGCCGTGACCTACGAACTGCCTGCGGAACATAGCGCCACGCAAGCCTTTACCGCTGCCCGTGAGGCGTTGCAAGAACAAGGTGCCGAGTTGCTGTTCTGGTGCCAGGCACGAGACTGTGGCGAAAGCAGCCTGTGGGCCAATGAAGTGTTCGGCAACTCCAAGCTGGTGGGTTCCGATGAGCAACAAACCTACTTGTTGCTGCGTCGTGCAGCTCCCGAACAGAACCAGCTGGTTGCCTTGTACGGCATCAATCGGGGCAGCCGCAAAGCCTATCTGCATGTCGAACAAATGCAGGCCAGCGCCGATCTGGGTGAGCTGTTGCCCACCTCTGCCACCTTGCAGCGCCAGCTCAAGAGCACCGGCGAGCTGGACTTCCCCAAGCTTACAGGCGAGCCGGATGCCCGGTGGCTGACGTTGATTGCCAGGGCGTTGAACCTTGATGCGACCGCCAGGGTCAGTTTGACCGGTGCCAAGGCCTCCGCCTGGCGCGATGCGCTGATCAATAGCGGTGTCAGGGCCGCCAGAATGGAACTGGGTAATGAGCAGGCCAAGGGTCTGCATATCGAGTTGCTACGCTAAACCTTTGTAAACGACGGCTACACTCTGCGTAGTCGTCGTCCTTCTTCGATTTCTGAATCTTCTGTGGAACACACATGCTCAATAACGATCGCCTGCTGGTGCAAATTCTGCTCCTGGTGTTGTTCGGTGCCAGTCTGTGGGTGATGGCTCCTTTCTGGTCGGCCCTGTTCTGGGGCGCCGTGCTGGCGTTTGCCAGCTGGCCCCTGATGCGCCTGCTGACGCGCGTGCTCAAGGGGCGTGAAACACTGGCCGCGGGCATCCTGACCCTGGGCTGGATGCTGCTGGTGGCCGTGCCGCTGGTGTGGCTGGGGTTCAACCTGGCCGACCACGTGCGTGACGCCACGACCCTGATCAAGGACGTCCAGCTTGAAGGCTTGCCTGAGGCGCCGACCTGGCTCGCGGGTATTCCATTGGTTGGTGAGCGTCTGGTGGGTATCTGGAACACCATCGACGAGCAGGGCGCGGCCATGCTCCTGGCGATCAAGCCTTACTTTGGGCAGGTGGGTAACTGGTTCCTGGCCCGGAGTGCACAGATTGGCGGCGGCATTCTTGAGCTGACGCTGAGTATTGTGTTCGTGTTCTTTTTCTACCGTGACGGCCCACGCCTGGCGAACTTCGTGCACGGCCTGCTTGTGCGGTTGATCGGTGATCGTGCCGATTATTATCAGGACCTGGTTTCAGGCACCGTGCAGCGTGTGGTCAACGGCGTGATCGGTACCGCAGCTGCCCAGGCATTGCTGGCGCTGATCGGCTTTTACATCGCGGGAGTGCCCGGTGCACTGGTTCTGGGGCTGGCAACGTTCCTGCTCAGCCTGATCCCGATGGGGCCGCCGCTGATCTGGATCCCGGCCACGGCCTGGCTGGCCTGGAAGGGCGACTACGGGATGGCGATCTTCCTCGGGATATGGGGCACGGTGATCATCAGCGGTGTCGATAACGTGCTCAAGCCTTACCTGATCAGCCGTGGCGGCAACCTGCCGCTGGTGATTGTCTTGCTTGGCGTGTTTGGCGGCTTGATTGCCTTTGGCTTTATCGGCCTGTTTATCGGCCCGACCTTGCTCGCCATCGCCTACAGCCTGCTGGTGGACTGGAGCGCCACCCAGCAGAACAAAGACAAGGCCGTTTAGAACTTGGGCCCGGAGCGGGTGTTATTGCCCTTGGCCAGACGGTCGTAAAGCACCACATTGACCGTGGCTGCAAGGTTCATGCAGCCATTGGTCGGGATGTAAATCACGTCTTCGCACCACTCCAGCACATCTTTGCCGAGCGAACCGTCTTCGGGGCCAAAAATGTAGATGGCCCGGTCCGGGTGCGTGTATTCAGGCAAAGAGCGTGCGCCCTCGACCATTTCTACGGCGACCGGAATACAGCCCAGCGGGATGATTTTTTTCAGGTCGTCGATACCGATCAGAGGGATGTCCTGATGGACTTTCTTGGTGTCGGTGACGAAATCGCGGGCGCGTTCATAGCGCTTGCCGGTGTAGAACACCGATGCCACGTTATAGCAACCAGCCGCACGCATCACCGAGCCGACGTTTTCCGGTGATTTGGGGTTATACAAACCAATGCAGCTGTACCGTTTGTTTGCCACGTGCCCGAGCCCTTGCGAAAAAAAGACGCGAGTATACCCGTGTTGTCCCTGACTCAGTAGCAGCTGCCGCAGGCTGCGTCCGGCGACGTAGTCGTCGTAAAAACCGAGCCATGCGGTGTGCCAGTGAAACACAGAGCTTTGATTTTACGATCGCTTCGCAACCGGACGCAGCCTTGGGCAGCTGCTACGACAGCGAGGCTTACTCGTCTTTCTTCATCAAGCCTGCCAGCGCCGCGAACGGGTTGTGCGTGGCCTTGGCGATTGTCGGGCTGCTGGTGGAGCCTTCCGAAAAGTATTGCTGGTCGGTGTAGCGCGAGTGTTCGTTGTCATGGCAATACAGGCACAGCAGCTCCCAGTTGGAGCCGTCTTGCGGGTTGTTGTCATGGTTGTGGTCACGGTGGTGCACGGTCAGTTCGCTCAGGCGCTTGCCGGCAAACTCGCGGGCGCAACGGCCACACACATGGGGGTACATCTTCAGGGCCTTGTCGCGGTAGCCCATTTCACGGTCACGCTGGGCATCGGCCAGGATGCGGTCCAGCTTGGCGGTGTGGGAGGGTGGATTCGCCGAACTCATGGGTTCACCTTGTAGGACTAATGACGGTTATGTCGTGAAGTTTAGCTGTTGATCAGCCTTTGATTTTTTCTGCAATCCAGATTGTATGCCGGGTGCCTTTGTTGCCGTGGGCAAAAACCTGGACTTCTTCAGCCTTGAAACCGGCTTTGCGCAGCTTGTCAGAGAACTGCTTGTCGGCGCTGGCCGACCACACCGCCAGCACGCCTTTTGGCCGCAGGGCCTTGGCGCATGCACTCAGGCCACCGGCCGAGTACAGCCAGCTGTTGGCTTTTTGAGTCAGACCTTCGGGGCCGTTGTCGACGTCGAGCATGATGGCGTCAAACCCGTTGGGTTCGGCTTGCAACACATTGGCCACGTCTTCCATGCGGATGACTGTGCGCGGGTCTTGCAGCGGGTTGCCCGATTTTTCGCCCAACGGGCCGCGATTCCACTCGACCACGCCGGGTACCAGCTCGGCGACCACCACTTCGGCAGTCTTGCCCAGATGCTTGAGTGCCGAGGCCAGTGTGAACCCCATGCCCAGGCCGCCGATCAGTACCCGCGATTGCGGGCGCCCGGCGACTTTGCGGCAAGGGATTTCGGCCAGTGCATCTTCGGAACCGTGCATGCGGGTGTTCATTAACTGGCCGCCGTCACCGCCCTGAATCTTGATCACGAAGTCTTCGCCATACTCGAACAGGCACAAGGCACCGCCGTTTTCGGGGATCGGAGTGGTGTCGAGCAAAACAAAACGTTTCATGGAAATCTCATTGAAGGGGGCAAAAACCGCAGGTTACGAGTAGCCTGAGGGCAGACAAGCCGGTCTGGCAACGGAGTGATTGATGAAACGCACTATTCTAACGGCCATTGTGTGGAGCGCGCTCTTGATAAGTGCAGCCCGGGCAACGGAATTAACCCCTGTTCCGAGCGCCCCGGTGACACCGGCACCGGGTTCGCCGGGCACTGCCACGCCGACCCCGTATCCGCAGATCACTCCCCGCGCCGTGCCAAAACCGGTTGCAGGGAGCGCCAGCTTGATCCCGCTGCCACCGATTGATCTGCCGCAACCGCCCAAGGACCAGCCGCTGCCGGGGCTTGAGGTTAAAGACTCGAAGGGCAAAATCCCCCTGGATTGATCGTTCATCAATGCAGTAGATGCTTTGTTTCCGGTCAAGTCCCCCGTGTGAGCGAGCCTGCTCGCGAATGATCTTCGCGAGCAGGCTCGCTCACACAGTTGAAGTATCCCTAGCCGCCGAAAAGGGGAGTTATCGCGGGGCTGTCAAATCCCCAGCACCTTGAACACAAACGCATATTCCAGCGCCACATCGCGCAACCCCTGATAACGCCCGCTCATGCCGCCATGGCCGGCGTCCAGCTCGGTCTTGAGCAACAGCAGATGATCGTCGGTTTTGGTGGCGCGAAGCTTGGCCACCCACTTGGCAGCTTCCCAATACTGCACGCGGCTGTCGTTGTAGCCGGCAATCACCAGCATCGCCGGATACGCTTGCGCCGCGACGTTTTCGTACGGTGCATAAGCCTTGATCCGGTCATACACCTCAGGCTCTTGCGGGTTGCCCCATTCGTCGTACTCGGTGACGGTCAGCGGCAAGTCCGGGTCGAGCATGGTGTTCAGTACATCCACAAACGGTACTTCGGCTATGGCCGCCTTGAACAGCTCCGGGCGTTGATTGAGCACGGCGCCAATCAGCAGGCCACCGGCACTGCCACCGCTGATCACCAGCTGTTCGCTACGGGTCAGGCCCTGGTCGATCAGGTGTTCGGCGCAGGCGATAAAGTCGCTGAAGGTGTTGTGCTTGTGTTCCTGCTTGCCGGCGCGGTACCAGGCTTCGCCCAGTTCGCCTCCGCCCCGCACGTGGGCGATGGCAAACGCCACGCCGCGGTCCAGCAGGCTCAGGCGGGCATGGGAAAACCACGGGTCCAGGCTTTCGCCATAGGCGCCGTAGCCATACAGGTAAAGCGGGACGGGCTGGCCGAGCGTATCGCGCTTGACCACAAGGCTGATCGGCACCTGAGTGCCATCGGGCGCAGTGGCCCACAGGCGCTGGCTGACGTAATCATCGGCATTGAACGGCCCCAGCACCGGGGTTTCCTTGAGTACGCTTTGCTCGCCCGTGGCGAGGTTCAGCTGGCGTACCTGGGCCGGACGATTCAGTGCCTCATAGCGCAGGCGGATGTGCTTGCTGTCAAATTCAAGGCTGTCTTGCACATACAGGCTGTAGGCCGCGTCCGGCAGTTGCACGCGATACGACGGCAAACCCTCAGGGCGAATCTCGATGATCGGCAGGCCACCCTCACGCAGGCTCAGGCACAAGGCCCGGGCGTTCAGGGTCATGCCTTCGAGCATCACGCTGTCGCTATGGGCGATCAGGCGCTGCCAGTCATTGCGCTGGGGCACTTCGCCGAAGGCGTAGTACAGCGCAAAGTTGATCCCGTCCTGATTGGTGCGGATAAACCACGCCCACTGGCCTTCATACAGACCGTGGTCGACGCTGTAGTCGTGGTCCTCAACCCGTGCAGCCAGACGACTGAAGTGCTGCCGGGGCTGATCGGCGTCCAGCACCCAGCTCTCACTGGTGGTTTTGCTGTTAAGCAGCAAAATCAGCTGTTGCTCGGAGCTTGAACGGTAGCAATGCAGGAAAAATCGCCCGTCCGGCTCGTTAAATACTTCGTGTGCGTCTGCTTCTCCCAGGGTATGGCGCAACAGCTTGTGCGGACGATGGGTGTCGTCCAGTTCGGCGAAAAACAGCGTCTGGTTGTCATTGGCCCAGGTCATGCTGCCATCGCAATTTTCAAATGGCAGTTCGGTGACTGCGCCGGTGCTTAGCTCTTTTACAAACAGGCGGTAGGTTTCTTCACCGCTGGTGTCCAGGCTGTAGGCCAGACGCTGGTGATCGGGGCTGATGCTGAAAGCACCCAGGGAAATAAACCCGCCTTCGGCCAGGGCGTTCGGGTCCAGCAGCAAGTGTTCGGCGTTTTCGTCCACCTGCTGGCTGTCATCGGCCGGGCGCGGGCAGCGGTAATGACGGGCGTATTCGTCACCGGCGTTGGTGCGCGTGTAATACAGGTACGGGCCCCAAGGGGAGGGCAGCGACAGATCGGTCTCGCGGATTCGCCCCTTGATCTCCTGAAACAGCGTCTCACGCAAGTTGGCCTGGTCGGCCAGCTGTGCCTCCTGATACTCGTTCTCGGCTTTCAGGTAGTCTAAAACCTCATCGCTATCGCGATTTTGTAACCACGAGTAGGGGTCTGAACCCTCGACTTTATGTGCGACAGGAGCGCTATTTGCGTAGGCTGATTCGGTCATTGCGTGTTCTCTGAAACCTGCATGAAAGGATGTGACGCTGACGGCGTTGCAGCCGCACTGCCTAAAAGCCGTTATCATAGCGCCTCATTGCCTGCAGACCATGGATACCATGACCGAGAACGACTATCTGATCGCTTGGGGCCTTTACGCCTTTGCCGCTTTGGGCTGCCTGCTCGTGTGGATGCGCATGACCCGCTTTATGTGGCGCTGGTTGCGCGAACCGCTGCGCGTGCTGATGGCCGTGCTGCTGTTCAGCCCGACCATTATTGATCCGGTCAAAGAGCAGTTTGCGCCCGCGGTGGCGATTACCGCTCTGGACCTGGCCTTTAAAGTCGGCAACAACGCCTGGCGTGCGGTCTCGGACCTGCTGATGTACACCATTATTGCGTTTTGCCTGTACGGCCTGTTTGTGCTGATCCGCTGGCCCGTCGAGCGCGCCGGCAAGGCTCGCAAGGCGCAAGCGGCGGCGGCAGAGCAAGCGCGCAAGCATGATCCTGAAGATGACCAGCCTTTCGGCTCGGCGGGCGATGATCGCTACGGCCGTGCTGCGGTGTCATCTGCACCGGGATCGTCACGGGTTGAACCGCGGTTGTAATTATTTTTCCGTCGAGCCTGAATGCGAGAGTGCGAGCATGTGTGAATTATTGGGCATGAGCGCCAACGTCCCGACCGATATTGTGTTCAGTTTCACCGGCCTGATGCTGCGCGGCGGGCGTACCGGCCCGCACCGTGACGGCTGGGGGATTGCCTTCTATGAAGGTCGTGGCCTGCGTCTGTTCCAGGACCCGGGTGCCAGTTGCGACTCCGAGGTCGCTTTGCTGGTACAGCGTTACCCGATCAAAAGCGAAGTGGTGATTGGCCATATCCGTCAGGCCAACGTGGGCAAGGTATGCCTGTCCAACACTCACCCGTTTGTCCGTGAACTGTGGGGGCGCAACTGGTGTTTCGCCCACAACGGCCAACTGGCGGATCTGGCGCCGAGCACACGTTTTTACCGGCCCATTGGCGACACGGACAGCGAAGCGGCGTTCTGTGACCTGCTCAATCGGGTGCGCGAAGCTTTTCCCGAGCCGGTTGACGTTGAACGCATCCTGCCGGTGCTGGTGGCGGCCTGCGCCGAGTTTCGCAGCAAGGGCGTGTTCAACTGCCTGCTCAGCGACGGTGACTGGTTGTTCTGCTACTGCTCGACCAAGCTGGCGCACATAACCCGTCGCGCCCCGTTTGGCCCGGCACGCTTGAAAGATGTCGACGTGATCGTGGATTTTCAGGCCGAAACCACGCCCAACGATGTGGTGACGGTCATCGCCACCGAGCCACTGACTGAAAACGAAACCTGGACCCGCTACGAGCCGGGCCAATGGAGCCTGTGGCGACGCGGCGAATGCGTCAGCCAGGGCACAACCGAATAAGGATGGGCGTGTATGTTCCTGAGCTACCTGCGGTTGGTGTTGTTTACCCTTGGCCTGTTGATCGGTGTGCAAGTGCCGGGGTTTATCAATGACTACGCCAATCGTGTCGAAGCTCATCTGATCGAGGCCCAAACCGGGCTCGCAGGTTTCCAGAACACTGCCAACCTGTTCTTCAAAGGCGACTTGCAAGCGCTGGTGGCGCATTACCAGGCCAGTGACGACCCGGTCTTTCGCAGCGATGCCACGAGCCTGGGCACCTTGCTCAACCGCCAGCGCCTGCTCGATGAGCAGTTCCAGGCCATGCAAGGCCCGTGGTACATGCGCGCCCTGCAAGTGGCCTATGCCGCCGACCCGGCTATCCGCCAGGAAACCCTGAACGCCTACACCTATCAGGTGCTGTTATCGCCAACGGCTATCGGCTGGGCGATGGCCGGGGCCTTGTTATTCTCCTTCATCATCGAAGGCGTCTTGCGCCTGATCGACTGGGTGGTGCTGGGCGGCAAGCGTCAGCGCGAGCGTATAGCCCGGCGTGAGCGCAGTTTTTAGGCGTTGCGGGAGCGAGCCTGCTCGCGAAAATTCCCAGCGACCTCCGCGAGCAGGCTCGCTCCCACAGAAGCAATCAACTTTTTCTTATGCCCGAACCCGGCTTTTATTAGTTGGACGAACGGTGTGTGGCTGTCGAAAAATGCCCTACACATAAACTATAAGAAGACCACAGGAGCATCATCGTGAGCCGCCTGTTATTGAATTGCGACATTGGTGAGAGTTTCGGCAGCTGGACCATGGGCCTGGATGCTGAGGTCATGCCGTTTATTGACTGCGCCAACATTGCCTGCGGTTTCCACGCGGGTGATCCGGGGATCATGCGTAAAACCGTGAGTCTGGCGCTGGCGAACAACGTAAAAATCGGTGCCCATCCGGCGTATCAGGACCTGGCAGGCTTCGGTCGCCGCTCCATGGCCTATTCGGCGCAAGAGCTGCAAGACCTGCTGCATTATCAGATCGGCGCGCTGGACGGTATTTGCCGGGCCCAGGGCACGCGGGTCAGCTACGTCAAACCCCACGGCGCGATGTACAACGACATGATGGCCGACCCTGCACAGCTGCGGGCGGTGATTCAGGGTCTGGCCGCTTACGATTCAAGCCTGCCGCTGATGCTGATGGCCACTCGCGACAACAGCGCCGCGCAGGCCATTGGTGATGAGTTCGGCGTAACCCTGTGGTTCGAAGCCTTTGCCGACCGCGCCTACGACAGCGCCGGGCGTCTGGTTGCGCGACAACTGCCGGGTGCCGTGCACCACGACGCAGATGTCATCGTGCAACAGGCCCTGACCATAGCAGCGGGCAAAGCGCTGGTTGCCAGTGATGGCAGCGCCTTGCACCTGCACGCCAACACGCTGTGCGTACATGGCGATAACGCCAGCTCGGTTGCCGCCGTGCAACGTATTCGCGAGGCCTTGAATCAGCAGGCTCAGGCATGAAGCCGCGTATCGAAGTGGTGGCCATCGACTGTCTGATGCTGCGTTTGTTCGATGACATTGCAGAAGCCAACATGCCGTGGATGCTGGCTGCAAGCGAACGGCTGCGCACCAGCTTTGCCGGGTATCTGATCGATCTGGTGCCTTCGTACACCACCTTGATGGTGCATTACGACGGGCTGGCGCTGAGCCCGGTCCAGGCCCGCGAACTGATCGCCCAGGCCATGACCGATCTGCGCCCGCAAACCCGAGGCCTTGGTCAGTGCCATGTGCTGCCGGTGTGGTACGACTTGAGTGTTGGCCCGGAACTGACCCTGCTGGCCACGCGTGCCGGCTGCTCGGTGAGTGAAGTGATTCGCCGTCACAGCGAGCATGAGTACCAGGTGTTTGCGCTGGGCTTTGCCCCGGGCTTTGCCTTTATGGGCCTGGTCGAAGAGGCACTGGCCGCGCCGCGCCTGAACACTCCGCGCAAGCGGGTGGCCAGTGGTAGCGTCGGGATTGCCGAGCGCCAGACAGCAGCTTACCCGGCGCAATCCCCGGGCGGCTGGAACCTGGTGGGGCGCACCCCGAGCGCACTGTTTGACCGCGAACGCGATGGCTATAGCCTGATGCAACCCGGCGATACGGTGAGATTCGAGCCTGTCTCCCACGCTGAATTCATCCGCTTGGGCGGTGACGACACACCTCAGGAGGCCCTGGCATGAGCCGTTTACTGATTCAGGCCAGCACCCCGCTGTGCCTGCTGCAAGATGCCGGGCGCTTTGGCGTACGACACCTGGGCGTGACCCAGGGCGGTGCTGCGGACTGGTTGTCGATGGCCTGGGCCAACTGGTTGCTGGGTAATTCGCCGGATGCAGCGGTGATCGAAATCACCCTTGGTGGCTTGACCCTCGTTGCGCAAGCCGATTGCACTCTGGCACTGGCGGGCGCTGACCTTTCGGCGGCAGTGGACGGCCAGGCGCTCAAGCCCTGGCGCAGTTTTGACCTGAAAAAGGGTCAGACCCTGGCCTTCACCCAGCCGCGGCTCGGTGCCCGCGCTTATCTGGCGGCCCCTGCGGGTTTTAATGCGCCTCAAGTCCTGGGCAGCTGCGCTACCGTGGCCCGTGAACAGCTTGGCGGGCCGGATGGCTTTGGTCGTGGTTTGGCCGCAGGTGATGAGCTGAGTTATGGCGGGCATGTGCAGCCGCATCGCGAACTGGCCCGTGAGCTGCAACCGCAGTTCAGCCCCAATCCTGGGCTGGACGTAGTGTTAGGTGCGCAAGTCGGTGCATTCAGCGGCCAAAGCACGTTCGATGCCTTCAACAGCCCGTGGATCCTGGACACTCGCGCTGACCGCATGGGTATCCGTTTGCTGGGGCCCCCACTGGTCTACCAGGGCGCACCGATGATTTCAGAAGGGATACCGCTGGGCGCGATTCAAGTCCCGCCCGATGGCCAGCCGATTGTGCTGCTCAATGATCGCCAGACCATTGGTGGCTACCCGCGACTGGGGGCATTGACGCCATTGGCGTTGGCGCGCCTGGCGCAATGCTTGCCGGGGGAGGGTGTGCATATGCGCCCGACCACCCAGGATGCGGCGCAGCGTGAGCATGTGGGGTTTATGCAGCGCTTTGTGCAGTAAGGCATGCGGGCGCGGGCTTGCTCGCGATTCAGGCATATCGCGTTGATGCCATCGCGAGCAAGCCCGCTCCCACACAGTCAGCGCGGTACTACTTCGCCAAAAACCGCATCCCTTCCTCCAGCCCCTCAAGGGTCAGCGGGTACATGCGGTCTTCGATCAAGTCCCGCACGATGCCGGTCGAGGCCGTGTAGTGCCAGGTGTCCTTGGGGTACGGGTTGATCCAGACCAGCTTTTTGTACTTCTCCATGAAACGCTGCATCCACTTGTAGCCCGGCTCTTCGTTCCAGTGCTCGACACTGCCCCCTGCGTGGGTGATCTCGTAAGGTCCCATCGCAGCGTCGCCAATAAAGATCACTTTGTAATCGGCGCCGTACTTGTTCAGCAGGTCCTGGGTCGAGATGCGTTCGGACTGGCGGCGCTGGTTGTTCTTCCACACGGACTCGTAAATGAAGTTGTGGAAGTAGTAGTACTCCAGATGCTTGAACTCGGTCCTGCAGGCTGAAAACAACTCCTCGCAAATCTTCACGTGGGAGTCCATCGAGCCGCCGATATCGAACAGCAACAGCAGCTTGATGTTGTTGCGCCGCTCGGGCCGCATCTGGATGTTCAGCAGCCCGGCGTCACGGGCGGTATGGTCGATGGTGCCGTCGATGTCCAGCTCGTCTGCCGCGCCCTGGCGGGCAAACTTGCGCAGGCGCCGTAGCGCGATCTTGATATTGCGCGTGCCCAGTTCGACCTGGTCGTCGAGGTTCTTGTACTCGCGTTGCTCCCAGACTTTGGCCGCCTTGCCCTGGCGGGCTCCGGCATCGCCCACGCGAATGCCTTCGGGGTGGTAGCCGCCCGAGCCGAACGGGCTGGTGCCGCCGGTGCCGATCCATTTATTGCCGCCGGCATGGCGTTCCTTTTGTTCCTCGAGGCGTTGTTTGAACGCCTCGATCAGCTTGTCCAGGCCGCCCAGGGACTGCAGCTGCGCACGGTCCTCGTCGCTTAGCGAACGCTCGAACTCCTTGCGCAGCCAGTCTTCGGGGATCAACGCCTCAAGGTGCTCATTGAGGTTTTGCAAACCGTTGAAATAGGCGCCGAACGCCCGGTCGAACTTGTCGAAATGGCGCTCGTCCTTCACCAGGATCGTGCGCGCCAGGTAATAAAACTCGTCCATGTCGGCGAAGGTCACGTGGTTCTTCAGGGCGTTGATCAGGTCCAGCAGCTCACGCACTGAAACCGGCACCTTGGCCGCACGCATTTCATTGAACAGATTAAGCAGCATGCTTATCGCCTTCTCGAAAAATCAGCGATTGGGGCGACGGCTCATAAACGCCAGGCGCTCAAGCAATTGCACGTCCTGTTCGTTTTTAACCAGCGCACCGGCCAGTGGCGGGATGGCTTTGGTCGGATCACGTTCGCGCAACACCGCTTCGCCAATGTTGTCGGCCATCAGCAGCTTGAGCCAGTCCACCAGTTCGGAGGTGGACGGTTTTTTCTTCAGGCCCGGTACTTTGCGCACATCGAAAAACACGTCGAGCGCTTCGCTGACCAGCTCTTTCTTGATGTCGGGAAAGTGCACGTCGACAATTTTTTGCAGCGTGGTGCGATCCGGGAAGCTGATGTAGTGGAAGAAGCAGCGGCGCAGGAAAGCATCCGGCAGCTCTTTTTCGTTATTGGAGGTAATGATGATGATCGGGCGAACTTTGGCCTTGATCGTCTCGTCAGTCTCGTAAACGTAGAACTCCATCTTGTCGAGTTCTTGCAGCAGGTCATTCGGGAATTCGATGTCGGCCTTGTCGATTTCGTCGATCAGCAAAATGACCCGCTCTTCGGCCTCGAAGGCTTCCCACAACTTGCCCTTTTTCAGGTAATTGCGCACATCGTGGACTTTATCGACACCCAGTTGCGAGTCGCGCAGGCGGCTGACCGCGTCGTACTCGTACAGGCCCTGATGGGCCTTGGTGGTGGACTTGATGTGCCAGGTGATCAGCTTGCAGTCAAAAGACTCGGCCAGTTGCTCGGCGAGCATGGTCTTGCCGGTGCCGGGCTCTCCCTTGACCAGCAGCGGGCGCTCCAGAGTAATGGCTGCGTTGACCGCCAGTTTCAGATCATCGGTGGCCACATAGGCGCGGGTGCCTTCAAACTTCATCTGCAATTCCTCAAACCCTGCCCCTTGCCCTGCAAGGGGCAGGGCGGGAGAACTTAAAAGTATGTCCGACTATAACGCGCTGCCCGCATAACGTGAACGCAGACGCCTCATTCAGTCTCTGAATGCAGCGTCACGGCATGACTGGACGCATGTGATCGTGAGGCCTACCCTTGGGATCTTCCTAAAAGGTGCACAAGGACCCCGCCATGAGCCGCATTTTTGCAGATAACGCCCAATCCATCGGTAATACGCCGTTAGTTCAGATCAACAGCATCGCGCCGCGTGGCGTGACTATCCTGGCCAAGATCGAAGGCCGTAACCCGGGCTACTCGGTGAAGTGCCGCATTGGCGCCAACATGATCTGGGATGCCGAGAGCCGGGGCGTGCTCAAGCCGGGCATGACCATCATTGAACCGACGTCGGGCAACACCGGTATTGGCCTTGCATTTGTTGCGGCGGCTCGCGGCTACAAAATGGTACTGACCATGCCGTCGTCGATGAGCATCGAACGGCGCAAGGTGCTCAAGGCGCTGGGGGCCGAGCTGGTCTTGACCGAACCGGCCAAGGGCATGAAAGGCGCAATCGAGAAGGCCTCCGAGATCCAGGCCAGCGATCCGGCCCGGTACTTTATGCCGCAGCAGTTTGAAAACCCGGCCAACCCGGCGATTCATGAAAAAACCACCGGCCCGGAAATCTGGAACGACACCGATGGCGGGGTAGACGTACTGGTTTCTGGCGTGGGTACGGGAGGCACGATTACCGGGATTTCGCGCTATATCAAACACACCCAGGGCAAGCCGATCCTGTCGGTTGCGGTAGAGCCGATTACCTCGCCGGTGATCACCCAGGCGCTGGCCGGGGAAGAAATCAAACCTTCGCCGCACAAGATCCAGGGCATTGGTGCTGGCTTTGTGCCCAAAAACCTTGACCTGTCGATTGTCGACAAGGTTGAGCTGGTGAGCGATGACGAATCCAAAGCCATGGCCCTGCGCCTGATGCAGGAAGAAGGCATCTTGTGCGGGATCTCCAGTGGAGCCGCCATGGCGGTGGCTGTCCGCCTGGCAGAAACCCCGGAAATGCAAGGCAAGACCATTGTCGTGATCCTGCCGGACTCGGGTGAGCGCTACCTGTCGAGCTTCCTGTTCAGCGATATGTTCAGCGATCAGGAACTGCACCAGTAAGCACGTCCTCAATCCCCGCAGGCGCCCGCAAGCTGGCGCCTGCGGGGTTTATGCAACTGACTCAAATCAAGTGGCTCAAGGCTCTGTTTCTGCATAATTAACCCGTTATTACGTATGACTTAACACTGAATGTTGGAACACGCGGGTTTTGTCCTGCGCCGGTAGTGTTTATCATGGCCGGCTGCCACGTCGGGCGATTGGTGCCGCACGGTATTTTCGAGGAGTTGTTGCATGACCTTATCCTTCGCCATCAAGGCAGGGCTGATACTGCTGTTTGTCGGCAGCATCCTTTACGTGCATTTGCGCGGCAAGGCGCGGTTGCCGGTGTTACGCCAGTTCGTCAACCACTCTGCGATCTTTGCGCCCTACAACGCCTTGATGTACCTGTTTTCCGGTGTACCGTCCAAACCGTACCTGGACCGCAGCAAGTTTCCCGAGCTGGATGTCCTCAAAGACAACTGGCAAGCGATCCGCGAAGAAGCCATGCACTTGTTCGACGAAGGCTATATTCGCGCTGCCGAAAAGAACAACGACGCCGGCTTTGGCTCATTCTTCAAAAAAGGCTGGAAGCGTTTTTACCTGAAGTGGTACGACAAAGCGCTGCCATCGGCCGAATTGCTGTGCCCAAAAACCGTTGAGCTGGTCAACAGCATTCCCAACGTCAAAGGTGCGATGTTTGCGTTGCTGCCGGGTGGTAGCCACCTCAACCCGCACCGTGACCCGTTCGCCGGCTCTCTGCGCTATCACCTGGGCCTGTCGACGCCGAACTCCGACGCTTGCCGGATTTTCGTCGATGGCGAGGAATACGCGTGGCGTGATGGCGAAGACGTAATGTTCGATGAGACCTATGTGCACTGGGTCAAAAACGAAACCGACATTACCCGTGTCATCCTGTTCTGCGACATCGAGCGCCCACTGACCAGCCCGCTGATGACCCGTATCAACCGCTGGGTCAGCGCCCAGCTGGGCAAAGCCACCGCGCCACAGAACCTCGATGACGAGCGCGTGGGCGGGATCAACAAGGCTTACGCCTGGAGCAAAACTTTCAGCGACCGCTTCAGTGGTGTGGTCAAACAGTGGAAGCGTCGCAACCCCAAGCTGTACCGCATTGCACGGCCTGTACTGGCGGTGATTGTGCTGGTGTTTCTGGGGCGCTGGTTGTTCGGCTGATCCAGTGAGGCACAAAAAACCGCTCTATCGAGAGCGGTTTTTTTTGGGGAAAAATCTGGTTGCTGGCCAGCTTACACGCCAGCAGGCTCATCAGCTTTATGTACGCTGCCTCCCCAATCCTGGTGCGCATCCACTGCTCTGCAGTCAATGGGGTCAAACTTTATTGCCCACGGCCCGCTGTTCTTGATGGCTGGATTCTCAGCCAACATCGAGTAAGCGGTGGCTCTGGCTTGTGATTCAAGACGCTGGTGTTCAAGTCGGGCTCTGGTTTTGGGCATAGGGGCGGAGGGTGGCTGAGTGGGTTCAGAATCGTTGCAATTAATGTCCAGCGTTGGTTATAGTCGACGCTCGATGAGCCCTGGTGCTCACGCCCTTATCCTCAAAAAAGATCAGCCCATGCCGGTTTCCCTTTCACATAGCGTTGACGTCTCAGCAGTGACTGCTGGCGTTGAGCCGTGCGGGAAGCAACAGCCTGTGCAGATCAGTCACTATCCCCCTCCTGTCAGCAGCACTGTGGTGTACGACGTCGTATCGCCACCGGGTGTTGTTGCGGGCTGAACCGTGCTTTCGGTTGCCCGTACCCGTCGATAAAACCACTGAACTTCAGCCTCGGCTGAGTTGGCTGTTTTGCCTGATGACAGGTGTTATCCATGTTTTCGATTTCTAAAGAATCCGCGCTGGCGGCTGCGTCCACGAGTCTGTTCGTTTTGCTGTGGAGCAGCGGGGCGATCTTTTCCAAGTGGGGGCTGGCCCACGCCTCGCCGTTTGCCTTTTTGTTGATTCGCTTTGCCATCGCACTGCTGGCGTTGGTGCTGTTGATCCCGTTGATGAAGTTCAAACTGCCCGGCACCGCTCAGGGCATACGCTATGCACTGGCTACGGGCGTGGTGCTGCTAGGCGCCTATCAGATTTTTTATTTGCTGGCGCTGGACCTTAAAGTCACGCCCGGTGTGATGGCGACGGTCATGGGGGTGCAACCGATTCTGACCGCGGTGATCATGGAGCGCCGCCTGTCCTGGAGTCGTGTGCTGGGGCTGGTGCTGGGGCTGACCGGATTGATTCTGGTGGTGTATCAGGGCATCGGACTGGCGGGGATGTCGTGGATCGGGATGCTGTTCGCGGTGCTGGCGCTGGCCAGTATGACCGTGGGCACCCTGATGCAAAAACGCATCACGACCAACCCGCTGGGGACCTTGCCCGTGCAATACCTGGCCGGGTTGGTGATGTGCGGGGTGTTTGTGCCGTTCCAGCCCTTCCACTTCGAGCACAGCGCAGGCTTTGTTGTGCCGGTGTTGTGGATGGGGTTAGTGGTGTCGGTGATGGCGACCTTGCTGCTGTACCGGATGATTTCCAGGGGCAATCTGGTCAATGTCACCAGCCTGTTTTACCTGGTGCCTGCTGTCACGGCGGTCATGGACTACCTGATCTTCGGCAACAAACTTGCGGCCCTGAGCTTGCTGGGGATGGCGATGATCATCATCGGTCTGATGTTTGTGTTCCGTAAAACTCGCTAGGCAACATCTGTTTGTAGCCGCTGCCGAAGGCTGCGATGGGCTGCGAAGCGGCCCCGTTTGAAGGTCCTTTGGCCCTTGTCGCACCCTTCGCCAGCAGCTACAGGCTCAGTTTTTTACCGCTGCCCCAGGCTTGAGCACCAGCCACAGCGCCACGGCGATCAGCAACCCGCCGTAAAGGTGCGCCATTGACAGCGGCTCACCCAGGAACAGCGCGCCCCACAACACGCCAAACGGCGGGATCATAAAGGTAACGGTCATGGATTTGACCGGGCCAATGCTGGTCAGCAAACGGAAGTAGAGGATGTAGGCAAACGCCGTACACACCAGGCCCAGTCCCAACAACGATAACCAGACATTCATGCCGCCCCAGCTGGCGGGCGGTTGAGTCATCACGCTCACGCCAAACAGTGGCAACAGGAACAGGGTGGCACCAAGCATGCTGCCCAGTGCCGAAAGCCGCGGGTCAAGACCGCCTTGCTGATCCAGCCAGCGGCGTGCCAGGAAACCGGCAAAGCCATAGAAGGTGGTGGCCAGCAGGCAGGAGAGTGCACCCAGCAGCAAGTCCAGATCAAAAGCCACTGGCCCGGCACGGGTTAAAATCCCGACGCCGAGCAATCCGAGAAACACCCCGGCCATTTTGGTCAGGGTCAGTTTTTCACTGAAAAACAGCCCGCCAATCAGCACACCCATCAGTGGAGTGGTCGCGTTAAAAATCGATGAGTAACCGGCAGGTAATACCTGGGCCGCAACCGAGTACAGCGTGGCCGGGATCCCGGAGTTGATCACCCCCAAAATCAGAATCACCTTGAGCTTGCCGCCGAAATTCCAGCTGACGCGCATCAACGCCAGAATCACCACCAGGCCGGTAGCAGCGATGGATACTCGAAAAAATGCCGTAGGAATCGTCCCGATTACAGGCGCGATAATCCGCATAAACAAAAAGCTGGCGCCCCAGATACCGGCCAGCGACAGCATGCGGACCAAATCGACAAGTCTCACGGGATTTTCCTTACAATGTTTGAGGCGGGCAGTGTAGGGGATGCTGCGCGCAAGGCAATGGTTGCGCCTGCTAACAATTGGCCACTAAGCTCAAGCGCATAACAAAACCCTCACCGACTTTCGTGCAGAGGCTCCACCATGCCCCAATCCTGGCCGGCCGCCGAAATTGCTCGAATGATCCTCGACGGCTTCGACGATTACCGTGAGCACTTTCGTCAAATTACCGATGGCGCCCGAGCCCGCTTTGAGGGGGCGTTGTGGCAAGCCGCACAGCTTGCCTCGGCCGCGCGGATCAATCTGTACGAGCAGAAAGTCAGTGAAATCAGCCAGGGCTTGCGTTGCACCTTTGGCGGTCAGGATTTACTGGATGCCGAACAATGGCCGCGGGTCAAAAGTGCTTATATCCGGCTTATAGACCTGCGTTTTGACGATGAGCTGGCAGAGACCTGGTACAACTCGACCTTTTGCAGCCTGTTCAGCCATGACCTGATCAGCGATGGCTGCATGTTTATTCACACCACCCGACCCGCTTTGCGTCAGGCCCGAGCCGCGCAAACCCGCACCTATCGGCCTGCCGGGCAGTTGTACCAGGCACTGGCGCAGATTTTTACCGACTTTGCCTTCGACGAGCCTTACGCCGATTTGCCGGGTGATCTGCGCCGGCTCGAAGCCCGCTTGCGCGAGAGCCTGCCGGATTGGGTGTGCAAAGACCCGCAGTTGAACATCGAGCTGTTTTCATCGGTGCTGTACCGCAACAAGGGTGCGTATCTGGTGGGGCGGATTTATACCCGGGACGAGCAATGGCCGTTGGTGATCGCGTTGCTGCACCGTGAAGGTCAGGGGGTCCAGATCGATGCGCTGATCACCGACGAGGCCGAGGTGTCGATCATCTTTTCGTTCACCCGCTCATATTTCATGGTGGATGTGCCGGTACCGGCAGAGTTTATCGGCTTTCTCAAACGCATCCTGCCGGGCAAGCATGTGGCCGAGCTGTACACCTCGATCGGTTTTTACAAACACGGCAAGTCCGAGTTTTACCGGGCGCTGATCAACCACCTGGCCACCACCGACGACCGCTTTATCATGGCCCCCGGGGTGCGTGGCATGGTGATGGCCGTGTTCACCCTGCCGGGCTTCAACACGGTTTTCAAACTGATCAAGGACCGTTTTTCGCCGTCGAAAAACGTTAGCCGCGCCACGGTGATTGAAAAGTACCGGCTGGTAAAAAGCGTCGATCGGGTAGGGCGTATGGCGGATACCCAGGAGTTCGCCGACTTTCGCTTCCCGTTGAGCAAATTCGAGCCCGAATGCCTGGCCGAGTTGCTGGAAATCGCACCTTCAACCGTGGTTGTCGAAGGCGATCAGGTATTGATCCGCCACAGCTGGACCGAACGGCGCATGACCCCGCTCAATCTGTATCTGGAAAACGCCAGCCCTGCGCAAATCCGCGAAGCGCTGGACGATTACGGGCTGGCCATCAAGCAACTGGCGGCGGCCAATATTTTCCCCGGTGACATGCTGCTGAAAAACTTCGGCGTCACCCGGCATGGCCGCGTGGTGTTCTATGACTACGACGAAATTTGCTACCTGACCGAAGCCAACTTCCGACATATCCCGCAGCCGCGGACCCCTGAAGACGAAATGGCCAGTGAACCCTGGTACTCCATCGGCCCGCTGGACGTGTTCCCCGAAGAGTTCCCGCCGTTCCTGTTTGCCGATGCGGGGCAGCGCCGTCTGTTCAATGAGCTGCACGGTGAAATCTACAACGCCGATTACTGGAAAAGCCTGCAAGCGGCGATTTTGGAGGGCAAGGTGATTGATGTGTTTCCCTACAGGCGCAAGGGGCTGGACGTAGCCTGATGGTTTTGTGGGCGCGGGCAAGCCCGCGCCCACAGTTATCCCCGTGTCTGCAGAGCCCAAATCTGCGACAATCCGCCCCCTGCATTTACGAAGAATTCTGCGTACCTGATGACTGACGAATCGCCTGCTATCGACCAACTGTTGAAAAACCTTGATCAAGCCATGATTGCCGACCGCCACAAGCTGCGTCGGCAGTTGCATGAGCTGCGCAAAAAGCCTGACGACCTGGCCAAGCTGGCGGCGTGGGCTGAGCGGGTGCAGGCGTCGTGTGCGCAGGTGATGGCGCGGGCGGCCAGCGTGCCGTTGATTCGCTATGACGAAAACCTGCCGATTGCCGCCAAGCGCGACGAGATCAAGGCCGCGCTGCTCAAACATCAGGTGCTGATCCTTGCCGGTGAAACCGGCTCGGGCAAAACTACCCAGTTGCCGAAAATCTGCCTGGAAATCGGCCGTGGTCAGCACGGTCTGATCGGTCACACCCAGCCGCGACGTATCGCTGCACGCAGTGTCGCCAGCAGGGTGGCCGAAGAGTTGGGTACGCCTTTGGGCGCACTGGTCGGGTATCAGGTGCGGTTTGAGGATCAGAGCGATTCCAGCACCCTGGTCAAGTTGATGACCGATGGCATCCTGCTGGCCGAAACCCAGCACGATCGCTATCTCGAACGTTATGACACGATCATCGTCGACGAAGCCCACGAACGCAGTCTGAACATCGACTTTCTGCTGGGTTATCTGAAGATCCTGTTGCCGCGCCGCCCGGATCTCAAGGTCATCATTACCTCGGCGACCATCGATCTGGAGCGCTTCTCCAAGCACTTTAACGACGCGCCGATTGTCGAAGTGTCGGGCCGTACCTACCCGGTCGAAACCTGGTATCGCCCGTTGACTTCCGAGCAGGATGAAGAGGGCAACAACGTCGAAGAGGACTTGAGCGTCGATCAGGCGATCATCGCCACCCTGGACGAGATCGCCGCCTTCGAGCGCAGTGAGCGCAAAAGCCCGGGCGACGTGCTGGTGTTTTTGCCCGGCGAGCGCGAAATCCGCGATGCCGCCGACATGCTGCGCAAGGCCCAGCTCAAACACACCGAAATCCTGCCCTTGTATGCGCGGCTATCGCCCGCCGAGCAGCAGCGGATTTTCCAGTCCCACCCGGGGCGCCGCGTAGTTCTGGCCACCAACGTGGCAGAAACGTCGCTCACGGTTCCCGGCATTCGCTATGTGATCGACAGCGGTACCGCCCGTATCAGCCGTTACAGCTATCGGGCCAAGGTGCAGCGGCTGCCGATCGAGGCGATTTCCCAGGCCAGTGCCAATCAGCGCAAAGGGCGTTGTGGTCGGGTCGAGCCGGGTATCTGCGTACGTCTTTACGCTGAAGAAGATTTTAACGGTCGCCCGGAATTTACCGATCCGGAGATTTTGCGTACCAACCTCGCGGCAGTAATCCTGCAGATGCTGCACCTGCGTCTGGGCGAAATCACGGCGTTTCCGTTTATCGAGCCACCAGATGGCAAGGCGATTACCGACGGTTTCAACCTGCTGCAAGAACTGTCGGCGGTTAACCGCGAAAATCAGCTCACCCCGCTGGGCCGCCAATTGGCGCGCTTGCCGGTGGACCCGCGCATGGGCCGCATGCTGCTTGAGGCCGCCAAGCTCGGCAGCTTGCAGGAAGTGTTGATTGTCGCCAGTGCGATGTCGGTGCAAGACCCGCGTGAACGTCCGCCTGAGCGTCAACAAGCGGCGGATCAGGCCCACGCACAATGGAAAGATGTTGACTCCGATTTCGCTGGTTTGATCAACGTCTGGCGTGGTTTTGAAGAGCAACGCCAGGCCCTGACAGCCAGCCCGTTGCGCAACTGGTGTCGCAAGAACTTCCTCAATTACCTGCGGTTGCGCGAGTGGCGCGATTCCCATCGTCAGTTGAGCCTGATCTGCCGTGACATGCAGCTCACGGTCAACCAAGAGCCGGCCGACTACCCGAAATTGCACAAGGCGGTGCTGTCCGGCCTGTTGAGTCAGATCGGGCAAAAAACCGAAGACGGTGATTACCTGGGCGCGCGTCAACGCCGGTTCTGGATTCATCCCTCGTCCGGCCTGGGCAAAAAGCGTCCGCAATGGCTGATGACGGCCGAGCTGGTGGAAACCACCAAGCTGTATGCGCGGATGGTGGCCAAGATCGAACCGGACTGGATCGAGCCGCTGGCCGGGCATTTGATCAAAAAGAATTACTTCGAACCGCACTGGGAGAAGAAGCGCGGGCAAGTGGTGGCCTACGAGCAGATCACCTTGTTTGGCCTGATCGTGGTCGGTCGGCGTGCGGTGCATTACGGACCGATCGATCCGGTGCTGTCACGTGAGCTGTTTATCCGCGAAGGGCTGGTGCGTGGCGAGATTCAGTCGCGGGCCAAGTGCCTGACGGCTAACGCCCAGTTGCTCGAGCAGCTCGACGAGCTGGAGGCCAAGGCCCGTCGCCGCGATATCCTGGCCGACGAAGAAACCCTGTATGCGTTTTACGACGCCCGTCTGCCTGCCGAAATCCACCAGACGGCGACGTTTGATAGTTGGTACCGGGTTAACAGTCAGAAAGACCCGCAGTTGTTGATCATGCGCGAAGAAGACGTGCTGGCCCGCGAAGCCACCGAAATCACCGCCAGGCATTACCCGGACACGCTGCACCTGGGGGATCTGACCCTTGAGCTGAGCTATCACTTTGAGCCCAACCACCCCCGTGACGGGGTGACGGTCAAGGTGCCTGCGCCGCTGCTGCCGGTATTGCCGCCCGAGCGACTGGAATGGCTGGTGCCTGGAATGATCGAAGCCAAGTGCATTGCACTGGTGCGCAGTTTGCCCAAGGCATTGCGCAAAAACTTTGTACCGGTGCCGGACTTCATCAAGGCGGCCCTGGAGCGCATGGAGTTTGCTCAAGGTTCGCTGCCCCAGACCCTGGGCCGCGAATTGCTGCGCATGACCGGTGCCCGGGTGAGTGACGAGGCGTGGGCAGAAGCCGCGCTGCAGGTCGAAAATCACCTGAAGATGAACATTGAAGTGGTCGACGCGGACGGCAAGTTCCTCGGTGAAGGCCGTGATCTGGCCGAGTTGACGGCGCGCTTCGCCCAGGCCAGCCAGGCGGCACTGGCCGTACCGCAAACAGCCAAGAACCAGCTGCCGGTCGAGGCCAAGGTGTTTGCCCCGGTTGCCGCAAAGACCCAGCAGAAGATCGCGGGCCTGTCGATGACGGTTTATCCGGCGCTGGTGGAAGAGGGCAATACGGTCAAGGAAGGGCGCTTTTCGACCCCTGCCGAGGCCGAGTATCAGCATCGCCGTGCGTTGCAGCGCCTGTTGATGCAGCAACTGGCCGAGCCGGCGAAGTTCTTGCGCGGCAAGTTGCCGGGGATGACCGAGTTGGGCTTGCTGTACCGCGAACTGGGCCGGGTTGAGAGCCTGGTCGAAGATATTCTGCTGGCCAGCCTCGACAGCTGCATCCTGGAAGGCGAAGCGGTATTGCCCCGTGATGGCGCCGGGCTGGCGTCGCTGGCCGAGCGCAAGCGTGGTGCCTGGACCGAGCATGCGGAAAAACTGGCCAGGCTGACGCTGGATATCCTCAAGCTATGGCACGGGCTGCAAAAGCGTTTCAAGGGCAAGATCGATCTGGCCCAGGCCGTTGCCCTGAATGACATCAAGCAGCAGTTGAGCCACCTGGTGTATCCGGGGTTTGTCCGTGAAACCCCGGCGATGTGGCTCAAGGAGCTGCCGCGCTACCTCAAGGCGATAGAAATGCGCCTCGAAAAACTGCCGGGCCAGGTGCAGAAAGACCGGGTCTGGAGTGGCGAGTTGAGCGGTTTGTGGGCGCAGTATCAGGCCCGCGCCACCAAGCATGCCCAGGAAGGTAAACGCGACCCGCAGCTTGAGCTGTACCGCTGGTGGCTGGAGGAATACCGCGTATCGTTGTTCGGCCAGCAACTGGGCACCAAGGTGCCTATTTCGGACAAGCGCCTGAGCAAGCAGTGGAGTGCGGTGGACGCATAGATGCCACTGATAACGGGATGCCTTGTTACCGGCCAAGGCCCCCTGTGGGAGCGAGCCTGCTCGCGAAAAATCTTCGCGAGCAGGCTCGCTCCCACAGTTGAAGTTTCTGCAGTGGCGCTCATCGCGCGTGCAAATGACGCCAAATGCTGGCGTTTATGGCAAACTTCGCGGCTATCGACACCTGAATACCTATAGAGGAACGACCGTGCATAACGTCGTCATCAGCGGCACCGGCCTGTACACCCCGGCCAACAGCATCTCCAACGAAGAGCTGGTGCAGTCTTTCAATACCTATGTGCAACAGTTCAACGCGGACAACGCCGCGGCTATCGAGGCCGGTGAAATCCAGCCTCTGGCCGAATCGAGCGCTGCCTTTATCGAAAAAGCGTCGGGTATCAAAAGCCGCTTTGTGATGGACAAGGACGGCATCCTTGACCCGCAACGCATGCGCCCGCACTTGTCGGCCCGTAGCAACGATGAAATGTCGGTTCTCTGCGAAATGGCCGTAGGCGCTGCCCGGCAAGCACTGGAGCGTGCAGGCAAGACCGCTGCCGACATCGACGGCGTGATCGTGGCGTGCTCCAACCTGCAACGCCCGTACCCGGCGATTGCCATCGAAGTCCAGCACGCGCTGGGCATTCAGGGTTTTGGTTTTGACATGAACGTGGCCTGTTCTTCGGCGACCTTCGGTATCCAGACAGCCAGCAACAGTGTCCAGCTGGGTCAGGCTCGCGCAGTGCTGCTGATCAGCCCTGAAGTGTGCACCGGCCACCTGAACTTTCGTGACCGTGACAGCCACTTCATCTTTGGCGATGCAGCGACGGCAGTGATTGTCGAACGCGCAGATCTGGCAACGTCCAAGCACCAGTTCGATATCGTCAGCACCAAATTGCTGACTACCTTCTCGAACAATATTCGCAACAACTTCGGCTTCCTTAACCGTGCTTCTGACGAGCCGGCTGATAGCCCGGACAAACTGTTCGTACAGGAAGGGCGCAAGGTGTTCCGCGACGTGTGTCCGATGGTGGCCGAGCTGATCGGTCAGCACCTGGAAGAAAATCAGCTGGACGTGGCGCAAGTGAAGCGCTTCTGGCTGCACCAGGCCAACCTGAGCATGAACCACCTGATCGTGCGCAAGCTTTTGGGCCGTGAAGCCTCGATCGAAGAAGCCCCGGTGATTCTCGATACATACGCCAATACCAGTTCGGCGGGTTCGGTCATTGCCTTCCACAAGTACCAGGACGATCTGCCAAGCGGTGCGCTGGCAGTGCTCAGCTCGTTCGGTGCAGGCTATTCGATTGGCAGCGTGATTTTGCGTAAACGCTAAACACAACGTGCTTCATGCAGGAGCGGGCTTGCTCGTGAGGGCACCAACTCGGTCTTCCAGTTAAGCCGAGCTGTCTGAATCGCGAGCAAGCCCGCTCCTGCAGGGGGCGATTGCTGAGGCCTCCATGGCAACTGCTGACGACGCTGAACTACTCAAAAGCCTGTTGGCCGGCGATCAACAGGCTTTTCGCCAGTTGGTCACTACCTATCAAAGTGCGATGCGTGCAGTGGCGTATGCCATCGTCGGCAGCCGCCATGCCGACGAAGCGGTGCAAGATGCATGGCTGTCAGTTGTGCGTAACCTGGCCGGGTTCGAAGGTCGCTCCAGCCTCAAAACCTGGCTGCTGACCATCACCGCCAACTCGGCGAAAAACCGCTACAAGCAAAATCGCCGCGAAGTATTGCTCGACGATCTTCCCTCGCCCCACGGCACCATCGATGACGACCGGTTCAGCGGCGATGGCCACTGGTTGCTGGCGCCGTTTGCCTGGCATCAAGACACGCCTGAAGCTTTGCTCACAGAAGATGAGTTGCGTGAATGCCTGGAGCACACGCTGCTCAGCCTGCCGCAGTTGCAAAGCAGTGTGCTGTTGTTGCGCGAGCGCCAGGGGCTGGAGCTGGAGGAGATTTGTAATTTACTGGAGATATCGCTCTCTAATGCTCGAGTGCTGGTGCATCGAGCCAGGCTTAAAGTCTTTGCCACGGTGGAGCATTTTGAGGAAACCGGTGAATGTTGACCTGCAAACAGCAAGTAGCACGCTCAAGCGACTACCTGGACGGCCAGCTGAGTTTCCGTGAGCGGCTGTTGGTGCGTCATCACCTGATGTTTTGTCCGAACTGCCGACGTTTTATCAAGCAAATGCGTTTGATGAGCGCCACGTTGAAAAAGCTTCCCGAACCGCTGCCGACTGATCTTGAGCAAACGGTTGAGCGGATGATGCGTGAGCGATCACGCTAAAGGCGGGGCATGAGCGAGGATGCCGTCGGTGGATTTGAAGGGGGCCGACGACACCCAGGCTCTGCTTCAGAGACACAGAACGCTGAATGACTTCAGCGTTCTGTTTGTTGCGTGAAACTCGGTGTAACCCGTTTTTAGAACTTGGCTTCCAGGTCCAGTTGCAAGGTGTTGGCCTTGGCATCTTTCTGTGTGGACGTTACGTAGTCAGCCTTGGTCAGGAAGTAAGTCACGCCGACACCGAAGTTCTTGTCGATTTCGTAACCCACTTTGAACTTGTGACCGCGCGAACCGGTAGTGCCGTTGGCGAAGTCAGAGTCAGTGAAGGCCCCGACCACGGCGTTACGCTGAATATCGCGGTAGTTGTAGTCCAGGCTGAATGCGTCGAGCTTGCTCTTGAAGCCCACCAGCCAGGCGTTGTCCTGATCGCTGTCGGTGGCTGCGTTGTGTACGTATTGCCCGTACAACGACAGTGGCAAAGGCAGGTTGGCGATATCGACCTGGCCGAAGCCTTCGTACAGACGGAACTCGTCAGTGCTATTGCCGTTAACTGCCAGGGCGCAAGGGGTAGTCTTGGTCCCGGTGGCAGGGCAGGCGCTGTCCTTGGCGTTGTCGTAACTGTAAACGCTACCGCCCAAGGTGACTTTCAGGCTGTCTGTGGGGGCGAATTTTGCACCCAGCTGACCTGCATACAGACGCAAGTCATGACGGAACTGCACGCCGTCGCCGTCGACGTTGTCCTTGAGGGTGTAGTAACCGGCGCTACCGAACATCTCGACGCCGCTGTTGCCCAGGTTGTGCTTGTAAGTGGCGGCCAGGCCTTCCGGGTTGATATCGCTATCCCAGATCACGTCACCCATGCTGACCCACGGTTGTGCCATCTTGCCGGCGATCAGGTGCAGGTCCTTGACGGCAGTCGGGTGGTAGTCGATGAAGGCCATGTCCAGCCACAGCTGCTTCTTGTCGAAGTAGTTGTCCAGGTCCTGGTTGGTGGAGCGCGCATCGTCGCCGCCGCCAGTGGCGATACGGATACCGGTGTTCACTTGCGGGTTGATTTCGGTGTAGGCGCCCAGGCGGGCTCGAATACGCTGACGGTCCTTGTTCTTGCCATCGGACTCGCCGTCGATCTTGATGTTTTCGTGACGAACCCGTACATCCCCCTTGAGTTCGGTTTTGGCTGCCCAGGCCACTTTCTGTTCGAAGGCGGTCAGGTCAGATTTCTTCACCTGATTGGCGACAGCTTCTTGCTTGGCTTGATTCTCACTGGCGAGTTCGGTTTGCAGCTCGGAGTATTGCGCCGGCGAAATGGAACCGTTGGCTTTAAGCATTTCGAGCAGTTTGGCATCGACCGCAGCGCTGGCCGGAATGCTCATGGCCATTACCAGGCCACCACACAGTCCCGCCGCAACCCGTGTAGATACAAGACGCATATGAATCTCCCAGTGCTGAGATGGCCCTAGCCACCCCAAAAAAATCGGCCCTTTACGGGCTCACGTTAACGAGGCTTGGGTGTGTCATGAGTGTGTTGGCAAACAGTCAGCTCATAACCCCGTGTTCTAAGAAGCGGCGCCAGTATCGCGGCTGGATATGACAGAAAAGTGGCAGGCTGATAGCAACTCTGTGACAGTCGCCAATTCCGCGAAAAGCCTGAGCTAGAGGGCTTGCCAGCGATGACCCCGCGGCGGCTTGTTTGCCTTGCCGGGGTCAAGCAATCGCTGGCGAGTCAGCTCCCACCCGGGTTCCGGTGCTACCATCGGCGCTCAAATGCCGTGGGTCGGGGATTTTCAATGCCGTTACAACGCCTGGACAGCCTGTCTGCCATCACCGCTCTGGAGTGGGATGCGCTGGTGCCTGTGGCCCAACCTTTCTTGCGTCATGCCTTTCTCAGTGCGCTGGAGGACAGCGCCAGCCTGGGGCCGCATTCCGGCTGGCAACCCGAGCACTTGCTGCATTACGAGAACGGGCAACTGCGGGCGGCGTTGCCCAGTTACCGTAAATGGCACTCCTACGGCGAATACGTGTTCGATCACGAGTGGGCGCAGGCGTGTGAGCGTGCGGGTATTGAGTACTACCCCAAACTGTTGACCGCCGTACCGTTCAGCCCGGTCAGCGGCCCCCGGTTGTTGGCCGCCCGTGCCGAGGACGGGCTTGATTTGCTGGCAGCCTTGCCCGGTTATCTGGAGATAGAAGGGCTGTCCAGTGCACATATCAATTTCACCGATGCACTTGCCGATACCGCCCTGGCTCAGCAACCTGGCTGGATGCAGCGGCTGGGGTGTCAGTTCCATTGGCAGAACCGCGAGTACCGCGACTTTCAGGATTTTCTGGATGCGCTGAGTTCGCGCAAGCGCAAGCAAATGCGCAAGGAGCGCGAACAAGTGGCCGGGCAGGGGTTTGAGTTTGAATGGCTCGAAGGTCAGCAGGTCAGCGAGGCGCAGTGGGATTTTGTCTATGCCTGCTACGCCAATACCTACGCCGTACGCCGGCAAACGCCGTACCTGACGCGGGCGTTTTTCAGCCTGCTGGCCGAACGCATGCCCGAATCGATTCGCGTCGTGCTGGCCAAACAGGGCTCAACCCCGGTCGCGATGGCGTTCAGCCTGATCGGGGGCGGCAGTCTGTATGGTCGTTACTGGGGTTGTCTGGGCGAGTTTGACCGTCTGCATTTCGAGACGTGTTTCTACCAGGGCATGGATTACGCCATTGCCCAGGGTATCCAGCGTTTCGATGCCGGTGCTCAGGGTGAGCACAAGCTGATACGCGGCTTTGAGCCGGTGATCACCCACTCATGGCATTACCTGCGCCATCAGGGCCTCAAGGCCGCCGTCAGTGATTTTCTGCAGCGCGAGCGGGTCGGTGTGCTGGCGTATGCCGAAGAGGCGAGGTCGGCGCTGCCCTACCGGCAGGCCTGATCCTCGCCGGTTCGTGGGTCAGCTCTCTTCCTTGGCCAGCCATCGATAGGTCACCCCGCCAATGGCGGCGCCCACCAGTGGTGCCAGCCAGAACATCCACAACTGTTGAAGCGCCCAGCCGCCGACGATCAAGGCCGGGCCCATGCTGCGTGCCGGGTTGACCGAGGTGTTGGTCACGGGGATCGATATCAGGTGGATCAGCGTCAGCGCCAAACCGATGGCGATAGGCGCAAAGCCTGCCGGAGCGCGTTTGTCAGTGGCACCCATGATGATGAGTATGAACATCGCGGTCATCACCACTTCGCACACCAGCCCTGACACCATTGAGTAGCCGCCGGGGGAATGCTCGCCATAGCCATTGGCAGCCAGCCCGCTGGCAGCCAGATCGAACCCGGGTTTACCGCTGGCAATGAAATACAGCAGAGTGGCGGCGATGATGCCCCCCAGTACCTGGGCCACGATGTAGGCGGGCAGCTCTTTTGCAGGGAAGCGCCCACCCACCCACAGCCCGAACGACACGGCAGGGTTGAGGTGACAGCCGGAAATGTGCCCGATAGCGTATGCCATGGTCAGTACGGTAAGGCCAAAAGCCAGTGCGACCCCCAGCAGTCCGATGCCTACATTGGGGAAGGCTGCAGCGAGTACTGCGCTGCCACAACCTCCAAGAACCAGCCAGAAAGTACCTACCAACTCAGTTGCCGAACGTTTGAGCAAGGTCATGGGAAGATCCCGGATAGATGAAAATCTATCGAGCAGTTGAAACGGCGTAGCATCCTGCGGTTAACAACAGAACTCTCCCGAATCCTTCTTTTAGTACAGCACCCGTCCGGGTTTTTTCCAGTGCCATGAAAAACGCCAGAGCCCTTTAAAACCGGGCGCTGGCGTTGTGTATCAACAGCGTTACAGTGGCTTTGTTTTTGAGTCAGTCGATACCTACAAAACCGCCTGTCTGATGCTGCCAGAGACGTGAGTACAATCCGCCCCTGGCCAGCAGTTCACTGTGGGTTCCGGTTTCTGCGATATGGCCTTTTTCCAGTACCACCAGACGGTCCATGCGGGCGATGGTCGAAAGGCGGTGGGCGATGGCTATCACGGTTTTGCCTTGCATCAGGGTTTCGAGGCTTTCCTGGATCGCCGCCTCGACTTCGGAGTCCAGCGCCGAGGTAGCTTCGTCCATTATCAGGATCGGAGCGTTCTTGAGCAGGACGCGGGCAATGGCGATGCGCTGGCGTTGACCGCCGGACAGTTTGACGCCGCGCTCGCCCACATGGGCGTCAAAACCGGTGCGCCCCTGGGCATCTGACAGGAGCGGGATAAACTCGTCGGCACGGGCCTTGCGCACGGCTTCCCAGAGTTCTTCGTCGGTCGCATCCGGTTTGCCGTACAGCAGGTTGTCACGGATCGAGCGGTGTAGCAGCGAAGTGTCCTGGGTAATCATGCCGATTTGCTCGCGCAAGCTTTCTTGCGTTACTTCGGCGATGTTCTGATCGTCGATCAGGATACGTCCGCCTTGCAGGTCGTACAGGCGCAACAACAGGTTGACCAGGGTCGACTTGCCGGCACCCGAGGGGCCGATCAGGCCGATTTTTTCACCGGGGCGGATCACCAGGTTGAGGTCGCTGATGATCCCGCTGTGTTTGCCGTAGTGGAAATCAACGTGTTCGAAGCGCACTTCGCCACGGGTTACGGCCAGGCGTGGCGCCTGATCACGGTCGGTGACGGCCACGGGCTGGGCAATGGTTTGCAGGCCGTCCTGCACCATGCCGATGTTTTCAAAAATGCCGTTGACCACCCACATGATCCAGCCGGACATGTTGACGATACGGATCACCAGGCCGGTGGCCAGGGCAATGGCGCCGACGCTGATCAGCGACTGGCTCCACAGCCACAGTGCCAGGCCGCTGGTGCCGACGATCAACAGACCGTTCATGGTGGTGATCGTGACGTCCATGCTGGTGACGACGCGGCCGGCCAGCTGGGTTTTTTCGGTTTGCTCGATAATGGCTTCGCGGGCGTACTGTTGCTCGAAGTTGGTGTGGGCGAACAGCTTGAGGGTGGTGATGTTGGTGTAGCCGTCAACAATGCGTCCCATCAGTTTGGAGCGCGCATCCGAAGACACCACGGAGCGTTCCTTGACCCGGGGTACGAAGTAGTACAAGGCGCCGACGTAGCACGCGATCCAGATCAGCAATGGGATCATCAGGCGCCAGTCGGCTTCGGCAAACAGCACCAGCGAACTTATGGCATAGATCAATACGTGCCACAGGGCGTCTACCGCCTGCACGGCCGAGTCGCGCAGGGAGTTGCCGGTTTGCATGATGCGCTGGGCGATGCGCCCGGCGAAGTCGTTCTGGAAGAAGTTGAGGCTTTGTTTGAGCACGTAGCGGTGGTTCTGCCAGCGAATCATGCTGGTCATGCTCGGGCTCAGGGTCTGATGCACCAGCAAATCGTGCAGGCCGAAGAATACGGGCCGTATGACCAGTGCGACAACAGCCATCCAGATGAGCTCGCTGCTGTGTACCTTGAAGAAGTCGGTATTGGGTGTGCCCTGGGTCAGGTCGATCAGCGTGCTCAGATAGCTGAACAGCGATACCTCGATCAGTGCCGCGACCAGCCCGACCACCAGCAAGGCGGCAAACATGGGCCAGACCTGACGCAGGTAGTAGAGATAAAACGCCCAGACAGTACTGGGAGGGGCTGCGGTGGGGGCTTCGCGGAAAATATCGATCAGTTGTTCGAAACGACGATAAAGCATGGGCACTGACGCCCGCTATGCGGGCTCTCCTTTAGTGGTGTGACCGGTGCAGCAAAGCTCTGTAGCCACCGGCGCAGGCTGCGCCAGCGGCTACAAGGCCTGACTTTTGCCAATCAATGCTTCCTGCATGATTGAGCCTGTCAGTCGACGCGTTTGGCCGACTTGATCAGCACCGGGTCGATTGGCACATTCTGCATGCCCTGTTTGGTGGTGGTTTGCGAGTTGACGATCTGGTCAACCACGTCCATGCCATTCACCACCTTGGCGAATACGGCGTAGCCAGCGTCACGGCCCGGGTCCAGGAATGCGTTGTCAGCCACGTTGATAAAGAACTGGCTGGTGGCCGAGTTCGGGTTGGACGTACGGGCCATCGACAGGGTGCCGCGAACGTTATGCAGGCCGTTGCTGGCTTCGTTCTTGATCGGGTCGCGGGTCGGTTTTTGCACCATTTGCTGGGTGAAGCCGCCGCCTTGCACCATAAAACCCGGGATCACACGGTGGAAAATGGTGTTGTTGTAAAAACCGCTGTCCACATACTTCAGAAAGTTGTCAGTGCTGATCGGCGCCTTGACCGGGTCCAGCTCGATTTCGATCTTGCCGAAGCTGGTGTCCAGCACGACATGAGGCGCCTTGGAAGTGTCGGCAGCCATCAGGTTGGCAGCAAACAGCATGGCGCCAGCGGCAAGTGCAATTTTTTTAAGCATGGTTCAGTGATCCTGGAAAGTGGGGTGACTGTTCAATGTCACGCAAACGGGTGCAAGGTGCATTGAAACAATGCCCGTGACGCATCCGGCAGTGGCGGATGTTCACGGGCTGCGGGTGTTGGACAGGATATTCTCGAATCAGGTTCCTGCCCACTGATCTTCACGCTTGCTGTGGGGCTGCGAACGGCGCGTCCAGTGGAGCGGTGTCGAAAGTCTGCAGCAGTTCGACGAGGATTTGTGTGGCCGGGCCCAGTGGTTTGTCCTTGTTGGCGTACAGGAAAAACACCGGATGACGATTACCGCCCTGATTCAAGGGCAACGGTTTGAGCACGCCTTCCTTGAGTTCGCGCTCGATCATGTGCCGTGGCAACCAGGCAAAACCCAGCCCGCTGCCCACAAAGGCTGCGGCTGTGGCCAGGCTGCCGACGGTCCAGCGCTGTTCGGAGCCAAGCCAGCCCACGTCACGTGGTTGCTGGCGACCCGAGTCGCGAATCACCACTTGCAGCTGGCTTTCGAGGTCCTGGAAGTGCAGTTCGCGTTGCAGGCGATGCAGCGGGTGATCGGGGTGGGCCACTGCGACAAACTCCACAGTGCTCAACTCGGTACCCAGGTAGCCGGGAATATTGAAGCTGCTGATGGCCAGGTCAGCCACGCCTTCGAGCAGCACCTCTTCGACGCCGGACAATACTTCTTCGCGTAAACGCACACGGCAGCCACGGCTTTGCGGCATAAAGGCGGTCAGGGCGCGCACCAGCCGCGCGTTGGGGTAGGCGGCGTCAACCACCAGCCGGACCTCGGCCTCCCAGCCCTGCTCCATGTGGTGGGCAAGGTCCTCGAGCTGGCTGGCCTGTTTCACCAGTTGCCTGGAGCGGCGCAGCAGTACGGCGCCGGCCTCGGTGAGCACGGCTTTGCGCCCGTCGATACGCAGCAGCGGCACGCCGAGCTGATCCTGCATGCGGGCCACGGTGTAGCTGACAGACGACTGTGAGCGATGAAGTACTTCAGCGGCTTGGGCAAAGCCACCGTGATCAACCACCGCTTGCAAGGTGCGCCATTGATCAAGGGTCACGCGGGGCGCTTTCACGATGAATTCCTCTGGTGTGGGGTTGTGACAGGATACCGCTAAATAAACAGGTTTATAGATAGGTTGTAGCAGGTTATTGCGCTTTTTTATCGAACTGATGATCTCTACTCTCTGCTCCATCGCCTTACAGTATTTACAGATGGAGCTTACCCGCCATGTCCAATGTTCTGATCATTGAAAGCAGTGCCCGTCAGCAAGACTCGTTTTCCCGGCAGTTGACCCGGCAGTTCATCAGCCAGTGGCAAGCCGCGCATCCTGCTGATCGTGTGACCGTTCGTGATCTCGCCCGCAACCCGGTGCCACACCTTGACGCCAACCTGCTGGGAGGCTGGATGAAGCCCGAAGCGCAACGCAGCGCCGAAGAAAACGCCTCCCTGCAGCGCTCCAATGAACTGACCGATGAGGTACTGGCCGCTGATGTTCTGGTGCTGGCGGCCCCGATGTACAACTTTGCGATTCCCAGCACCCTCAAGGCGTGGCTTGATCACGTGTTGCGGGCCGGGGTGACCTTCAAATACACCGAGACCGGGCCACAAGGGCTTCTGACCGGCAAGCAAGCATACGTACTGACTGCCCGCGGCGGGCTATATGCGGGTAGCACCTCGGACCACCAGGAACCCTACCTGCGTCAGGTCATGGCATTTATCGGGATTCACGATGTGACCTTTATCCATGCCGAAGGCCTGAACCTGGGCGGTGATTTCCAGGAAAAAGGTCTGAACCAGGCCAAGGCCAGACTTGCTGCAATCGCATAGGCTGTTAATCAACAGATAATCGCCGGGTGGCTTAATCGTTTCATTGCTCCTTCAAGCATGCGGTTCGCGCATCGAACCTCCCTTTGCACTTTCTTGAGTGCTCGTACCCGATCAGCCCTTGCGCTGGATCGGGTTTTTTTTGTCTGCGCATTACCGGGTGATGGTAAAGGTCGATGTAAAACCGCTAAGGTCGCGCACCTTCTGATGAGCTTGCGGGTGTGTTGCCGGTGAGCAGTTTCGATTTCTGAGCGAGAGATTCATGGGCTATCTGTTAATTGTCACCTTGATTCAGGCGTTCTCCTTCAGCCTGATTGGCGAGTATCTGGCCGGGCACGTCGACAGCTACTTTGCTGTTCTGGTGCGCGTGGTGCTGGCGGGGCTGGTGTTTATCCCGCTGACGCGCTGGCGTCAGGTAGAACCCGGCTTTATGCGTGGCATGTTGCTGATCGGCGCCCTGCAGTTCGGGATCACCTATGTTTGCCTGTACCTGAGTTTTCGTGTGCTGACGGTGCCTGAGGTGTTGCTGTTCACCATTTTGACGCCGCTGCACGTGACCCTGATCGAAGATGCACTCAACCGGCGTTTCAACCCGTGGGCGCTGGTGGCGGCGCTGGTGGCCGTGGCGGGGGCAGGGGTGATTCGCTTCGACAGCATCAGCCCTGATTTCTTCAAGGGCTTCTTGCTGCTGCAACTGGGCAACTTTACCTATGCCGCCGGGCAGGTGTTGTACAAGCGCCTGGTGGCGCGCTATCCGAGCGACGTGCAGCATTACCGACGATTTGGTTTCTTTTATCTGGGGGCTTTGGCAGTGGTGTTGCCGGCATTTCTGCTGTTTGGCAAGGCCAACTTCCTGCCGGAAGCTCCCTTGCAATGGGGCGTGCTGGTATTTCTGGGGCTGATTTCTACAGCGCTGGGTCTGTACTGGTGGAACAAAGGTGCATGTATGGTCAGGGTCGGCACTTTGGCTGTGATGAATATCTTGCATGTGCCGGTCGGCTTGTTGATCAGCTTGCTGATCTGGAACCAGCACGAGTCCCTAGGGCGCTTGTTCGTTGGCGCGATGGTGATTGTGCTAGCCGTCTGGATCAGTCGGCTAGACCGCAGGGCTGTGACGGTCTAAGGTCAATCACAGTCCATTTACCACCGCAAGGGAGAGTCGGAATGACAGTCAGGGTGTTGATCTTGCCGGGCCTGTTCAATTCGGGAGCAGAGCATTGGCAATCTCACTGGGAGCAGCGCTACAGCGGGCTGCACCGCGTCAAGCAGGAAGACTGGGAGACCCCCGTCTGCACAGACTGGGTGCAGAACCTGCAAAAAAAGATCACCAAAAGCGAGCGTCCTGTGGTGCTGGTGGGGCATAGCCTGGCGTGCACGCTGATTGCCCGCTGGGCGCAGCAGCATCCCGCAGAGGCCAAGCGGGTACGCGGGGCCTTGCTGGTCGCGCCCAGTGATACCGAAGCCGAGAGCTACCCTGGCGGTACGGCGGGCTTCACTCCGATGCCGCTGAATGCGCTGCCGTTTGACGCGATTACCGTGGCCAGCACCAACGATCCCTACGTCACCCGCGAGCGGGCCACTGCATTCAGCGAAGCCTGGGGCAGCGAACTGGTGTGGCTGGAGAATGCGGGCCATATCAATGGTGACGGGGGCTTTGGGGCCTGGCCGCAGGGGATCGAGTTGCTGTTCAAGCTGACCGGCGATCCCCAGTTCAAGCAGGCTTGAACATGTAGTCGCTGACGAGGCGCGCAGCCTCGTTCCTCGTCAGCGGTTACACATCAGTCTTCGGCCATGGCCAACGGCGCCTTTATCTTGTTCAGCAGCCCGTCGCGCAGGTCATTGCCGCTCGGTTGCTGATATACGCTCAGCCCGAACTCGGGCATCACGGCCAGCAGATAGTCAAAGATATCGCCCTGGATCTGCTCGTACTCGTCCCACACCGTGGTGCGGGTAAAGCAATAGACTTCCAGCGGTACACCTTCGGGTGTGGCTTGCAGCTGGCGCACCATGCACGTCATGTTCGGCTGAATCATGGCGTGGCTTTTCAGGTACGGCAATGCGTAGGCGCGGAATGTGCCGATATTGGTCATGCGTCGACGGTTGGCGGACAGCGCCGCGACGTTGCCCTGGGCTTCGTTCCAGCTTTTGAGTTCGGCTTTCTTGCGGGTCAGGTAATCGCGCAGCAGATAGACCTGCTCCAGGCGCTCTTCCTGCTCATCGGTCAAAAAGCCAACCCCGGCGGCATCAATATTCAGGCTGCGCTTGATCCGGCGCCCGCCGGACTGCTGCATGCCGCGCCAGTTCTTGAACGACTCGGACATCAAGCGCCAGGTCGGAATCGACACGATGGTCTTGTCGAAGTTCTGCACCTTGACGGTGTGCAGGGTGATATCGATGACATCGCCATCGGCACCGACCTGCGGCATCTCGATCCAGTCGCCCACACGCAGCAAGTCGTTGCTGGTCAGCTGCACGCTGGCCACGAACGACAGCAGGGTGTCTTTGTAGACCAGCAGGATCACCGCAGACATCGCGCCCAGGCCCGAGAGCAGCAGCATCGGCGAGCGGTCGATCAGGGTTGCGACAATGATGATGGCCGAAAATACATACAGCAGCATTTTCGTCAGCTGGATGTAACCCTTGATCGGTCGGGTCTTGGCGTAATTGGTGCGCGAGTAGATATCGAGCAAGGCGTCCAGCAGTGCGCTGATGACCCGCGTCAGGACAAAAATCGTAATGGCCAGCGCCAGGTTGCCAAGGAAGTGGCGACCGTTGTCGCTCATGTCCGGCACGAGATTGCGTCCGAATTGCACCATCAAGGAGGGCGTCAATTGCGCCAGGCGGTGAAAGACCTTGTGCTCACGCAGATCGTTGATCCAGTGCAGGGCCGGTTGGCGGGCCAGAATCTTGGTAACGCGCAAAATCAGGATGCGGGCCACGTGTCCGGCCAGCAGAGCGATGGCCACCAGAATAATCAGCCCGAAAAGTGCTGACACCCAAGGGTGCTGATCCAGATTGCTCCAAAGATCCTGGAATTGGGCCCAGAGTGATTGAGTATCCATAGGTTAAAACGCTGTCCTGTAAAGAAATGACAGAGGGGATTAGAGCACTTCAGGGCAATTTAGTGGCCTTCGTTGGACTAAAGACCTTAAAAAACCATTTGTTTCACGCCGTTCGTGCAAAGAAACTCGGCCTTGGCGCTCGAAACCGTTACTCTATGCCGCTGATTTTTTGTATTTCTTCGAGGTAGCACCCGTGTTTTCCGATTTCGCCCTGCACGAACGCCTGCTTAAAGCTGTGGCCGAGCTTAAATTTGTCGAGCCTACGCCTGTGCAAGCAGCGGCCATCCCGCTCGCGCTCGAAGGGCGTGACCTGCGGGTTACAGCTCAAACCGGGAGTGGCAAAACTGCCGCTTTCGTCCTGCCGATTCTGAACCGTCTGATTGGCCCAGCCAAAATCCGCGTCAGCATCAAGGCGTTGATTTTGCTGCCGACCCGCGAGCTGGCGCAGCAGACGCTTAAAGAAGTTGAGCGCTTTTCGCAGTTCACGTTCATCAAGTCCGGCCTGATCACCGGCGGTGAAGACTTCAAGGTCCAGGCTGCCATGCTGCGCAAGGTGCCGGACATCCTGATCGGTACTCCTGGCCGTTTGCTGGAGCAACTGAACGCCGGCAACCTCGACTTGAAAGAAGTTGAAGTGCTGGTGCTCGACGAAGCCGACCGCATGCTCGACATGGGCTTCTCCGAAGACGTTCAGCGTCTGGTCGACGAGTGTCCGAACCGTCAGCAGACCATGCTGTTCTCGGCCACCACCGGTGGTTCGGGTCTGCGTGAAATGATCGGCAAGGTTCTGAAAGATGCCGAGCATTTGCAGCTCAACCAGGTCAGCCAGCTGAACGCCACGACGCGCCAGCAAGTGATCACCGCTGACCACAACCAGCACAAAGAACAAATTGTGAACTGGCTGCTGGCCAACGAGACGTATCAGAAAGCGATCGTTTTCACCAACACCCGCGCCATGGCAGACCGTATATACGGTCGCCTGGTGGCTCAGGACTACAAAGCATTTGTCCTGCACGGTGAGAAAGATCAGAAGGATCGCAAGCTGGCCATCGACCGCCTGAAGCAGGGCGGCGTCAAGATCCTGGTTGCCACCGACGTGGCAGCACGTGGTCTGGACGTTGAAGGCCTGGATCTGGTGATCAACTTCGACATGCCACGCAGCGGCGACGAATACGTACACCGTATTGGTCGTACCGGCCGTGCGGGCAACGACGGTCTGGCCATCTCGCTGATCTGCCATGGCGACTGGAACCTGATGTCCAGCGTTGAGCGCTACCTGAAGCAAAGCTTCGAGCGTCGCACCATCAAGGAAGTCAAAGGCACCTACGGCGGACCAAAAAACGTCAAGGCCTCGGGCAAAGCTGTTGGCGTGAAGAAGAAAAAGACCGATGCCAAAGGCGTCAAGAAGAAGTCGGGCGCCAAGGCACCGACCAAGCGCAAGATAGCCAATCGCCCGAAGACCGACGCTCTGTCGCTGGTCAGCAAAGACGGCATGGCACCGCTCAAGCGCCGCAAGCCGGAAGCTCCAGCCGCTGAATAAGGCGCTGGCGTGACCCACAAAAAACCCGGCCTGTGCCGGGTTTTTTGTTGTCTGTACCGCTGTTTTCGTAAGGGTTGGCTTACCAGCCCGGCTCAGTAAAAAGTCCGTTCAGCCTTGAACGTCAACAGGCCATCACACTGGGAGTTCTGCCCCGAATAGGCCGAGCACTCCATGCCATCTAGGCTGGAGTCGCTGTAGATCAGGTTCAGGTCGATGCCCATCCAGGGTCGTGACAGCTTCACTGACCAGTCATTGAACGCGTGTACGCTGCTGCCATCTGCGATGGATACGGGCGTGCCCAGCTGGTGAGTGGTGTACTTCATGCTCACCCCGATGCCGAAGGGCTGGTTGAGCCCCAAATCGGCAAACAGTGTACTGTCGCGCCGGTCCGGGTCGTTGCTGAAGGCGGCGCCAAAGCGCGTACCCAGCACTGTGAGGCCGGCAAAGAATTGTTGGCTGTCGAGGGAGTCGAGTTTTGGGTAGCTGTAATGGATCAACCCCAGTTCGTAGCCCAGGGTCTGGTCGAAAGGGTGTTTGTAGCCCAGGTAGGAGTCGACTTCGAGGTTGCTGCCAGGCTTGATGCCCATGGTGGGCGCCCATTGTCCGACATACCAGCCGCTGTCGTGGGTGAGGTCCAGGCCGCCATGGAAGGTCGAGCCGGGGGTTGTGGGCTTGACCAGGCCCTGAGCCATGCTGCGGCTAGGCTGGGTGGCCAGTTTGAGATCGAAATCCCCCAGTTCCCGTGCAAAGACCTGTGCGTCCACAGTGGCGCTGGCGAGTAGCGTACCGGCCAGCAGTAAAGCCCGTGTGAGCATGATCGGCTCCCTATATGGGCTCAAAGGCTTGATTCAGAGCCTTTGGAGCATACGCAGGAAAGTCGGCAGCAGGGTGCCGTTCGTCGATTTATCGATTCGAATCAGGGGCGTTACAGGGGAACAAAGGGGATAAATCGATAGTCCTAGCGCCTTGGATGGCAAAGCGCATGAGGACCAGATGACGCGAGGGGTATTACTTTTTGCCCAGCGTGATCTGCTTGGACGGGCCAAAAGTCTGGCCGCTGACGCCTTTTTTGATTTCCTGAATTTCGCCGCCGGATTTCAAGAATGCTTCAATTTGAGCATTGATTGAGGCGCTGGTTTCAACAGCGGGAGCTGGCTTGGCTTTGCTGGCGGATGCTTTTACACGCATGGCGGCTATTGTCCTGTAGAAAATAACTTGGCCAGCGATAGTACCTGAAATACTTGACAATTGCTTGTTAAATATCTTCGTAAAATAAAGGCGGTGTTCTGTGGTCGGTGATAAACAATCGTGTAATTGTCGGCTAACTCGCTGTTTTAATTCATAACAGAGGAGGGTATTTAATCGTGTTCAGGCGCTGCTCGCTGGATTTCCAGCCCCTTGCCGGCTGACGAGTGGCACCCGGGGTGCGCTATAAAATCCAGACAAATCAAACCTTTCGCAGATTTTTTGGATGCCGGGCTGCGGCGCTCCAATTCGCCCCCCTAAACTCGGGTAGAATGCCGCCTACGTAATGAGGGTATTGGACATGGCTTTAATCGGTCGCTACAACAGTTTGCAAGTGGTTAAACATACGAGTTTTGGTTTGTATTTGGACGGCGGGGCAGACGGCGAAATCCTGTTGCCCAATCGTTATATTCCAAAAGATATTCCCAGCGAAGATGAAGACTGGCTCAACGTCTTTGTTTATTTGGACAGTGAAGACAAATTACTTGCCACCACTGAAAAACCAAAAGTTCAGGTCGGTGAGTTCGCCAGTCTTAAAGTGGTAGAAGTTAATAGCATCGGTGTGTTCCTTGATTGGGGCCTGCCGAAAGATTTGCTGTTGCCGTATTCCGAAGAAAAACGCCAGATGACCGCCGGCGAATATGTCGTGGTGCACGTTTACCTCGACAAGCACACGCGTCGTATCACCGCGACTGCGCGTCTTGACCGTTATCTGGACAAAACCCCGGCCAATTACCAGGTTGGCCAGGAAGTTGATCTGTTGGTGGCCGAAGCCACGGACATGGGCTTCAAGGCCGTGATCAACAACAAGCACTGGGGCTTGATCCACAAGAATGAAATCTTCAAGTTCATGCGTGCGGGCAAGCAAGAGAAAGGCTTCATCAAGGAAGTTCGCGCAGACGGCAAGATCAGCCTGAGCCTGCAGCCGGTCGGCCAGGAAGCCGCCAGCAGCCTGAACTCGAAAATCCTGAGCAAGTTGCGTGACAACAGCGGCGTGCTGCCGGTCAGCGACAAAAGCGCGCCTGAAGTGATCAGTAACCTGTTCGGCGTCAGCAAGGGCAATTTCAAAAAGGCCATTGGCGCGCTGTACAAGGAAGGCAAGATTGCAATCCACGCAGATCGTATCGAACTGATCTGAGCCAAAGCCAAGGGGGCTGGCGACATGAGAAAAGCAGTGTGGGCGTATATCGGTGCGTTGATGGCTTTTCTGGTGCTCGACGGCCTGTGGCTGGGCGTGCTCATGAGCTCTACCTATAAAGAGCTGCTGGGTTCGCTGATGCTGGAGCAACCCAAGTGGGGGCCCGCCATCGTGTTCTATCTGTTGTACGTGCTGGGCGTGGTGTTCTTTGTCGTGATGCCGGCCCTGGCCCGTGGCAGCGCGCGAAGAGCAGCCTTGACCGGCGCGTTTTTCGGATTGGTGGCCTATGGCACCTACGACATGACCAACTGGGCGACGCTGCAAGGCTGGTCTGCCCAGTTGGCGTTGATGGACATGGCCTGGGGCGGGTTATTGACCTGTCTTGCAGCCTTGTCGGGTTATTGGGCGGCACGCAAGCTGGCGTCCTGACTCCTTTCGGCAACAGGTTACATACTGCGCTGTATCTGGCCTTTCCCGGGCGTAGCTTTTTAGGTGGTCTATGAGTATTTCGCGGCGAGCAACGGATGCTTTCGCTCTGCAAGTCATGCTGGGCCTGTGCCTGATCTGGGGTGTGCAACAGGTGATAATCAAAATCGCGGCGCCGGACATCGCACCCGTGATGCAGGCGGCCGCGCGCTCCGGCATCTCGGCGCTGCTGGTGGGGCTGTTGATTTGCTGGAAAGGCGGCTGGAACCAGGTGCCCGCCACTTGGCGCGGTGGCTTGCTGGCCGGTAGCCTGTTCGGCCTGGAGTTCTTCTTTATCTCCGAAGGGCTGCAACTGACCAGTGCCGCGCATATGTCGGTATTCCTTTATACCGCACCGATTTTCACCGCTCTGGGGATTAACTGGTTATTGCCCAGCGAGCGCTTGCGGCCGTTGCAATGGCTGGGGATTTTCCTCGCGTTTGCAGGGATCGCCTTCTCCTTTGCCGGCGGTATGTCGTTTGCGGACATGGATCGCAATATGCTGCTGGGCGATGCCTACGGGATTCTGGCCGGCATGGCCTGGGGTGCGACCACGGTAGTGGTGCGCGGCTCCAGGCTGTCCGAAGCGCCGGTGACGCTGACTTTGTTCTATCAACTGATTGTCGGTTTCGTCGGTTTGCTGGTAATCGCTGCGGCCAGCGGCCAGATCACCCATGTCAGCCTGACCAGCGTCGCAGTGGCCAGTGTGCTGTTCCAGGGGCTGGTGGTGTCGTTCTTCAGCTACCTGGTGTGGTTCTGGCTGCTCAAGCGCTACCTGGCCTCCAACCTGGCGGTGTTCTCGTTCATGACGCCGCTGTTCGGCGTGACGTTCGGTGTGCTGGTGCTGCACGAGCCCTTGAGCATCAATTTTGTGGTGGGCGCAATTTTCGTGCTGCTGGGCATCACGTTTGTCAGTGCGGAGCAGTGGGTGCGTCGCAAAGTACGCGCTCTGCTGGGCAGTTGACCGACTGCCAGGCCAGCACGCCTGCCAGCAGCAACCCGCTGGCAGCAATGACCAGCGCCGGTTGCAGCCCACCACTGAAATGACTGCTGAGCGCTGCCAGCAACGGCCCGCACAGCTGGCCCACGGCGAAGCAGGCGGTCAACAAGGCAGCGTTGCGGGCCGTCGCATGGGGCGCCAGGTCCCGTGAGCGTTGCATGACCAGCGGCATGCAGGCCAAAAACGGTGTGCCGCACAGGATGACGCCCAGTGCCAGCCCGGTACTGCTCGGCAACAGGCACGCCAGCACGCCAAGGGCTTGAATCCATAATCCGCCCATCAGCCAGAAGCGCGTGGTGCCGGGGTCGGGGCGGCGCAAGCTGATCAGCGCCACGCCTGTCGCGGCGCATAGTCCGAAGGCGGGCCAGAACAAGTCGGCTTGCCACTGGCCGTGAAACTGGGCGCTGGCCATTTGCGACAAAAACGTTGCAGGGATGATGTAGCCCAAACCATAGAGCCCATAAATCGCCCCCAGGCGTGCAATCCCGGGTTGGCGCGTGCCCGGTGCAGCGGTCGGTGGCTGTGCCGGTAGCGCGGACGATTGCGGCAGTATCGGCACAATCACCAGTAACATGATCAGCGCCGCAACGGCATAGACCAACCAGAGCGTGGCAGAGCCTTGGCCCGATACATTGGCGGCCAGTGCCAGCAAACCGGTCAGCACAACGCCAGCCCCGGGCCCTGCAAACACCAGCGCTCCCAGGCGCGGGCGGTTGGCGCTGACGGCTATCTGTTGACTGAGGGCGGTGATCATCACCATCACCCAGGCACTGGCGACCCCCGAGCCAAAGCGCAAGAGCAGATGCGGCCAAAAGCCGTAGGCCCAATATGAAATCAGCGTCAGTCCGACACACAGCCATAGGCCTGTGTGCAAGCGGCCACGGACTTGATCCGGGCGTCTGGCGCGCATGGCATCCAGGGCGCCGACCAGATAGCCCAGATAATTGGCCGCCGCGATCAGCCCGGCACCGGTGAGGTCGATCTGCCCTTCGCTGATCAGGTGCGGCAGTTGCGGCGTCAGGGAAAAGCGGCCAATGCCCATGGCCATCATGAGTGCGATAAAGCTGGCGAGTAAGCGGGTCAGGGGTGACATGCTGCGAGTTCCTGAGAGAAGACAATGACCGTCAGGCTAGAGGCAATTGACATTCCTTAAAAATGAATAATAGTGAGTAACTTGTTCTGTTTTGGAGAATGGTGTGGAGTTCAGCCAGTTACGAATTTTTCAGGCCGTGGCCGAAGAAGGATCGATCACCCGAGCGGCTGAGCGACTGCATCGCGTGCCCTCCAATCTGTCGACCCGGCTCAAGCAGCTTGAAGAGCAAATGGGCGTCGAGTTGTTTGTGCGCGAACGCCAGCGCTTGCAGCTGTCCCCGGCGGGGCAGGTGTTGCTGGACTACACCGCGCGGCTGTTTGCCCTGCACGATGAAGCGCTGGGGGCGGTGCAGGGCGGTGTGCCGTCAGGCAAGTTCACCCTGGGCACGATGTACAGCACCGCGGCGATTCATCTGCCCGCGTTGCTGGCGCGCTATCACCGCAGCTACCCGGGGGTGAACCTGAACGTGCAGTCGGCACCGAGCGGCGAGCTGCTCGAAGGGTTGCTGGCCGGGCGTCTGGATGCTGCGCTGGTGGATGGGCCGCTGGAACTGGCAGGGCTGGATGGGGTGGTGTTCTGCGAAGAAAGCCTGGTGCTGATCAGCGATCTGGATCATCCGCCGATTACCCGCGCCCGGGACGTGCAGGGCAGGGAGGTGTTTACCTTTCGACAAGGCTGCTCGTACCGGGCCCGGCTTGAAGCCTGGTACGCCAGTGATCGCGCCGCTATGGGGCGGGTGATGGAGATTGAGTCCTACCAGGGCATGTTGGCCTGTGTGGTGGCCGGATCGGGCGTGGCGCTGATGCCTGCGTCTATGCTGGCCAGTTTGCCGGGGCGTGAAAGTGTCGGCATACATGCCTTGCAACAACCTTTTGCCAACGCTACAACATGGCTGATGTGGCGAAAAGGCATGATGGGCGCCAACCTGAATGCGTGGATAGAGCTGCAGCAGACACCGTCGGCGTTAAACAGCCCGCTGTCGACGAAACTTCGGGTGTCGGCTTGAGTCAGATTTGTACGAGATTAGCCTAAAGTTCATTGACCTTAGGCAAGCATTGCGTAGGACTTAGGGCTATTATCTGTGTGAAGCGACTACAGAATTCCCGTCGCCAGAGTGACCCCAAGGGGGAAATATGAAAGACAAACTGCAAACCTGGCTCCATGACGTTGGTGTTGCACTTGGCCTGATCGAGCCGCCACTGCAACCTGTGCCTATTCCTGTCCAGGAACCGCGTCGTCGTCCGCAACGTCGCCGTTAAGGCATGCATGCTTGCGCCGTGCGCAGGTGGCTGTCCTGTTTCTTCTGCTTCTGGCCGGTAGAAGCTGCTGTTGCGTGAAAGAAAGGGCAGTGTGAACTGCCCCCCTATCTTCAGGGCCTGTTAGCCCATGCTATAGCGCACGCTGTAATTGAGCGGCGCAGTGTCTGTTTTCTCCGTAATTCGTGCCTCGCACTTCACATCATCCATACCTGTAGAGGATGCACTGGCTGACCGAGTGGAGCTCAGTGTCGGCCTCAACATGCCGAATGACTGGGTAACTCTCAGCTCTGTGGTAAAGGTGCATTCCCGATTGCCGTTGGCATATGAAATGGTTTCGCGAAGTGTTGCAGGGGTTTTTCTGGGGTAGCCGAAGTTGGTCCTGTAGTTGGCTTCAAATGAGTGCTCGCTTAACGGGTCGACATCAAAGAACCCCGGCTCGGTCAGCGACAGATTCCAGCTCGAGCGATTGAGTTTGAGCGGTCCGGACGTCTTATTGATGATTTCGAAGGTCAGTGTGGTGACATCTGCCTGAGCATTGACGCCAGCCAGCGCCATGCCGGTAGCCACTAAAATAGAGGCCAGATACTTTTTAAAGTGGGTCATGAGGTTAAGTCCATTTAATGTCAGGAAGTGCTTGAGGTTGTGCGGCGACATCCCATGTCGGCGCTTTTTAAGAGTAGTTTGAGGGTCTGATTGGCTGGCAGCGATAAAGCGCTGTAGTGGCGGGGTATTGGTGTTCTGGTTTGTATGAGGCAGTAGATACAGCGGGGGCATTTCTAAAAAAAACGGGTACGACATGTGATGTCGCACCCGTAGAAGCAAGTGTTTGTCAGGCGATGCTGGCCACTGGTACTGGCCGCCGATCCAGCAGGCTGACCACTACAAAGCTGATCAATGCCACCGCCAGGCTGAAGTAAATCGGTGTGTTGGCTTCCAGGCCGTCCTTGAACATGAACCCCAGTGCCGTGACAAACCCCAGCGCCATACTGGTAATAGCGCCTGCGGTGGTGGCGCGCTTCCAGAAAATCGCCCCGATCAATGGCACCAGCATGCCGCCGACCAGCAGGTTATAGGCCAGCGTGAGGGCGCTGATCACATCGTTGACCACCAGTGCGATTCCCAGCACGGCAAACCCCGTCAGCAAGGTAAACAGGCGGTTGATGTTGAGGCTCGACTGTTTGCCGCCGCGCAACTTGGGCAGCAGGTCTTCGGTCAGCACCGTGGAGGCTGCGAGCAAGCCTGCGCTGGCGGTCGACATCATGGCCGCCAGGGCTGCAGCAATCACCAGCCCGCGAATGCCGTCCGGCAGTGAGGCTTTAACGATCGCGGCGAAGGCGTTGTTGACGTTGTCCAGGTCCGGCAGCAGCACATGCGCCGCCATGCCGATCAGGGCGCAGGTCAGGCCGTAGAGGATGCAGTAAAGACCGGCGAACGTGCCCGCGTACTTGGCCACTTTGGCGGTTTTTGCGGTGAATACCCGTTGCCAGATGTCCTGGCCGATCAGGATGCCGAAAAAGTAGATCATGAAGTAGGTGATGATCGTGTCCCAGCCGATGCTGGTGAAGCTGAAGTTCGAGGCGGGCAACTTGCTCACCAGCTCATCCCAGCCGCCGACGCGGTACAGGCAGATGGGCAGCAGCACGAACATCAGGCCGACGGTCTTGATCACAAACTGCACGATGTCGGTCAGGGTCAGCGACCACATGCCGCCAATGGTCGAGTACACCACCACCACACCGCCACCGAGCAACACCGAAATCCAGAAGGGCAGGCCGAACAGCACTTCCAGTACGGTGCCGATGGCCAGAATCGAGGTCACGCCGATCATCAGTGCGTAGGCCAGCATGATTACCGCGCTGGCCTGACGGGCCATCGGGTTGTAACGCTTCTCCAGCACCTGGGTGACGGTGAAAATTTTCAGCTTGAGCAGCGGCTTGGCCAGGAACAGGTTCAGCGCGATGATCCCGCAACCCAGTGCGGCACACAGCCAAAAGCCGGAAATCCCGTGCACATACCCAAGGCGCACCGTGCCGACGGTTGAGGCGCCGCCCAGTACGGTTGCCGCCATGGTGCCCATGTATAGCGTGGGGCCCAGGTTGCGCCCGGCGACCAGATAGTCTTCGTGGGTCTTTGCCTTGCGCATGCCGTAGTAACCCAGCACGAGCATTGCCGCTGCGTAGATAAGGACGACCAGTAGATCTAAAGCCATGATGGCGAATCTCCGATTATTTTTTTTATGGATGCAGCTAGTCACAGCACGGGTGGGCGGCACCGTTTTAATGGTGCCGCGCAGACGTCCTTATCGATGCACGACGCCGGGGAGCACGCAGAGCATTTCGTAGAGCAGATTGGCGCCCAGCAGTGAGGTATTGCCGGTCGTGTCATAGGGCGGCGAGACCTCTACCAGGTCGCAGCCGACCAGGTCGAGGCCCTGACAGCCGCGTATCACTTCAATCGCCTGAATGGTGGTCAGCCCGCCGATTTCCGGGGTCCCGGTGCCGGGCGCCCATGCCGGATCGATGCCGTCGATATCAAAACTCAGATACACCGGGCCATTACCGACTTTCTCGCGCACTTCGGCCATCAGCGGTGCCAGGGATTTGTGCCAGCACTCTTCGGCCTGCACCACGCGAAAGCCCTGGTTGCGGCTCCAGTTGAAATCTTCGGCGGTATAGCCCTGGGCGCGCAGGCCGATCTGCACGACCCGGTCACAGTCCAGCAGGCCTTCTTCCACGGCGCGGCGGAAGGTAGTGCCGTGGGCGATTTTCTCGCCGAACATGTGGTCGTTCACATCCGCGTGTGCATCGATATGCACCAGCCCGACCTTGCCGTGTTTTTTGTGGATCGCCCGCAGAATCGGCAGGGTGATGGTGTGGTCACCGCCCAGGGTCAGCGGGATCACGTCGTGTTCGAGGATCTCGTCGTAAGACTCTTCGATGATGCGCACTGCATCCAGCAGGTTGAAGGTGTTGATCGCCACGTCGCCGATATCGGCCACCGACAGCGAGTCAAAAGGTGCGGCGCCGGTGGCCATGTTGTAGGGGCGGATCATCACCGATTCGGCGCGGATTTCCCGGGGGCCAAAGCGGGTGCCGGGGCGCAGCGAGGTGCCGATGTCCAGCGGTACGCCAATAAAGGCCGCGTCCAGGCCTTTGGCCGACTGCAGGTGAGGCAGGCGCAGCATGGTGGCGATGCCGGCGAAGCGCGGCATTTCGTTGCCGCCCAGTGGTTGATGAAGAATTTTGTCCACGGGATAAGCCTCGTCGTTTGTTGTGGTTATGGCGTTCGATTCTGCGAAAGGTGTGCGGCGGGAAGAATCCCTGTGGGCAAATACTTAGTTCAGATTTTTCTAAACTAAAGAGGTTAAACTTCTGGTCTCAAAATCACACAGCTGGGCTGTGGGAAGGTCAGTCCCCGCAATCAGGTGAGTCATCCATGGCCAACGCTTTACCCGATCTGAAACTATTGCGAATCTTTGCCAGCGTGGTCAGGCACCAGGGCTTTGCCAATTCCCAGCAGGCGCTCAACCTCTCGACCTCGGCCATCAGCACCTACATGAGCCAGCTTGAAGCCAACCTGGGGTTGGTGCTGTGCCATCGCGGCCGGGGCGGGTTCAGCCTGACGAGCAAAGGCGAGCTGTTCCATCAGGAAACCTTGCGTCTGCTGGGCGAGCTGGAGGGTTTTGAGCAATACGCGGCGGCGCTCAAGGGCGAGTTGCGCGGCACCTTGAACCTGGGTGTGATCGACTCCACCGTCAACGACAAGGCGCTGCCCTTTGCCGAGGCCATTGGCGCCTACAGTCAGGAGCACCCGGCCGTGCACCTGCATTTGTCGGTGCTGAGCCCGTATGAGTTGCAGCTCGGGGTGCAAGATAATCGCCTGGACCTGGCCATCGGTGCGTTTTCCACGCGCATGAGCGGGTTGCTTTATCAACCGTTGTATCGCGAGCAACACTGGCTGTACTGCAGCAGTCGCCATCCCTTGTTCAGCGAGCGGCGCATCCCCGAACCGGTGATTACCCAGCAGCGCATGGTTGGGCGCGGGTACTGGAGCCAGGCCGAACTGGCGCGCCATGGCTTCAAACACAGCGCGGCGACGGTCGACAGTATGGAGGCGCAACTGATCCTGGTGCTCTCGGGGGCTTACATCGGCTATCTGCCCGAACACTACGCAGAACCGTGGGTGGAGAAGGGCGACTTGCGTGTGCTGCTCCCCGCGACCTTTGGTTATCAAGCACCGTTTTCGATGATCGTGCGCCGCGGCCGCAGCCGGGAACCGCTGATTCAAACCTTCCGCGACTTGCTCAAAGCGCAGCTTCATAAACCTTGACCGAGAGTTTTACAACCATGTCCCGAGCCCAATGCCCTCGTTGCTTGCGCCCGCAAACTCACTGCTTGTGCGAACTGATCCCACAGCTTGAAAGCCGTACCCGGGTCTTGCTGTTGCAGCACCCGAGTGAGGTCAACCATGCGCTAAACACGGCGCGGCTGGCTGCATTGGGCTTGGCCAACGCCGAGTTGCGAGTGGGTGAGGTGTTTGAGGATCTGGCCACGCTGCTCAACCCGCCCGGGTACAGGGCGCGGCTGTTGTTTCCGGGGGATGACGCGCAGTTGATCTCTGCCCATGCCCCGCCAGGGGATGACCTGCCACTGTTGTTGGTGGTGCCGGACGGTACGTGGCGCAAGGCGCGCAAGTTGCTGCACCTCAACCCGTTGCTGGCGCAGTTGCCACGGGTCACGTTGCCTGAAGGTGCTGTGTCGCGCTATCGACTGCGCAAAGCGCCGGGGCCGGGAGCCTTGTCGACCCTGGAAGCCATCGTGCAGGCGCTGGAAATCCTTGAACCTGCCACTTCGTTCGCGCCCTTGCTGCGTCCGTTCGAGGCGTTGATTGAAGGGCAGATTGAAGCAATGGGTGCCGAGACCTATCAGAAAAATCACGGTAAGCCTCAAGACCTGTAGATACTCTGTTGTAGGTCAAGCCCTATTCGCGAGCAGGCTCGCTCCCACAGTTGCCGTTTTCCTGCAGCCTTCGGCAGCGGCCACCAGTTGTTTGGGGGTCAGGGTTTTTCGAGGGTTTTTTGACGCAGGATGTAAATGCTCACCAGCACCGCACTGGTCAGCATAAAGCCCCGTGCCCAAGGGAGGGGCACGAGGTAGCAGGACAATCCGATACTCAGCCACATCAGGCCAATGGCGTAGACCTTGCCCTTGAGCGGGATACCGTTGCCGTCCAGATAGTCGCGGATCCATGGCCCGAGCCGTGGGTGCTCGACCAGCCATTGATAAAAACGTGGCGAACTGCGCGCAAAACATGCGGCAGCCAATAGCAGAAAGGGTGTTGTAGGCAGGACAGGCAGGAAAATACCGATAACCCCCAACGCTACGCTCAGCCAGCCGATGGCAAACAGAGCGTAGCGCAGCAACCGCGGACGGTTGCCGGGCGAGGGCTGAGCCACTGAGTGATCAGTGGTGACGTGGCTTGAGGATCGCCGGCTTCTCGTCAGGTGCCTGGCACAGCAGGTACAGGGCGGTCAGCGCTTCAGGGATCTGAACGATCATGTCGTCCATCAGGTTGGCATCCTTGGCGATGTCTTCGAACTCAGGCTGGTCATCGAACAGGCCCGAACCGACCATGATCGGCAGCAGCATTTCGCTGACTTCTTCTTCGGCGGTTTCGAACCAGGCGGCTTCGCGCATGAATACGCCTTCCATGAAGCCGACACACCAGCCGCGCAAATCGGAATCGTCCGGCTCGTCGCCCAGATCCAGGTCACAAGGCAGCTCGAACTCTTCGTCGGACGCCAGTTGGCGAGCGATGTGAGCCTTGAGCTGGATCAGCGTGCCTTCGATCTCGGCGCGCTGGGCGTCGTCCTGGTAATGCGGGGCTTCGGAGAAGATGGCGTCGATCCACTCGCGCTCAGGCACATCTTCAGAACAGATGGACAGGGCAGTCAGATAGCCGTGGGTGGCCACGTAGTCCAGCGCCTCGTCATGCAGCTCGTCGGCGTCGAGGAAGACTTGCAGGCGGGTTAGTTGCTCAGCGAAGGACATTAATGTGCTACCTAGTAAATAAACGATAGTGAATTCTAGGCTTTCTTGAGCGCCCAAGCCAGTCGCAGGGCACATTTGCCATCAGTTCCCGGTTATCAGTGTTGCAATTACACGCCCCGCAGCGGGGGAGTGCTCGGGTATACTGCCGCGTTTTGTGATGCCCTGCGGTAAATGTAGCGCACCGGTGCCCGAGCCTTTAAAAGGCTTGCGGCCACGGCGGGTCGTGCTGGCGCAGGGGTGTTTCGGCGATTTCTGGAGTTTCTATGCTCGAACAGGCTCAACGCGTACTCAAAGACATCTTCGGCTACGACAGTTTCCGTGGCCGCCAGGGTGACATTATTGAGCGCGTGGCCCTGGGTGGCGACGCCTTGGTGCTGATGCCTACCGGCGGCGGTAAATCCTTGTGCTTCCAGGTCCCGGCGCTGCTGCGTGACGGTCTGGCCGTGGTGGTGTCGCCGCTGATTGCCTTGATGGACGATCAGGTCGCAACCCTCGAGGAACTCGGTGTGGCCGCTGCGGCCTTGAACTCGACGCTCAACGCCGAGCAACAGCGTGAGCTGGCGATCCGGATCAAGCGCGGCGAAGTCAAAATGCTCTACCTGGCGCCCGAGCGTCTGGTGCAGCCGCGCATGATGGCGTTCTTGCAAAGCCTGGATATCGCCCTTTTTGCCATCGACGAAGCCCACTGCGTATCGCAGTGGGGTCACGATTTCCGCCCGGAATACCTGCAACTGGGCCAGTTGGCCGAAGTGTTCCCGAATGTGCCGCGTATTGCCCTGACCGCCACGGCAGACAAGCGCACCCGCGAAGAAATCGTTACCCGTCTGCATTTGCAGAACGCCGAACGTTTTTTGTCGAGCTTCGACCGGCCCAATATTTTTTACCGCATCGTGCCCAAAGAGCAGCCGCGCAAGCAGTTGCTGGCGTTCCTCTCGGAACGGCGCAGCGACGCGGGCATCGTTTACTGCCTGTCGCGTAAAAAGGTCGACGAGGTGGCGAAGTTTCTCTGTGAGCAGGGCTTCCCGGCCTTGCCGTATCACGCCGGCTTGCCGAGCGACACCCGCGCCGCCAACCAGAAGCGCTTCCTCAACGAGGAAGGGCTGATCATGGTGGCGACCATTGCTTTCGGCATGGGTATCGATAAATCCAATGTGCGCTTTGTGGCGCACCTGGATTTGCCCAAGTCCCTTGAGGCGTATTACCAGGAAACCGGCCGGGCAGGGCGTGATGGCTTGCCCGCCGACGCCTGGATGGCCTACGGCCTGCAAGACGTTGTGATGCTCAAGCAAATGCTGCAAAACTCCGAAGGCGATGAGCGACACAAGCGCCTGGAGCATCACAAACTCGACGCCATGCTGTCCTTGTGCGAAGAGCCCCGCTGCCGCCGTCAGACCTTGCTCGCGTACTTCGATGAAGAAATGCCGCAACCCTGCGGGCATTGCGACAACTGCGTGGATGGCGTGCAAACCTGGGACGCCACCGAGCCTGCGCGTCAGGCGCTGTCGACGATTCACCGCACTGGCCAGCGCTATGGCACAGGTCACTTGATCGACGTGCTGCTGGGTCGGGAGAACGAAAAAATCCGCAGTGTGGGTCATCAGCATCTGTCGGTCTTTGGCATTGGCAAAGACCGCGCCGAAGGTGAGTGGCGCACGCTGTTCCGCCAGCTGGTGGCCCGTGGCCTTGCCGATATTGATATCGAAGGCTATGGCGGCTTGCGTCTGAGCGACAGCTGCCGGCCGTTGCTGCGTGGCGAAGTGACGCTGGAGCTGCGTCGCGAACTCAAGCCGCAAACCACGGTTAAAAGCAGCTCTGCCAGCCCGGCCAGCCAGTTGGTGCGCGGCGAAGAGCGCGAGCAGTGGGAAGCCCTGCGCGCCTTGCGCCGCAAATTGGCCGAAGAGCACGGCGTGCCGCCTTACGTCATCTTCCCCGATTCGACCTTGCTCGAAATGCTGCGCAGCCAGCCCACCTCGTTGTCCGAGATGGCCACGGTCAGCGGCGTGGGTGCGCGAAAACTGGAACGTTACGGCGAGGCATTCCTCGAGGTGCTGGGCGGGCAGGCCGAAACGCCAAAAGTGGTGGCTGATATCCGCCACGAATTGATCAGCCTGGCCCGGGCCGGCATGACCCCGCTGCAGATCAGCGGGCAACTGCAGTGTTCTGAGAAGAATGTTTACACCATGCTGGCCGAGGCCATCGGGCGTCAGGAACTGTCGCTGGAGCAGGCGCTGGACCTGCCTGAAGACCTGATGGAAGAAGTGCAGGATGCGTTCCTGGATGGCGAAGGGGAGCTGCCGAGCGTGGCCAGCATTGCCGAACAGTTCAAGGGCCGGGTGCCTGAAGGTGTGCTGTATTGCGTGCGAGCTGCACTGCAATCGGAGTTCGAAATCTGACTATGATGTTGATTATGTAACGATTGATTGACTTACACCCCTTGCCTATGTGCAAGCGCCATGCTTAGCTGACTAATAATTAGTTTCACTCTATTTTCAGTCTAATCATTGAGTTTTTTATGCCGTTAACCGATCAGCACCGTTTTGGTATGCAACTGGCCCAAATGTCCCGTGGCTGGCGTGCCGAACTGGATCGTCGTCTTGCCGGTCTCGGCTTGTCCCAGGCCCGTTGGCTTGTGCTGCTGCACCTGGCGCGTTTTGATGACGCGCCGACTCAGCGTGAACTGGCCCAAAGTGTTGGCGTCGAAGGTCCGACCCTGGCCCGCCTGCTCGACAGCCTGGAGGCCCAGGGGCTGGTACAGCGCCACTCGGTGGTTGAGGACCGGCGCGCCAAGAAGATCGTCCTGAGTGATTCTGCCCGGCCGTTGATCGAGCAGATCGAAGCCATTGCCACCGCGTTGCGCCAAGAGCTGTTCGTGGGCATAGATGAGGAGGAGCAGCGCATTTGCCTGCGGGTTCACAAGCGCATTCTGGATAACCTCGAAAAGCACTGATCCCTGCACATTTCTCCTTGTGGGAGCGAGCCTGCTCGCGATGACATCACTGCGGTCTCTTTGGAAGACCGCGCTGCCAGCATCGCGAGCAGGCTCGCTCCCACATTGGCTTGAACCGTCAGAACGTCTGTCCAAGGTTCAAATACAACGCCTTCTGGTTATCGTCGTTAAAGCCATAACTGAAATTCAGGGGGCCAAGCGGTGTGTCGAATCCGATAAAGATGCTCGCCGCGTTGATATAGCCGCTGTCGAACTCGTTGTCATTGTTCCAGGCGCGCCCGCGCTCCAAAGAGGCACCGGCATACAGCGGGAAATCAAACGGCAAGTACGAACGCGGGGTAAGCCGGCGATAGTAAACGGCACGTATCAGGCTGATGTTTTGCCCGGAAATCGCGTCCTGCCTGAAGCCCGACAACTGCCGGGCTCCGCCCAGCAGGTAGCTCGATGTGACCACGTTGGCCTGATCCAGCGTGCGGGCGTAACGCCCGCCCAGAATCCAGGTGTCGGGCCCTGAACTCATGGCCTTGTCCAGATTGAACTCCCATTGGCGATAGCGCTCGTCCGAGCCCAGCGCCGGTTCGAACTGGCGCACGCTCATGCTGATGTCTTCGCCCGAGTGCGGGAAGTACACGTTGTCCAGCGAGTCGAACGAGTACTTGAGGTCGTAGAAGCCTTCATTGAAGCTGGTGCTTGGCAGGTCCTGCTCACCAATTCGCACATTGGCTTCGCCCCATGCCTCGCCGACACCCAGGCGGATCTCGCCGCTGTTACCGATTTGACGACCGACATTCAAGCCAAAACCGTAGCGCTCCAATCGATATTCGGCGATGGGGTCGTTGTCGAGGATGGCTTCCACGTTTTGTGACTGGGCATTGATGTACGGCGCCACGAAGTACCGCGAGCCCGCATCCAGCGGCTGATAAAACTCGCTGTAGAGCTCTTGCTGATCGCCAATCTGCACCCGGGTCAGCCATTCCGCGCCCAGGGTGTTGATGCCGTTGACCCGGTAGCTGGCGCCGAGGTTAAACGCGTTGTCGCCGCGCAGGTCGTCAGACAGGTTGAGCCCCAGTCGCAGGTAATCGGTGCCGCCGCGTTTGGCCCGTGCAGTGATCACCAGTGTGCGTTCCTTGCCTTTGTGCACCACGCGGTATTGCACCTGGTCGAAGTAGTCCAGGCCGTAGAGTGTGCCCATGTCCCGTTGCAGACGGCCCAGGTCCAGTGGTTCGCCGATGGGTTGGCGGATGTAATAGCGGATCACCGAGTCGCCGATTTTTGAGTCGTTTTCGATTTTGATCGCGGTAATGACCGGCGTGCGTTCTTCGGCGGTGCGGGCGGCTGCCAGTTGCGCGTCGTCGGGCTGGCGCAGGCTGGACAGGCGCTTTTCGAGAATTTGTGTGGCGCGGTAGCCGGCGTTGATGATGTCTTGCGAGCGGCCAAAGTCGGTGACGCCGAAGCTGGCGAGTGCGGGCTGGATCAGGATGTCATCGGGTTTAAGGGACGCAAGCTGCACCTCGGAGTTGCTGCGGGTCATCAGGGTGATGGATTGATTGAGGATGTCGAACACGGTGTTGAGCTGTTTGCGCCCGCGCAGCGGGGTGCCGATGTCGACCACTATGACCAGGTCCACGCCCATTTCCCGGGCCACATCCACCGGGATGTTGTCGACCATGCCACCGTCGACCAGCAATTGACCGTTGATTTCAACCGGGGCGAACACGGCCGGGATCGACATGCTGGCACGGATCACCTGGGGCAGATGGCCTTTGCGGAACACTACTTTTTCACCGTTCACGATATCGGTGGCAACGGCGCGGAACGGGATCGGCAGCTTGTCGAAATCACGGATATCGCTGCTGTGGGCCAGCAGGCTTTCCAGCAGCAGTGCCAGGTTCTGCCCCTGGATCACGCCCAATGGCAGGCCCAGACTGCCATCGTCGCGAAAACTGAGCTTTTGCTTGATCAGAAAGTCACGATCATCCTGCTTGCGCCGGAACGGCACGTCCTCACGGTCTGGCGAGTCGGACAGGGCTTCTTGCCAGTCGATGCCCAGTGCGAGTTTTTCAAGCTCGTCGATCTTGTAGCCGGAGGCATACAGGCCGCCGATCACCGCGCCCATGCTGGTGCCCGCGATGGCATCGATGTGAATACCCTGTTCTTCGAGTGCCTTGAGCACGCCGACGTGGGCCAGGCCTCGGGCGGCACCGCCTGACAGCACCAGACCGATTTTCGGCTTCGGGGCTTCGGCGGCAAACAGTACCAAGGGGCATAAACACAGGAGTAAAAAGCTCAGCAGGCGGCGCATCATGAATCTCGGGGCAAGCGACAAAGGCGGCTATTATAGCGGCGCCTTTCCCTTCAGAGCCTTTGAAATCATGTCGCTCACCAAACCTGAAATTGTCATTACCTATTGCACCCAATGCCAGTGGCTGCTGCGCGCTGCATGGCTGGCTCAGGAACTGCTCAGCACCTTTGCCGAAGACCTGGGACGGGTTGCACTGGAGCCGGGTACCGGCGGGGTATTCCGCATCACCTGCAACGGCGTACAGATCTGGGAGCGCAAGGCTGATGGCGGCTTCCCGGAGGCCAAGGTGCTCAAGCAGCGGGTTCGCGACCAGATCGACCCGCAGCGTGATCTTGGCCATAACGACCGGGTTCAGTGAGCGGCGGCATCTACTGATGCCTTGCCCGGTGCCGGGCCGCTGGCCATGCGGCTCGACACCACGATCGCGACGATAATCAACACGCCGCCCAGCAGCATGCCCAGCGTGGGCGTTTCGTGGAACAGCACCCATGCCAGGGTGATGCCGTAGACCGGCTCCAGAGCAAAGACCACGGCGGCCGTACGTGCCTTGATCACCGCCAGGCTGGCGACGAACAGGCTGTGGGCCACCCCGGTGCACAGCACGCCGAGCAGGCCGATCCACAGCCAGTCCAGCGGGCGAACGTCACCCAGCCCCGGGGCAGCGAAAGGCAGCAGGCACAAGGCAACCACCGCGTTTTGCCACATGGCGGCCTGCACGGCGGGGATCCGCCCCGAGTTGGCGCGGTTGTTGAGGGACAGCAACGAAAACAACAGGCCCGAGGCAACCGCCCACAGCAAGCCCTCGGTGGCCTGGCTGGCCAGATCAAAGCTCGGGGTGACGAGGATCAGTCCTGCGCTGACCAGTATCACCAGAATGATTTCGTTGAGCCGGATACGCTCGCGAAAAATCAGCCCTTCAAGTATCACGGTAAACGCCGGGAAGCTGGCAAAGCCCAGCGTTGCAATCGCCACCCCGGCAATCTTTACCGAGATAAAAAAGCTCACCCAGTGCCCGGCCAGCAGCAAGCCGCTGAGCAGCAGATTGCGCGCGTCACGCAGTGACAACCGGTACCAGACCGTACTTTTGGCCAGCCCGGCAAAGCAGGCCAGGGCCAGTACGGCGAACGCGGCGCGGCCGAAGACAATGATCGAGGGGGATGCCGCCGCGAGTTTGCCGAACACGCCGGTCAGGCCGAACATCAACGCGCCAATATGCAGAGCGCCCAAAGCGGTACGCGGAGTCATTGCAATCCTTAAATCAATACAGGCAAGGGCTGCAGTCTAAGGCGCGGGTTGGGGGGTTGTCTGTCGCGGGACTGGCGTCAGTTGTCGCCAGACTCGCGGCGCAGCACCGAGGGCGATGCGCCGAATTCGCGGAGCATGGCGGCGGCGAATGCGCTTTGCGAGCTGTAACCGACGCGGCTGGCGATTTCGCCGATGGGCAGGTGGCTATTGCACAGGAGAGTGCGCGCGTTGTGCAAACGGCGCTGACGGATGTAGTCCATCGGTGTTTGCCCACACTCGGTGATGAAGCGACTGTGCAGGCGCGCGCAGGACAAACCCGCAATGCGTGCAAGATCTGCAACTTGAAGCGGGTAGGCGGCGTTCTGGTCGATATAGGCATCCAGAGCACCGAAGGGCAGGCGTCTGGGTTGGGCTTGTTCTGGCGCGAGGGTATTCAAGCTGGCCAGCAGCAGAATCGCCCCTTGGCGAGCGATCAGAGGGTCAGTGACGGGGCTGGCGGCAAGCCAGCTCACCAGCTGATGTTGCCTGGGGTCCAGGGGCAAGTGCCCGGCGGTGTCGAGCAACCGGCGGCTGGCATCGGCGTGATTGCCCAGGGATTGTCCGAGCCAGTTTTCGCCCGGCACATCCAGCACCAGGCAATGGCTGCCCCGGGGGCTGCCGCAGGTGTGGTGGGCCCCGGCGGGCACGATGATCAAGTGCTGCTGGTGCAGCAGGCTGGCCCGGCCGTCCACCTCAAAGTCGAGTGTGCCGGACAAGCTGATCACCACTTGCGCGTGCTCATGGCTGTGGGCAATCACGTCGTGACGGTAATGGCGCAGTGACAGGATTTGGCC
>NZ_JBUZTL010000022.1:0-94245 GCF_055408345.1 Pseudomonas sp. B424 | reverse complement strand
AATTCAGGGGAAAAGGTACGGCGTTGTTTGGTCATCTGACACCTCGTTCTGGCGAGCATTCTCGCCTAAATGGGTGTCCGGTTTCATTAGACCACTACACAACTCCCTTTGCTAAAGCAGGGCAGTTTACTCCAGTAAAAGCAGTAACTCCCCCAATTCAAAGTCAGCCGCTATAGCGGCAAGGACGAAGTCATGCCTGAAGAAACTGTTTTGATCCAGCCTGTTGCTGTCGTGCGGGATGAAGACGGCTGGTGGGATCATCCCGATCTGCCCGACTTCGATGAGGACTACGCGGCCTTCAAAGCCTGGATCGCTGAGCAGTGCCTGGTGCTGCAGCAGTGGCACATGAAGGCTGATATCGACGGTCATCACCCCTATGACGACGGTGAGTTTCACTGCCTCGGCTGGGACCCTGTCGCACCTGCCCCGGAGTGGTTCCTGATCGGGATCGTCGATACCGAAGACGGACCTTGCGTGAGCTGGGCACGTCGACTAGTTACGCCATGACCCACCAACCCAAAGCATGTGCTGCACTTGCCAGCACGCCCGCCACGACTGCAGCGCCCTTCCCTTTAAAGCCATGCCGCCGATTCAGCGCGACATCAGCACAGTCATCGTGAGGTGCACTGACTTCAAGCGCCAAACCTGAAAAAACTCAACAACCCACTACCGACAATCGAAGCGGCATGGAGATATAACCATGAACACACAATTCCTGCTTTTGGCACAGTACGGTGGCCAAGCGATCATCCCACTCGAACGGGTATGCGCTGATTACTTCAGCCACCTGACGCCCGAGAAGATGAAAATGAAAGTGACGTCTGGCCAAATCGACCTTCCCCTGGTACCGATGGAGCGCAGCCAGAAGTCCGCGCGAGGGGTTCACCTTAATGACTTGGCGGCGTATCTCGATGCTCAGCACAATCGCGCGCGCACCGAGCATGACAAGCTGATGCGCAACTCTAGTCTTCGTCGCGTTTTTTGATTCGCTTCCGGGCCTCAATAATGGGGCCCGCTATTATCCGTTCCAGCCAAGGCCAGTCTTTATAGTGGTCTCCCTCCCCCTTCAAATGCGTATATCTGCGCATCGAGTTCCAATCCCGGTGGCCGGAAACAGAGGCAACTTTCGGGATATCCCAACCCATCTCAAATAGACGGCTCACACCATCATGACGAAGGTCATGAAAGTGCAAATCTTCGATTCCAAGAAAGTGGCAAGCACGCGTAAATGACGCAGAGATCGAGCGGGAGTTGTAGGGGAAGATATCTTCCGCAACCTTCGGCATGGACTGCATGATTCGCCACGCTTCATCAGGCACGTGACACCAAACGTCATTGCCATACTTCTGGCCCGGGTTTTTCATATCGGTGACCAGAACCATTTGACGGGCCTCGTCCAGGGCATTCCATTTGATGCGAGTGATCTCTTCCTGCCGGCGGGTAGAGAACAAAGCAAACGCGGTGACGCGCACCATGTCGATTTCTTGCTTGCGCCTATCCCGCATTTCGCTGAAATACTCAAACAGCTTATCCAGCTCTTCCAGTGTTGGGCGACGGTTCCTCTCCTTGCTGCGAGTCACCGCACCCATCTTGCGCAGAACCTTACGCGCATCCGGCATAGCCATCGGGTCGATGTCATACCCCCAGGCTGGCCGCGCCACTGAAAGCACCGCTCCTAAGTGGGCAAGGTCATTACCCACAGTCTGAGCCTGAATCCCGTCATTCATCATTCGTCCATCAGCGTACTCAACCAGTTTCTGGCTGGTGATCTCCCTATCCTCGAGCTTACCCAGCCAAGTCTCACTGATAGCTCTGAGCGTGGCGCGCTTTGTCTTGCCCAACGGCCTGAGCTTTTCGTACTCCAAAAGGTAGCGTTCGATCATTTCCTTGACCGTAACACCTGATCGGTTGGCCTTCTCGATTGCACCAGGAGCTGACATTTCGGTTTCGACACGTTTGATCCAGGCCTGAGCGGTCGCCTTGCGGTCGAACGTCTGGCTTTCCTGATAAACTGTCACACCCTTTTGCATGATGCGGATCTGCGCGGTGTAACCCGTCGATCCATCCTTGCGCTTGCGAACGGTGATAGTGCCCATGATTTTGCTACACGAATATTCGGATTTGCTACATTGTAGCAACGAGCATTCAAAAACAAGCAAAAACAACGGTAAACAGAAGTAAACGAGAGTTACCAGAATGCCCACCAAACCCGCAGAAAACCTAGGCTCAGCAGCAAATCTGGTATCTAGGAGGTTTTCTGTTGCCCCCATGATGGATGATACGGACTGAGCCACCAGCCCCTTTAAAACAAGGGTTTACGCCCTACTTAATTTTTCTCTGTACCATTTTCGTACCAGCCAACTTTTACCTCTCTCCCCTTAAAGTCCCAGTCTTGAGCCTTCTCGTCGCTCACAGCACATCCAGTGCAGCAAACAATATCGACCCAATACATCTACCCAATGCATCTATCTCATCCCATGCACCCTCAAGCGGTATGGTCGGGACTGTAGAGTCGAGCACGTCAGACAGAGCTTTCCCACCGGCCTGAATGAATTCTCCGGTTGAGATTTAAAGTGACTATTAAAGATATTTTATTTTCTTACCTACTCTCTAACCCACAGAGACAAAGGCTTTCAGAGCTTTCATCAACCCTATTTTCCAGACCACCCCAGCTATTTATGGGGCTATCAGGACTGGTATTTTGCTAACCACGTCAACCACCTGATTTATATAGGTTTCATACTTAAATACCTTTCTAAATAGTCCTCCTGACCATTTTGTCGCCATGTATCAAAGCCACGTTCTGCAAGGGCTGTAGAGCATTAATCATCCCGTTCTGCTGGGGGTGGCTAAAAATAGCTACTTTTGACGGCTACCCGGGATTTCCCTTCTTCAAGGGGTGTTTCCAACCATTGATGAGTTGGAACCACGAAAGCTGCCTCCTGAAATCAAAGGTAATCAGGCATGCACCCTTGATTCTGCTCCTCTTTCGTACCACCCTCAGCAACCATCCACCTTCAACTGATGCGTTTGTCCGAATGTCGCCTGATGAAAAATTGCGTTTTAGGAGTTTAAATGAATTTTGATACTGAAGGCTTCACGGGAGAAAGCGGAGCTGCCATAAGAAAACAGCAACACGAAAAACACATGAAACTGTTCGCCTTTGCGAGTGCTTGCTCCAAATACGCATTACAAATATCTCAGCTCTTACCTGATTCCGAGTCAAAAACTGGGCTGGCCTCGCGGCTTTTCTTTGCGCGCAGCATCTCTCACTTCCAGGCTGCAATATGTTTGGCAGAGGGGGGAATGACGATCGAGTCGATGGTAATTTGTAGAAGTCTGATTGAGACTTTTTTTGTTCTCAATGCACTTGCGGAAGGTGTTGTCACGCCAGCGGAACTAGCAAGCCAAGATGGGGCATCGAGGAGATCTCATGCCAACGCTCTTTTAAACAGAAAAAGTACGTATCCTGGGATCGCCCCCTATGAAGACACATTAAGGAAATTCATTGAGGAAAATGCCGGGGCAATTGACATTAAAATTTTTGCGTTAGCGCAAAAAGGCAACACGTTAGCTGCATACGATGGCTTATATAGACACCTATCCCATCATGCAGCACATCCATCATTATCAGCCGTTGACCCCTACCTCATTGAGTCAAGCGAAAAACAAGTGCACGCCCAGTTCCGCCCGGTCTTGGAATACACGCCTAAAGCCGTACTTAGCGCCTGTATCGGAATTCTGATGTCTTGCTTTGCATGTGAAAAATTGGGCGTTATAAATTCAAAAACAAGTGAAGTTGGCTCAAAGCTATGGGAGGAGTATCTAACGATAGATGAAGCCCATAATTTATGGGGCTGATGTTCACTTCAACAATTACGATGTTTCTATTGTAACTTCTGATGGATCCTCATGCCTTGTTAAGAATAGATCTCAACAAAACGATAATTTTCGGCGGACCTGAACTGACCTCATGAGGACGAATCTGATCTTCGACAGTGTGCAGTCCCGTGAAATCCACCAAATACGCTACAAATCCCGTCAGTCGTGGTACACAGGGAATTCAGCCTCTCCCCGCATACCATCAATACCCGCCCGAAAAAGATCGTGTGCGCTTTTGAAAATACACCGAAACCCACATTTTAATATTTTCACCCAATGAATCCGGGCACTTGACCGTGTCCCGCTCCGTGACCGCCTCGCACACCAATGTGTAAGCGTGCTTCATTTCCCTGCAAAACTTTGCATTCTGTGCAATTGCCGATCCTCTGCAGAGGCCCACAGCCAGCCTGGGCTGCAGGTTCGTTTACACTACATCCGGATTTGCACAAAAAAAGGACACAAGGCCCGTCGGCGGGAGGGGGATAAGTGCTTTTCTAGCAAATTATTCTTCTCCGCCTCAAATTTCAATGAAGCGTAAAGTGCAGATGAGAAAACCACACCACTACATTATTATTTACTTGCTCAAGATTTAAATAGAAGGAGTCATACACTCCCTTGCGACAAACTTGTTAACAGGTGGCCTGAGCTTTTCTAGCGTAGAAATGCATAGCCATATGCCACTACCCGGGTTAGAATTGTAATCCTTGAACAGCTAGAAATTAATCTCAGATAAGCAGGAAGTTGCATATGAGCACACCTATAAAATACCACCTAAAACTTGTCGATTTTGACAACAATCCGAAGCTCGAAATTAGCGAAGCTGAGTATTTTGAGCTTATCGAAGCTAAAGGTTTTCTTTCTGCCGCCCTTAGCATTGAAGAAAAATACGAACTAGTACTAGGGAACTTCATGGATCTAGAAAAGGAACTACTATCCATCACTATGGAAAGAGTGATAGATAATAGTTTCGATTACAATCGGGCCTACACCCTTAACAGCACTGTAAATCGTAGACTGGTCAACTTTATATTAGCTGGAAAGATGTACACCGAACTAATTCACAGCATGGCTTCAAAGTGCGTAAAAAACACAGCAGAAGTCAAAGAAACGATCAGCACACTAAAAAGCAAACACTATGATGAATCTTTAGATTATCATTTAATGGAGAAGCTAAGGAATCATGTTTCGCATAGCGGACTTGCAGTACATGGCGTAACCGGCCCTGACACTTGGATTAGAAATGAAGAAGGAAAAGCCGTAAGCCGTGTCTACAACACAGACTTCTATGCCTTGAGAGCACGATTTGCTGAGAATGATCGTTTCGAAAAAAAACTTCTAGAAAAGCTGCCTGAGAAAATTGATTTAAAAAAAGCAGCTAGATCTTATATGGGGGCGATCAGCAACATACAAGATTCAGCTAGAAAACTTATAGCTGAATCAATTACAAGCGCACGCTCAACCACTATAGAAACTTTAGATAAATACGCTGCCATCAACAATGGCAATTCTTTCCCGCTTGGCGTATTTTCCTCAGAAAACAATGGGCATGAAAGTGAACCAATTATTATTTTCCTAGATTGGGATGATGTGAGAGTCACATTAACTAAAAAAAATGAACCCATTTCCAACATAGAAAAAAGACACATAAGCAATGCAATAACCTCAAAGTAGCGCTATCACCAAAAAAATCGCAAATACACTTATTGCAACATTTACAGGCAGGCCACACATGGATATCGAGAACTTCAACCAGTGCCTTCAATACTTGCAGATAGCACAAGCATCGCAACTAGCAGAGTTAGCGAAGGAGAAAGGCCCGATAGAGAAATTCATACCACTCATCGGAACCTTATCAGGCGCGGTCGTAGGTTTCTTTCTAACTCAACTTGTTTCAAGATCAAAGGAAAACAAAACAGAATCCAATAAAACCATGTGTTGCAAAGAGGATATAGGCCGACTACAAGAATCCGTTCAACTCCTAATCAAAGAAGCCTATCGAGCTTCCGAAAACATAGCATTACAGGAGACTTCTGTCAGTCATCAATTTCCAGCCAGCATTAGCTCCTTATTTCTGGCTGAATACTTTACTGACGTCGCACATAAATTCAACAAAGAACAACGCCACTGGATTCAACTGGCACTGCAGAACATAGAAGAAATAAACAAGTTACTTATCATCATGAGAACATCAAAAACCCCAACAAATGGTTACCCGTACTCATTACATCTCTTAAACCTGACAAATATCGGAACAAGAACATGGCTAGCGTGCCAAAGCACCTTAAAGAACGAAACTGAAAAGTTATCCTCTGACGAGCTAGCTAGGGCTGCAGGATGCACTGAGGACGATATAAATTACAAAAACATGCTAGAAAAAAACGCCAAAGCTCGTAATAATTTTTTGGACTTGTAAAGTCAGGGGGATTTTTTATCAATGGGAATGCCCAGAGCGTCAAAGGGTTAGTACTGTTTAACTTGACTAAAGCTTTACGGCTTCGAGTTTAACATTCAAATTATTAGCTATATTCGCTGCAGAAGAAAAAGCCGTAGCATTTGCTGGTACAGGCGTAGCCCCATGCGTATGCCCCGCCAGTTGCACGTTCATCTCCTGCACCAGGTCGAGCAAATCACACACCACCTGAAACAGGTTCACGCTCTCAGAGCCGATCCAGTTTTTAGGCGCGATCAACCGCTGGCCCTCCCCCGCCACGCTCTTGCGCAGGCCTTCGATCCGCTCCTGCATATCGCCACCCACGGTGGCGTTGTACTTATCCCCAACCACCAGATTAAGGTCGCGGCCCGTTGCCTGGTGCAAGTCATCTACAGCCGCCACGCTCATTGACCCGCCTGAAAGCAGTTTCATTGCACCCATCGCTTCGAGTGTTTTTATACCGCCGACCGTCTCTTTTGAATGGTCATCCACTTCTTGGGTGTGGCTTTGATAGTGCTCCTGGTTGTCCAGAGCCTGAATTTCGCGATCAGCTGAAAAGTCCTGTATGCGGCCATCGGTCTGCCGCGACCAGTTGCCGTCGGCGTCCACGCGCTGTTGGGCGGTTTCGCTGTGCTGCCATACCTGATCCCCTTTGGGCACCTTGGGCAGGCTCAGGCCGTGGGGCAAGATGGTCTGGATAAAGGGCTTGCTGGGCATGCCGTAGGCGAAGTTGACCACCACCATGGTGCCTTGCCCATCTCATCACCGCCCACGGGCACTGGCAGCGGTACACCGGCCAGGATCGGCAGGTTGGGGTCGGGTTCGCCGTCTTCGGCCAGTACCTGCAGGTCTACCGCGTACCGGGGCCGGAAGTTGTCGCAGATGCCGGACTGGGCCGGGGCATCGGCCACGCCTTGCACCAGGGCGAATCTGGGCAGGTGGTAGCCGCCGCTCAGCTCGGGGAATTGACGTTCTACGGCACGTTTTATTGCTTCTTCCACTTCAAACCCATTTGATTCGCGGCCAGCGACACCGAAACGATGCGTTGTGCCTGGTTAAAGGTTGCACCAGGGCGAATGCCTGGCATGGCGGCGACCATGGCGCTTTCATTGCCCTGGTAGCCGTCAAACAATTCGATTGGCAACTGCAGCGGGTCCCGGGCACCAAAAAAGCTGTCGGCCCAACTGCCCACAAAGACTTCGCCGTCACCCTGCTGCTGCCAGATCGGGTCGGGGCGGAAATGCTAAACCCCGGGCCAGGCTGATAACTGCTGCAGTTGCACCACCAGCACCGCGCGTGCGGCCTAAAAGCGGATTGTGCGTCAATCTGCGAATCTACTGCCTGACAGGGCATGTGTGTTTTTTAGGGGAAGCCATCGGAAAAAGGTAAGAACGGTAAGAGTTTTTGGAAAACCTCTGAAACGCACGGATTCAATGGGTGACAGCCGATAGCTACAGGTAATATCCGAGTAACTTAGAAGTAATCAAATTACTCTCTTATTAAGTAATTACCTATAAGGCTCAGCCCCTTACAAATCAATCATTTACGATTAAATTACCTTGCACATCACTCAAAATAACTTCTCTGTGTAATACACCAAAGCCAACAAACACGGGGCTTCCAATACCGTATCGAGGCCCTTGCCGGACGAATTACCTGTTTCCGTCGACGTCCCTGAGAATTCCTGCCATAGGTCCTGGGTACCCCCTCACCGCCGCTGCAAAAGACCTTTGCCATAAAAGCACTAACCATGCAGGGATTCGCAGGCTTATCCCCCCCCAAAAATCCTCAAGCCAGCCAACAGCCCAGCCCGCTGAGAGCCTGGTGCGGAAGTGCAGAAAAAAACACCTATATAGCCCGCAGGCGAGGTGGGGGGACGACGGCGCGCGATAAGGCGTACGCTGACGGGGGACAGGTCCGCCTCCTGAGTCTCTAATAGCCCGCACAAGAGGCACCAAACCATAGCTGCCACCAATCAAGTAACACACCGAACGGGTCGCGTGTACGCTCTCAACGCTTTGTGGGGTGCGTTTCGATTGAGTGTTTTACAGTGAGAAAAAACCGCCTGACGGCGATCCGCAGCGACTCCGGCGTCCAATGCATAGGGCTCCTTGGTTTTATTTGTCAACACAACACCGCAGATAAGAAATGATCGAAAAATGAAAGCTTGCTATCAGAAGTCATCTGTATAAAGGCACTGCTTCTCGCCAATAGCGCTTTGAAGCCAGTGTTCAACACCGAAGCCTGTACGTCATGTCTACATTTGACGCAGCAGAAATAACTCAAATCAAGGCCCCAATTGTGATTATTCAAAACAACCATTCTCTAATAGATGCCATTCGCTGCAAGACCGACAACAATGATGTCTCTAATAAAACAATCAAAAAAATAACGTCAAAATTAGAATCTGCAAAAAACACTTCAGATATAATGAACTCAGGTGCTCTAAAAGAATTGAGAATGGAAATAGACAATATTAAAGGTGAAAAGGCACGATCAAAGCTAGACAAAGCTCTTGACAAATTCGAAATGAAAAATGTGCATCTGCGCTTTGAAAGCCAGATAGCGCTACTCAATATGAGTCTTAAGATATCTATTAAGGATCAAGTTAAGGAAAGCAATACATGCAGAGATCTAACCTCCCAAATTGGAGAGATCGCTACACATGGACAAAACAATATTGAAGCGCGAGAAAGCTGCTACCAAACTTTAAGCAAAGCCAACATGCTTATTAATAAAGGCGACATAGATAACCTCAAACTAGTTTTAAAAGAAGCAGCTTCAAATATTTATAACTAGTCGAAAGGCAAAAAAAACAGCAACTAAATTTTCTCATTTTAATTTATCACCATACAAGCTGCCGAAGCAAACTCAGAGACAAAATTGAGAGTTGAAAAACCCGAATCCGGACTTAGTAAATGAACAATAAAAACAATTAGACCTTACTAGCTCTGACTGATTATCGAATACAAATATAATACAGCTCGCTTAGGCTTTTATTGTGCTGGCGATGCTATTTTGAGCACTTGGCCAGACCGATATTTCCCGCTCAGAATCCAATCTTTGCTCACCGGATTATTGCTTTTTTAACCGCCTGGGGCTTTATGAGGCCCCGGCGATTTCATACGGCTTAAACCTCACCACCTCCTCCCCCAGCCAGTCATTCAACTGCGTCATCCGCGCTTGAACCGGCTCCAACTCATTCGCTACATAAATCTCGGCAGCCTCCCGAATCGAGCCAAACCCACCCGCGTTCTGCGGCACGATGCCCATCAACTGCGGCGGTATGCGCAGGCTGGCCAGCACGTCGTCGCGGGTCTGATTTTTAATCGAGCTAAATTCGTCTTTGGCCGCGACCTCACTAACCGGGATCAGCTGAATCCCGTCCTTTTTGCCGTTAGGCGAGTAGACAAACAGGTTGCGGAAGTTGCCCGGCCCCTTGGAGTCCTTCAGCGCTTTACGCAGGGCATCGACATCGGATTCGTTCTGCGCGGGGTCAGTCATGTAGAGGATGAAGCCCGCGTGGCTGCCGTTTTCGTAGTACTTGCGGCGAAACAACGTCGCCGACTCGTTGAGCAACGCCGACTGCAGGGCGCTAATCCATTCCGGTAATCCGTACACCTCCTGGTGCAGATCAGCCTCGCGCAGGTGGAAGATGCTGCCCCCGTCGAATTCGTGCTCTTCCTTCCACCCCTGAACCAGAAAATAGCGACCGTCCCGCCCTGCCCTCATGTACTTGGCCAGCGCCGGTTTCAGTTGAAAGGTCGACCCCAGCATTGAACGTCGCGCCTCGATATACCCATTGCCCAGACTCAAAAAATCCAGCGCAAACTGCTCAAACGCAGCCCGTGACAACAGCCGGTGCGGGATAAAGGTCTTACTCAGCAAGTTGCGTTTGAAGGTCAGGCCCGAGTGCAAATGCACACTGGAACCCACCGAGCGCGACAGCCCGTCCAGCGACAACGGCGGCTCATACCAACGCCCGTTAAACCAGCACTCCAGATAATCAAACACCGCCCGACCACCCAGCACCGGGGTTGGTTCACCAAAGCTGAATGCCTGAATAGCCTGATTAACTCTGCCGCCTGCAACTTGAGGCGCAATATCAGCCGGTTTATCGTTCATCAAAATATCTCCATCCGCCCGGTATTGGCAGTGGTCTGCCCCTCCAGCGGTTCGTTGTGCAATGCGTGAAAGAGCGCCCAGGCCAGATCGGCGTGGCCGGTGGTGTCGTTGCGCCCTGCGGTGTAGGTGTATTGGCGACCGCCTGCGGTGACGGTTTTGCGGATGGCCATCAGCGACTGCGCCATATCGGTCCACCCTGCGTCGAACTCCAGCCGACCGTTGTGGATCACGTCATAGGCTTTGAGCACCAGGCGGGTTTTGACTTCCGGCGAATAGCTGAAGGTGGTGACGTTGGGGAAGAACTGGCGCACCAGCTGCGCGACGCCACTGCCCAAGCCGGTGACATCGATGCCGATGTAGGTCACCCAGTAGCGGTCGCAGACGCTTTTGATAAAGGCCGCCTGCGCCGCGAAATCCATGCCTCGGAACTGATGCCGCTCCAGCACGCGGAATTTACCGCCTGGTACCAGGGGCGGCGCGCACACCACCAGCCCCGAGCAGTCCCCCGTCTCGGCAGGGTCGTAACCGATCCAGACCTGTCTGTCGCCAAACGGCCGTGAGGCAAAGGGCTTGTAGTCTTCGGCCCATTCGACCCAGCTATCGACCATGCACGTCTGCAGCAGGGCCAGTGGAAAGATGCTCGCGCCGTCGTCGATAAACTCGCACATCAACAGGTTGGTGTACGCCTCCGGGCTGTACTCGTGGCGTATTTCCTCAATATCGAACAGGTCGCAACCACCCCGCTCCGCGTCAAGGATGGTCACGATCTGCCGCCACAATCGATCCTCACAGAACCTCCCTTGCTGCAGGCTGCCGTGTGACACATCAACTTTGGTGTGTTGCGCAGCGGGTAAGCCCTTGTTGAAACGCTCCCCCGTCCAGAAGGTATACGCCTCATGGGCCATGCTGGAAGGCGTCGAGAAATAGGTTTTGCGCCACTTCTTGTGCAGCGCCATGCCCGAAGCGACCTTGTTCAGCTCCTCAAACTTGAACGTCCAGAAGAACTCATCAAAGTAGAAGTTGCCGTGGTAGCCCTGGGCCGTCCGGGCGTTGGTACCCAAAAAATGCAGCTCGGCGCCGTTGGGCAACACAATCGGGTCACCGGTTAGCTCGATCCCACAGACCTCACGCACAAACGCCAGAATGTAGCCCCTGAACAAGTAGGCCTGGTTCTTCGAAGCCGAAAGAAAAATCTGATTACGCCCGGTTTCCAGCGCATCGAGAAACGCCTCACGGGCAAAGTAGTAAGTGGCGCCGATCTGCCGGCTTTTGAGAATAACCCTGGTGCGTTGATTCCCTGCCCGGTACCAGTCTTTCTGATAGTCGAAGCAGCCATCGATAAACGCTTCACGCAGCAGCTCGATGTGGTCTTCGCTGATCTCGTTCTTGACCGCTTTTCTCTTCGGCTCGCTGTTGCGCTTGGCCAGGTTCGGGTTGAGGTCGGTTTCGGTACCGCCGCCCTGGTACCGCACAATGCGCGCCTGCCGCTCCAGCTGGCGGTGCAGCAGATCGATCTCCTTAAAATCCCCGCCGGTCTTGCCCTCTTTGAGGATCAACTGCACCAGCCGTGCCTCCAGCGCACCACCGATTCGCTCGACGTTATCCGCCCGATCCCACTCGTCGCGGGTCTTCCAGCTGTGTAGCGTTTTCTCTTTTTCGCCCGTAGCCTCGGCGATCTCACAGATGCGCCAACCCATCCAGTACAGAAACTTGGATTGGCGGCGGGCGTCCATGGGTAACAAAGCGGTCGTAGTCATGGCCGCGATGCTGCCGCCCGCGCCCTCTACTCAGTAGCAGCCCCGCTTGTAATCCCCAGCCCTACAAGGGCGCCTCGTTGCCGCAACACGCGCGCGTCCCGACCATGCCCCTCATTGCAGCGCATTTTTTCCGACAGGAACGCGCCCCACGCACTGAGGATTCTCGGCATGAAAAAGTTTCGCAGTAATTGGTTCTGTGTCGCCGTAGAGGGCGCGACCTCTGACAAACGCACCATCAAGCGCGCCTGGCTGGAACAGGCCGCGAAAAACTTCAACCCGGCCACCTACGGCGCTCGCATCTGGCTGGAACACTTTCGCAGCCTGCTGCCCGACAGCCCGTTCAAAGCCTACGGCGATGTACTCGCTGTGAAGACCGACGAAATCGATATCAACGGCCAGAAAAAACTGGCCCTGTTCGCTCAGGTCGAACCCACCCCCGAGCTGATCGCCCTGAACAAGGCCAAGCAAAAAATCTACAGCTCCATCGAGATTGACGACAGCTTTGCCGACACCGGCGAGGCCTACATCGTCGGTTTGGCCGTGACCGATTCGCCGGCCAGCCTGGGCACTGACGTGCTGGCCTTCTCGGCGCAAAAGCCCGAATCCAGCCCCTTCAAAAACCGCCACTACTCCGCGACCTCAATGTTTACCGAGGCACTGGAAACCACCCTCACGTTTGAAGAAGTCGAGGTAAAACCCAGCATCGGTGCCCAGCTTTTCAGCAAGGTTCAAGACCTGCTCAAGCGTAAAGAAGCCAAGGACGACAGCGAATTCGGCGCCATTGGCCAAGCCGTCGAAGCCATTGCCGAACATGGCAAAAGCCTCGGAGAGCAATTCACTGCCGAGCAAACCCGCAACACCGAGCTGCGCGCCCAAGTGCAGCAGCTCAGCACGGACTTGAGCACGCTCAAAACCACCCTCGGCAACACTCAGGATCACTCCCAACTCGCACGCCCCCCGGTAACCGGCGGCGGCAGCCAGGCACTGGCTGAATTCTGAGCTGACGGCCCATATACGCCTGTCCACGACCGGAGACACCCATGCGCAACGACACCCGAAAACTCTTTACTGGCTACCTTGGCCAAGTGGCCAAACTCAATGGCGTCGAATCTGCCAACGCCACGTTTAACGTCGACCCGAGCGTCCAGCAAAAGCTCGAAACCAAGATTCAGGAATCGAGCGAATTCCTGGGCAAAATCAACATCATTGGCGTTGATGAGCAGGAAGGCGAAAAAGTCGGACTGGGCGTTGGCAGCACCATTGCCGGCCGAACCAACACCAACGTCAAAGCCCGCGAACCCCGCAGCATCGGCACCCTGTCGAGCGACAAGTACAAGGCCGAGAAAACCGACTTCGACACCTTTGTCACCTATCGCCAGCTCGATGCCTGGGCCAAATTCCCGGACTTCCAGACGCGTCTGTCGGGCGCCATTGCCCAGCGCCAAGCGTTGGACCGCATTCAAATCGGTTTCTACGGCGTCAAAGCTGCAGAACAAACCGACCGCGTCGAAAACCCGCTGCTGGAAGACGTCAACATCGGCTGGCTTGAGCAGTACCGCGTGCATGCCCCCGACCGCGTACTTCAGGAAGGTGCCGAGAAAGGCAAAATCCGTATCGGCAAAAACGGCGACTTCAAAAACATCGACGCCCTGGTGTATGACGCCATTCAGTTGCTCGACCCGTGGTATCGCCGCAATCCGGGCCTTGTGGTGCTGACCGGGCGCGAACTGGTGCATGACAAATTCCTGGCCTTGGTCAACAGAGAACAGGACGCCACCAACACCCTGGCCAGCGACCTGATCATCTCGCAACGCCGTGTCGGCGGCCTGCCGCTGTACGAAGTGCCTTATATGCCCGAAGGCGCCGTGCTGATCACCACCTTCGCCAACCTGTCGGTCTACTGGCAACTCATGGCCCGCCGCCGCTACCTGAAAGAAGAGCCGGAATGGAACCGCATCAGCAACTACGAATCGTCGAACGACGCCTACGTGGTTGAGGACTACGGCCTCGGTTGCCTGCTGGAAAACATCACCCCGGTGGACGCCGCTGAACCTGATCCAGAGAGCGAGGCTTAACCCATGGCCCTCAGCCTTGCCCAGGCCCACCAACGCCGTGCCCGTGCGGCGATGGAGTCGGCGAAAACCGCGCCCCTGCAATCAATGGCGGGCGCCACCGCCTACGAACATCAGCTCAACCAACTGCTGCAGGACCGGCTGCGCCTGAAGGCCATCCAGTCCAACGAAGGCAAAGCCACGCTCAAGCTGCAGCTGTTGCCCGAGTACATCCCCTACGTCGAAGGCGTGCTTGAAGCCGGTAACGGCGCGCAGGACGAAGTCATGACCACCGTGATGGTCTGGCGGATCGATGCGGGCGACTACTCGGGCGCACTGGATCTGGCGGCCTATGTGCTCAAACACAAACTGGTAATGCCGGATCGCTTCGAACGCACCACCGGTTGTTTGGTGGCAGAAGAAATTGCCAGCGCCGCACTCAAGGCACAGAAGGCGGGAGACCACAGCTTCGACCGTACAGTGCTGTACCGCACGCTCGAAATGACCGAAGACCAGGACATGCCCGATCAGGCCCGCGCCAAGCTCTATCTGGCATCCGGGCGCGCCACGCTGGTCGGGATTACGGCCGATACACGCGGGCAACCGGGCCAGCTTGAGGCGGGCATCGACCTGCTCAAGCGAGCGATTGAACTGCACGACGGCTGCGGCGGCAAAAAGGATCTGGAAGGCGCCGAGCGCCTTCTGAAAAAACACACGGCGGCAGCCTGAACAGCTGCTGCCGTTAACCGAGCGTCCCCACGCACCCCGCCGGCTCGGAGCTGAACAGGACCCATAAGGGATACAGCCCTGTGATGCCCCGATCACCGGCGACCTATTTAGAGCTTGCGCATGAGCGGATTCGTAGCCAGCGGCAGCACACCCGGCGGCCATATCAACACCGACCCGTTCTGGCCGTCCATCGACCTGGACGCGCTGCGCGGCACCTTGCGCATCGACGCCAGTGTCACCCCGGCCCGACTGGAAACCGCGTGCATCACCGCAGCAATCAACCTCAACCGCGAGTTGAAAGACTGGCGCACCCTTCAACAAGCAGCGGGTTACAGCAAGCTGACCGACGTGCCTGCCGAACAAGTGCAGAACGTGTCTGTGCTGGTCCACCTGTATCGCCGCGCCATTGAAGCCGGTACCGGCGCCGAAGTCTGCGAGCGCTACCGCTCTTACGACAGCACCAACAGCGGCAACAAAAACGCCGAAGAACTGACCCCCACCATCGACGACTACCGCCGCGACCTGCGCTGGGCCGTGCGCGACTTTCTCGGCATCAACCGCAGCACTGTGGAGTTGATCTGATGACCACCACCGTTCGCACCCAGCAACACGACACGGTCGACGCCCTGTGTTGGCGTCATTACGGCCGCACCGCAGGCGTGACCGAGGCGGTACTGGACGCCAACCCCGGTCTCGCGGAGCACGGCCCGTTCCTGCCCCACGGCACCCTCGTCAACCTGCCCGACGCCCAGCCCGCTGCGCCGCAACGGCACATGGTGAACCTATGGGACTGAACCGCAGCAGAACCTCAAACCCACGCCCTTTGGACAAAGGAAAACACCCCATGCCTGAACGTCCCGACACCTGGGCCTGGCTCGCCACCTGGCTCGAACAGAACTGGCCGACCCTATATGCCGCCGCCCTGGCGTTGGTCATCGCGGCCCTGCGGGTGATGTATGGCGGCGGCACATTGCGGCGCGTGTTGATTGAGGCACCGCTGTGCGGCGCCCTGGCACTCACCGCCAGCCACGGCCTGGCACTGATCGGCGTGCCGATTACCACCGCCCCGTTTTTCGGCGGCGTAATCGGTTTGCTCGGCGTGGAAGGCACCCGCGCTGCGGCCAGAAAGTTTTTCATCCGTAAGGTAGAACCGTCATGAACACACTGCGCCACGGCGACCGCTCGCAAGCGGTGCGCATCCTGCAAACCAACCTCAACAAGCACGGCGCCAAGCTCAACACCGACGGCGCATACGGCGACCTGACCGAAGCCGCCGTGCGCACCTATCAGTTGAAAGCCGGTCTGGTGGCCGACGGCGTTGCTGGCAGTAAAACCCTCGGCAGCCTGGCCGGTGGCGATTGCCAGCGACTACTGAAAAACCATGACCTGGTTAACGCCGCTCAGCGCCTCGACGTGCCGCTGGCCAGCGTCTACGCGGTCAACGAAGTGGAGTCCAAGGGCAAGGGGTTTCTCGACAACGGCAAACCGGTGATCCTGTTTGAACGGCACATCATGTATCGCCAACTGACCACCGCTCGCCACAAGGGTGACGACCCGGCCCAGCTTAAGCAGCACGCCGATGAACTGGCCGCCTTGAACCCCGCAATCGTCAACCCCAAACCCGGCGGTTATGCCGGTGGCAGCGCCGAACACCAGCGCCTGAGCCATGCGCGCTTGATCGACGACAACGCCGCCCTTGAGTCCGCCTCCTGGGGCGCGTTCCAGATCATGGGCTTTCACTGGCAACGCCTGGGTTATGCCAGCGTGCAAGCCTTTGTCGCGGCCATGAGCGCCGACGAGTCGCAGCAATTCGACGCCTTTGTGCGCTTTATAGAAGCCGACCCGGCGCTGCACAAAGCCCTCAAAGCACGTAAATGGGCTGACTTCGCCAAGCTCTACAATGGCCCGAACTACCAACGCAATGTGTACGACATCAAGCTGCAGCGAGCCTTTGAACGGCATGCAGACTGCGGTTGTGGTCAGGCGGTGGCGGCATGATCGATCTCGATGAAGTCCGCGCCCTGCGCGTGCAAGACGGCGACCTGCTGGTGGTGCCCGAAAACACCGAAACCGAAGGCATGCACGACCTGATCGAGGCGCTGCGCCATGTGCAGCCCGATGCACGGGTCATCATTATTCGTGGTCCGGTCGAGCATCTGGACATCGCCGCCATGAACCGACGGGGCTGGTACCGCGCATGAACAAACCCGACAGCCTTCGCGCCCACTTGCTCGCCACCATTGCCGAACTCAAGCACAACCCCGACCGGATGCTGATCTTTATCGACAACGGCAAAGTGCGCTGCACCGCAGCGGCCAGCCTGTCGTTTGAATACAGCTTCGACCTGCAAATCATCCTCACCGACTACGCCGGCCACCCCGACAGCGTGATGCTGCCGCTGCTGGGCTGGGTCAGCGTCAACCAGTCCGAACTGCTGGAAAACCTCGACAAGTCCGCCCTGGGCATCAAGTTTGAGGCGGATGTGCTGGACAACAGCAAGGTCGACCTCAGCATTCGTTTACCGCTGACCGAGCGTGTCGTGGTGGGCCAGGACGCTGCCGGCAACACCACCGTCAAACACCCCCGCGAACCGCAGCGGGTCGCCCACTACCTCGACCCCGCATGGCGCCCTGGCAGCCTGGGCCTCGACGGCGAATGGATGATCCATGATGGCCAATGACCTGGACGCACTGGAAGACTGGGCCGGCGTGCTGCTCAGCAAACTGGAGCCCGCTGCCCGTAGCAAATTGGCCCGGTCATTGGCGCAGAAGCTGCGTCGTAGCCAACAACAGCGGGTTAAACAGCAGCGTAATCCCGATGGCAGCCCGTATGCGGCGCGCAAGACACGGGATCTGAAAGGCAAGAAAGGGCGGATCAAGCGTCAGGCGAAGATGTTCCAGAAACTGCCCAAGGCCAGCTATCTGAAGGCCAAGGGCGATGGGCAGTCGATCACCGTAGGGTTTAGCGGGCGTGTGGCAAGAATTGCGCGGGTGCATCAGCACGGATTACAGGACAGCCCCGGAGCCAATGCACCGCAGGTTCGCTACAAACAGAGGGCATTGTTGGGATTTACGGCGTCGGATCTGGAGGTGATTCGGGATGATCTGTTAGCTCACCTGACGCAATGACGCATATTGCATGGATACAGTTCACGCCCTACCAGCGCCGGTTTCAAACACACATAAACATCTGCACACCTAGCAACGTTGACATCGCCATTGACCGTGGCATTATTGGATCACTACTCAGCCCCGTACGCAGTGATTCAGTTCGCTGGCTGTTGGGGTGAAAAAACCGGCCTAGCGCCGGTTTTTTCGATTTCAGGGGTTGGCTATCTTGCGTACAGCGTGCTTTGTAGACGGATATAACCTGTTTTATGGCCTGCTCGCAGGTACCGAGTACAAATGGCTTGATCTGCCGTCATTGCTGGCACATATCCTTCGTGTCGAACATCCTGAAAATACCCTGATATCCGTCAGCTTTTTCACTTCAGGTGTAAAACCCTCCCTTGCCAGTCGTGGCAACCTTTCCAAAGAAGCTCAAGACAGTTACTTGCGCGCCTTGATTGCACGGGGTGTCAGCGTGACTTACGGGCGCCATCAATTGGAACCGGGCAAAGCGCCTCGCTTCATTGACAAGAAAACACCAGCCTCCAGACTCGATCAAGTCGATATCTGGAAGCTTGAAGAAAAGGAAACAGACGTTCATATCGCAATCAGCCTGTATCGACTTGCTGCCCGGCAAGCCAGCTTGAAGCCGCATGAACGCATTCAGCAGTTTGTCCTGGTATCCGCCGACACCGATATGACCCCCGCCTTGCAAGCGCTGCGAGAAGACTTTCCAGAACTGCGGATCGGGGTGATTTTGCCTCACCGTGAAGGTATCAAACGAGCGCCCCCCGGGTCTCTCAAAGCCCATTCACACTGGATGCGTCACGTTGTAACGGTTGAAGAACTTGCCCGTCATCAGTTCCCCACACGTGTCCCTACGCTCAAAAAGCCCGCCATCAAGCCTGAATACTGGTAACGCGAAACCATTGGCAACCTCTGACAAGGTCGCCCTCAGTGTATTTTTATCTGGTACCGATTGTTCGACAGGTTAAGAACGGCTTCGATGATCACTCGAGTATTGCCATACACCGTTGGCCGTATGGCCTCGTAAGTGCAAGGCATGATCGGATAAAAAGCTGACATGTCAGCTCTGTTTATAAGCAGCTTAAGATCAGTGACATCGTATTTTTGCTCAATATCTTTCATCAGCCGGCTACAAGCTTCTGCACCATTATCAGATTTCGGCACTGCCTTGGCTTTCTTCTCCTCTGCCAATTTCTGTGCCTGCCTTTCAGCATTCTCGAGCGCAAACACCTGCTTCCTCAGCGGCTCAAGTCGCGGATCCTCCTCATAAGGAACATCTTCACACCCGATGGCTTTAACTGAGGCACTGGCCTGGAATAGGTCTAGGGTCAGTTCTTTCATACGTGCACATGACACGCTTGAGTAGTCTTTACTTGCGATGCAGGCAGGCGCGGCGGCGATATAGCGCTGGTCAATTTTTTTGAATTCGGTCATATCGCAAACCTCTGCCATGGCGGCGGCAGGCGCTAACAAAGCGGTGAATAGAACAAGATTCTTCATTATCGATCACTTAATCTGTTTGGATACTGCGGTTGCCAAACATTACACCCGGCGCACTGCTCAAGGCGCTCGCACCCGCAGAATCGGAAAGCCTATACCTAATAATGAATAACGTGGCACAGGAGCGGATTAAAGCTTTGCTGCTGTGATACAGGAAGGGGGTCATCAGGATACGAAGCAACATCTGGTGCATGACATCTGTAAGTGAGCACGGTATTAAAAACTCCACGCCCAGATATCAATAACGCGCCTGTCGCCAATCAGGCGCGTGCTGCATCAGTGCATCGCTACACCGTCCAACGATTTATCGACATACGCCCTGGCCAGCTCCACCAGGTGCATGACCGACAACACCCGATCGCGCTCGGCCCCGCACAAACCATCCCCCGCCTCACTCGCCGAAGCAACCGCACAGCACAACAAGTCTGATGCTTGGGCCAAAGCCGCTTCTAAATTGACACTGTTCGGGATGGCAAACATCGCCGTACTCATAGGGCGAGCAGGCAAATGGTCTTGCAGGTAGTAATTGAGCGCACGATCAGCGGCGGCACGGTCCAGCGACTGTGTATCGCACTGAGCAGCATCTTGCAGGGTAAATGAAGGGGGATCGGGGGCGACTTTTTTCATTGCGCTAACTCCTGGATTCTAAGAGGAGCTGTCACTTATCGCGACCAAACGAATGGGTGGCAGCCGTACGCAGGTTAGTCGACCGGAGAAACCAGGAACCCGGCGCGCCCTAAGGCGCCCTACGCACGGCCACCAAAAAGCGGAGGCAAAAAAACGCCTCTTTGAGGTGGCGCTGTGCGCCTGGTTTCACTACGGGCGACTAAACCCGACCGCTGATTTTGCAGCGATGGGCCGAGACTATTCCCCGATTTTGGCAGGCGCAAGCGAGCGGGATTTTCTCGGATGTTTCGCGAGATGGAAAGCGAAACGTCGTACGAAAGTCCTGATTTTCTGTCGGTAAGCTCACCTCCAATTTTCAACTGCCATACGAAGAATGAACATCTAGGAATGAAGCCTCTCGATCAAACTCGCCTTCGCCAGGAGCTGAGACAGATACCCACACAGGCTCACCGGTACCGTCAGGAAGCGGCTGACCGCACTGCAGCGAGAAAAGGAGCCGCTGAAGGACTGGTAGCCTCACTTCGAGTATTCCGCATGCATGAAGGCCCCTGCTTTTGATGTCAGCAACACAGCCATGAGAAATGAGCTTGATTTTATATCGAAACAGATATAAAGTTTCTCTAGCAGGCACGGATTCGCACACGCGAATCCATAGCTGAGACTAGCAACATGCCTGTTCGATTTTTGACCAGAGAGGGAGCGACCGATGACTACTTTCAGATGCTTAAAATGCTTGATAAGACGGAGGTGCAGCGATGCCCAACCGAGAAATGAAGGAAATTACGTGGGTTGGAAGTAGCTTGCAAGACCTGCGGGACTTCCCCGAAGTGCCTAGGCAGCGAGCGGGTTTTCAGCTAGAACTACTGCAGGAAGGGGAAGAACCTGACGACTTCAAGCCAATGAAATCAGTTGGCAAGGGTGTTCAGGAAATCCGGATTGCATGTGATGACGGGGCTTTTCGCGTGTTTTATGTGGTCAATCGGCCGGAAGCAATCTATGTGTTGCATGCCTTCCGTAAAACCACTCAAAAGACGGAAAAGCGTGATTTGGATCTGGGTAGAACCAGATACAAATTGCTGGGTTGAGCGTAGGGTGGCGTGGCGATCCCCTTTACCAACGGTGAAGGGGTAAAGCCCTAGCTATGACCTGACTCAAAAAATATATTCCTGTCACTTTTTAAAAGAACTTGTAGCAAAACAGTTGTCCAAAAATTAGTAAGCAAGTGATTGATCAGAGGAAAAGTGTATGTCAAACGAACGCCCTACCAGTGTCTGGGATGCGTTGGTTGATACGCCAGAAGAAGCCGAGAACCTGCGCGTCCGTTCTCAGTTGATGCGAGCCATCAGACGGGTTGTGAAAGCCTGGGATGTATCGCAAAAAGAAGCGGCCCAGCGGCTGCATATCACTCAGCCAAGGCTGAATGATCTGCTTAAGGGGAAAATTGAAAAATTTTCTCTGGATGCTTTGGTGAATATGTTGGCCAGTGCAGATCTGGAACTCGAAGTTCGCATCAGTAACAAGGCAGCCTGATTTTCAGGTGGTGGTATCAAGCAAGCAAAAAGGCTGGCCATGATGTGGCTGGCCTTTTTTCGTTTTAATGGCGCACAAGGACGAAAGTATGACGAACACAAATGAAAAGGCTGAACGCTTGGTCGAATGGGAAAGCGATTTAAGCATGATGCTTTCGGGGTCGCTCAATGCGTGGCGAAAATCGTTGTGCCTACAGGTCAGTGAGATGCATACCGACGGACTGATCAGCGCAGAAGAAGCTAGGGCAATGCAGGGCCGTGTTGAACGGTCGTACGAGCTACGGCTCGCAAATATCTGATAGCCCCAGCCAAGTGACTACACTGTGCCATCACCTACAAGGAGTAATACCGATGGCAGATTTTTTGATTGGTGATGTAAAGCAGGTGCGTGAGCTGACTCAGCAAAGCATGGTGAATAGCCACCTCAAAGGCGGTTGGGTAATGTTGAGCGCGGCCACCGCCGCATCGCAGGAAATGGATGGTCTTGTGTCGCGTTATATTTTGGGCTGGCTTGGTGATGACGAGCCTTTGCCGGATTACAAGTATTAAGCAGTGCGAATAACGCCGTTATGTCAAATCGGCCCCCACACTGGAGGCCACTGACCCGGAACAGGAAGAGTTCACCATGCCGTTACCCGTCACTCCGTCTTATCAGCGCGCTCTGCGCACGCTATCCCCTGATACAGCAGCACTGGCCGAGCGCATCGCACTGGCCCTAAAGTCTGAACTGTTGGACATTACACCCGATACCCTTGAGTCCCAGTTACTCAATCACCTGCAGGCGGTCGGGCAACAGCAGACGCGCAGCGCGACACGGTTCTCTGTCTGGTTAAACGCAATGGCTCGCGACGGGATGTTGACCCATCAACAGGCCGCAGCCTTTATGTGTGAAGCGTCCACCTTGGGTGGCCCGTCTGGCGTGGTACCAGAATGAGCAGCCGTGACGGTTCCACTGCTCACTACGGCTTAGAGCTCGGGCTAACGTGTTGGCATATTCAATGGGTTCTGGAGTATGAAGGCGTGACGTGCACGCTTTGCGGTGTCTGCCAAAGCGTCCAAGAGGCAGACATTCCTTTTGCTCATGTGGCTGATTGCATAGGCGCCGCCGAAGTGGCACAGCACCCTTGGCGCGAGCTAGCAGCAGTTCTACGCCATTTACCGGTCGTGCTCGATAAATGATTGGCGAAGGAATTCACGAAGACCGCTGCAGCACCTGGTGCAACAAAACGCGGCCCGGGAGTTTGCCTTCAGTTGTCACGCAAATCAGACGATATGGACGTTTCCCGTCAGGCTCGGCGGGCCGTACTCCCGGCTAATCCCAGTGCGCTCAAGCCGCGAAGTGATCCGCACCTGGACCAGCCTGACGGCGGTAGGCCGATTTGCCGAAGAACTGGGGTGCGGGGTTTTGCAGTAGAGCTGTGACCCGCCGCTGCGACTAAATCACAGACAAAAAAAACCGCCTTTAGGGAGGCGGTTTTTCCGTGAGCGTCGGTTAGGTCAACGCTCGACATCCTCGTGGGATGCACTGACGTATATCCATCTTACGGATAGGACTTCATGTCAGCAAGAACTTGTGGTCTGGTTCCTCATAGAAGATATCTAGGGATGACAAAATTTGGTGACGAACGGTCTAATGCCGTACCCATGGAGCCTACGTTACTTTTTCCACTTTCATACACAAATCAAACATGGATTCAAGCCGAGATCCTACGTTGCACAAGGCACTAGCCCCCGTATACTGCGGATGTAGCACATTGATAGCTGTTCAGCGCTGCCGATCTGGGGCCTTCTGATGCGGAGTTAAGGGACCGTGCGGACTTGTTCAGAAGGGACCACCAAAATTACGTCACCTCGTGGATGCACTGACGTGCAAAACCCAACTCTGTACGTACTCCGCCAAGTACAGAGGAAGAGGATGGCCTTACATGGATTGCCGACATGAAGGCTCTATTCGTGGTTGCGCAACTCGCATTAACTTTGCATCGGGCGTTTCGTCTATTCAAAGAATTGTGGGCTGACCGCGACATGTAAGCACTGCAGATAAGGAGAAGCCTCGACTTCGGCCGGGGTTTTTTTTCAAAAAAAATAGCGCTTAACTGGCGTTTTCATTCCGCTCGGTTGTAGAGATTAACTCTACACCCCCTGCCTGCTGCACTCCCACCCACGTAGCGCCACCATCGGCGCCATGACCAACCTCCCCGCCCTCGCACGCATGATCGAAAACCTCATCCGCTTCGGCACCATTGCCGAAACCCAGATGAAACCGCCGCGTGTGCGTGTCAAAACTGGCGAGCTGCTAACCGGCTGGCTACCCTGGATCACCTTGCGCGCCGGGACCGATACGGACTGGGACCCGCCCACAGTCGACGAACAAGTAATCCTGTTCAGCCCCTCAGGCCAGCTCGCAAACGGCATCGCCCTCACCGGCATCTACAGCACCGCGCACCCAGCCAACGGCGAGCGCGAAGGCCTGCACCGCCGTACTTACCGCGACGGCACGATGATCGAGTACGACAGCGTTGCCCACCATTTAAACGCGGTGCTGGCAGACGGCGGCACCACGAACCTGGTCAGCACCGGCGGCATCACCCTCATTGGCCCTATCACCCATCAGGGCGATTACATCCAAACCGGCAATCAAACCGTCACCGGCACGGTCACTGTTTCCGAGGATGTGGTGGCCGCTGGCATTAGCCTGGTCAAACACACCCACGGTGGCGTGATGAAAGGCAACGCTCAGACGGAGGTGCCTAAGTGAACCGCGAAAACGGCTCCGCTATCAGTACGGTCGAACATATCGGCCAGTCCATCAGCGACATTCTGACCACTCGCCTCGGCACCCGCGTAATGCGCCGCGAATACGGCAGCCTGCTGCCCGAGCTGGTGGACCAACCGTTTAACGACGCCACGCGCTTACGGGTGTATGCCGCCAGTGTGATGGCGATCATGCGTTGGGAGCCGCGCGTCAGCCTCACCCGTATTCAGCTTCAGGGTGCCAGCCTGCAGGGCCAGGTCGTGATGGGGATCGAAGGCCGCGTCCTTGACCGCAATCAGGCGCTGAGCATGAGCCTTCCCCTGCAATTAGGGGGCAGCGCATGAACACCTTTGCCGCCATCGACCTCAGCCTGTTGCCCGCACCGCAAATCGTGGAGCAGATCGATTACGAGCAGATTCTTGCAGACCGAAAAACCTATGCCATCCGCCTTTGGCCGATTGAGCAGCAGGCTGAAATCGCAGCACGGCTCGATCTGGAATCCGAGCCACTGACCAAGCTGCTACAGGAGAACGCCTACCGCGAAACCCTGTGGCGGCAACGGGTGAATGAAGCCGCTGTGGCCAATATGTTGTCACTGGCAACCGACAACGACCTGGACAACCTCGCTGCCAATTTCAACGTTAAGCGCCTGGTGATTCAGGAAGGTAATCCCAAGGCCAGCCCACCCATGGCCCGGGTGATGGAAAGCAACGATAGCCTGCGTGAGCGCGCGCAAATGGCATGGGAAGGTCTGAGCACGGCAGGTCCGCGTAACAGTTACATCATTCACGCCCGTGCCGCCGATGGCCGGGTGGGTGACGCTACCGCTGAAAGCCCCAGCCCTGCGGTGGTGGTGGTCACTGTGCAAGCCCTGCTGGGCGATGGCAGCGCCGGGCCGGCGCTGCTGGCCGCCGTGCAAAATTATCTCAGCGATGACAACCGTCGCCCTGTGGCGGATCGCCTGACGGTTCAGGGCGCAGACATCCTCAATTATCAGGTCAACGCCAAGCTCTACCTGAACACCACCGGGCCTGAATCGGAACCGATCTTTGTCGCCGCTGAAAAACGCCTGTTGGCCTATGTGCATCAGCGCCGCCGTTTAGGCATGCAAGTGTCGGAATCGGCCTTGCATGCGGCCCTGCATGTTGAGGGCGTGCGCAAGGTGGAACTGCTCAATTGGGCGGATATAAACGCCACGCCCTATCAAGCGCCCTTTTGCACGTCCGTTGACCTCTCTCTGGGCGTCGAGCCGTGACCGAACTGCCGCTGTTGCCGCGCAATGCCAGCCCTCTGGAGCGTCAAGCAGCCCAAGCCTTGGCGCAAATTCAACATGTGCCCGTTCCGTTGCGTCAGCTGTGGAACCCCAACACATGCCCTACGCAGTTGCTGCCGTATCTGGCCTGGACGTTGTCGGTCGACCGTTGGGACGGTAAGTGGACGGACGCTACCAAGCGCGCTGCGATTCGTGCGTCGTTTTTCATCCACTCACGCAAAGGCACCATCGGCGCGCTGCGCCGGGTGGTGGAGCCGCTGGGCTATTTACTTGAGGTAATCGAGTGGTGGCAGACCGTGCCGCTGGGCGAGCCGGGCACCTTCGCGCTCAAGGTCGGCGTGCTGGAAACCGGCATCACCGAGGACATGTACCGGGAGCTGACGGCCCTGATCGACGACGCCAAACCGCTTAGCCGCACTCTGACCGAGCTGGTGATCAGCCTCGAAAGCACCGGCAACCTCAACATTTACTCCTGCCTGTACGAGGGCGAGGTGATCGACGTGTATCCGCCTGCGCCGCGCGACATCGAGGTCACGGGCCACTTCGGTCCGGTCGGCCGGGAACATCAAATCGAAACCCTGGACGTGTACCCATGATTGATCAAAACAGCCAGTTTATGGCGATCCTCACTGCGGTGGGGGAGGCCAAACAATCCAATGCTGATGCCTTGGGCGTGCCGTGGACGTTCGCGCAAATGGGCGTCGGCGATGCCGGTGGCGCCGACCCGATCCCCGATCGCGCCCAGACCAAGCTGATTAACGAGCAACGCCGGGCGCCGCTGAATCAGGTCAGGATCGACCCGAAAAACAGCAACGTGATCATTGCCGAACAGGTGATCCCGGAAAACGTCGGCGGCTGGTGGATTCGTGAAATCGGCCTGTATGACGCAGACGGTGATCTGGTGGCGGTGGCCAACTGCGCCCCGAGTTTCAAACCCTTGCTTGCCCAAGGCAGCGGCAAGACCCAAGTGGTGCGGATGAATTTCATCGTCACCAGTGCGGCCAATGTCACCCTCAAGATCGACCCGAGCGTGGTGCTTGCGACCCGCCAATATGTGGATGAACGCCTCATTGAGGCACTGCCACCAACCTGCATCCCGGGCAGTTACACCAAGGTGCAGATCGACAAGCGCGGCATCGTGATGGAGGGCAGCAACCCAGACACACTGGCGGGCAATGGCATCGAGGATGCTTACACCAAAAACCAGATCGACGACTTGCTGAACAGTCAGGCGTCAGGGCGCCTGATTGGCGTAAAAACGTTCAACACCAATGGCACTTACACGCCCACCCCAGGCACCACCAGTGTGATCGTCGAAGGCGTGGGCGGCGGCGGTGGCTCGGGCGGGCTGCCTTCAACACCGGCAGGTGCAGGCTGTATTTCGGCCTCTGGCGCACCGGGCGCTTACGCAAAAGGCCGTTTCACCGCAGGGTTTACAGGCGTGGCTGTGGTGATAGGTGCTGCCGGCGCGGCGGGCTCAAACTCAAGCAACGGCGGAGCCGGAGGCACGACATCATTCGGTGCCGTAATGACCATTCCCGGGGGCGGTGGCTCGGGCCTCGGACAAGTCGGGACAGTGACAAACGCCAGCGGCGGCGGGCCCGCCAGTGCTCCAACGGGCGGCAACATCATAGCGGCGGCCGGCACGATGCCCCCGTTCGCGATTCTGGCGGCGGCATCGATTGGCACCTTGAACCAGTCCGCTGTCAGCTTGCTTGGCCAGAAGGGCGCAGGCGCCGCAGGCGGGTATTCGGCACCCTCGTCTGCCGCGACCGTGGGCAACGCAGGCGTCAGCGGTACGTTAATCATTTGGGAGTACGCGTGATGAAGATTTATGCGCGAGTGGATAGCGCGATGGTGGTGGAAATCATTCCCCCCTACGTCAACGAAAGCAGTGAAGAGGTGCCCATTGAGCAGCGATACACCGCAGAGTTTGTCCTGACCCTGGTGGACATTACCGGGGAGAACCCAATGCCTGTGGAGGGCTGGACCTATGACGGCTCAGCGTTCGCCGCCCCGGTTGCCCATGTACCCACCGCCGCTGAAATAATCGCAAGCAACACCCAGCAGCGGGCATCTCTTATTGCCTTTGCGGCACAGTCTATGAACCCAGTGATGGTGGCGCTGCAATTGGGTAATGCAACAGACGAGGAAATCGCCATTGCCAAAGCATGGCAGGCCTATTATCGGGCACTGAAAGAGGTCGATGTGTCTGCGGCGGAACCTGAGTGGCCCTCTGCCCCCAACTAAAAGAAAGATGCAACCTTCCGGCTCAAGCATTCAGAGCGTCGCCCCTCAACGCCCTGTAGCTGTATTGATTACAAGCCTCACTGCTCGCCCAATCGCCATGCGCGCGTCAGCCTGTGCAGTGTCATTCCACTGCGCAGGCACAACCCATGGCCGATTACCTTCACGGGGTGCGGGTCCTCGAACTCAGCGACGGCACCCGTCCCATTCGCACCATCCCCACCTCCGTTATCGGCATGGTCTGTACCGCCGAAGATGCGGACGCGGCATTCTTCCCTCTGGATACGCCGGTACTGATCACCAATGTACAAACCGCTGTCGGCAAAGCCGGGGTCGCGGGCACCCTCGCCGCCAGCCTGCAAGCCATCGCTGACCAGACCCGGCCTTACACCATCGTGGTACGGGTCAAGCAAGGCGCCGACGATGCAGAGACTGCCAGTGCCATGATCGGTACTACCACCGCAGACGGTAAATACACCGGCATGAAAGCCCTGCTCGCTGCCAAGGCCCGCGTGGGTATGGTGCCGCGCATTATTGGTGTGCCGGGTTTGGACAGCCTGCCGGTGGCCACCGCCCTGGTGAGCACTGCCCAGCAACTGCGGGCCTTTGCCTATGTCAGCGCCTGGGACTGCAAAACCAAAGAGGAAGTGGTCGCCTACCGCGAGAACTTCGGTGCCCGTGAGGTGATGGTGATCTGGCCGGACTTTCTCAACTTCAACACTGCCACCAGCAAAACCAACGTCGCATCAGCCGTGGCCCGCGCCCTGGGCTTGCGCGCCAAGATCGATCAGGAGGTGGGCTGGCACAAAACCCTGTCCAACGTCGCAGTCAATGGCGTCACCGGCATCAGCGCCGACGTGTTCTGGGACCTGCAGAACCCGGCCACCGATGCCAACTACCTCAACAGCAACGAAGTCACCACGCTGATCAACGAGGGCGGCTATCGCTTCTGGGGCAGCCGCACCTGTTCCGACGACCCGCTGTTTGCCTTTGAAAACTACACCCGCACCGCGCAAATCCTCGCTGACACCATCGCCGAAGCGCATATGTGGGCGGTGGACAAACCCATGCACGCCTCACTGGTGCGCGACATTGTTGAGGGGGTTAACGCCAAGTTTCGCGAGCTGATCTCGCAGGGTTATTTGATGGGTGGCAGTTGCTGGTTCCCGGACGATATCAACAGCAAAGACACGCTCAAGGCCGGCAAGCTCTACCTCGATTACGACTACACCCCGGTGCCGCCACTGGAGGACCTGACCCTGCGCCAGCGCATCACCGACCGCTACCTGATCGACTTCGCCAGCAAGATCAACCGTTAAACGGAGAGCATTCCCATGGCCCTGCCCCGCAAGCTGAAAAACATGAACCTGTTCAACGATGGCAACAGTTACACCGGTGTCGCCAAGTCGGTCACCTTGCCTGCCTTGGGCCGCAAGATGGAGGCCTATCGCGGCGGTGGCATGAATGGTCCGGTGAAGGTGGATCTTGGGTTTTCCGACGACGGCATTCAGTTTGAGTGGAAGACCGGCGGCCTTGATCTGATCTCGCTCAAGCAATTTGGTGCGGTCAATGCCTCGGGCGTTGCCCTGCGTTTTTCCGGCGCCTTTGAACAGGACGACACGGGGGAAGTCAGCGCCGTGGAGGTGGTGGTACGTGGTCGGCATGAGTCCATTGAGATGGGCGAAGCCAAGCCCGGTGATGACACTGAGCACAGCATCAAAACCACCTGCACTTACTACAAATTGACCGTCGATAACGCAGACATCATCGAGGTCGACTTGCTCAATTTTATCGAGAAGGTCAATGGCGCAGACATGCTGGAAAAACAGCGCAGCGCCATCGGCCTATAACTTCGATAACCCTTTCCCCCGGAGCCTTTTATGAAAACCAACGACACCCCTGCCATCGATGACAACTGCGTCAGCCTCGACCAGCCAATCAAACGCGGCACCTCGGAAATTACCTGCATCACCCTGCGCAAACCCTCGTCGGGTGAGTTGCGTGGTGTGTTGTTGATTGACCTGCTGAACCTGGACGTGGCCAGCCTGATCAAGGTGATCCCGCGTATCAGCAGCCCGGGCATTACTGCCCCGGAAGCGGCCAGCATGGACCCCGCCGACCTGCTGGCCGTCGGCAGCAAGATCGCCGGTTTTTTGTTGCAGAAGTCGGCGAAGGCGGAAGTATTCCTCGTTGCGTAGAAGACGCCATGGCCGATCTGGCCGTGGTGTTTCACTGGGCGCCGGGGGAGATGAATCACCTGGGCCTGCAAGAGCTGATGGACTGGCGCGAACGGGCCAGGGTGCGGAGTTGCGCGGATGGCGAATGATCTGAAGTTGCGGGTGTTGTTGAGCGCTATAGACAAGGCAACCGGCCCTCTCAGACGCATTGCCGGTGGCAGTACCGCAACGGCCAGAGCGCTCAAGGCCGCACGCGATCAAACCATTCAGCTCAACCAGCAGCAGCGCGATATCAGCGGATATCGCATCGCCAATATTGAGATGGCCAGGCAGGCACGCGCCATGCGCGAGCTGAACCGCAAAACCACCAACAACACAGCGGCCCTCGACCGGCAGCGCACGGCTCACGCCAACATAAAGGGCAACCTCAAGTCGGCCCAATCGGAATACAACAAGCTGTCCAACGCCTTGATCAATGGCAAGGGAACCTCCGCCCAGTTTTCCCGGGAGCTGGATAAAACCCGAATAAAACTGCAAAGCGCTCAGCAGGCCTACAGTCGTTCATCCAGCAGCATCAAGACGTATCAGGACCGCATTCGCGCCGCCAACAACCAGCTTGGGCAGTTGAACACCCAGCACGCAGGTAGCCAGCGCAAATTGGCCCAGTACAAAACCAGACTTGATCAAGCAGGCATCGGTACTGACGGTCTGGCAGGCAAGGTGCGTCATTTGCGCAACCAACAGAGTCTGCTTAATGGCGTGATGGACAAGCAAAAGGAAAAGCTGCGGGCACTGACCAAAGCGCAACAGCGTTTTCAGCAGGGCAAGCAAAACGCTCAAGCAGTGGCAGGCAAAGGCGCTGCGGGCATGGCTGCCGGGGGAGCTGCCTTGTACGGCAGTGCACGGGTACTCGCCCCCGGCGTTGCCTTCGACGCCAGTATGAGCCGGGTGCAGGCTATCAGCCGTCTGGACAAAAAAGATCCGCAACTCAAGGCGCTGCGCAACCAGGCACGCCAGCTGGGCGGTTCCACCCAGTTCACAGCAGGCCAGGCAGCAGATGCTCAGGGCTTTCTGGGTATGGCAGGGTTTGACCCAAAAGCGATCAAAGCGGCCATGCCCGGCATGCTCGATCTGGCGGCTGCCGGCGGTGCAGATCTGGCGCAGACCGCTGATATTGCGTCGAACATCATGTCCGGGATGGGCCTGCAAGCGGATCAGATGGGCAAACTGGGGGATGTGTTGGTGGGTACCTTCACCCGCTCCAACACCAATCTGCAAATGCTGGGTGAGACCATGAAGTACGCCGCGCCCATGGCCAGGACCTATGGCGTAGAACTGGAAATCGCCGCCGCAATGGCAGGAAAACTGGGTGATGCCGGGTTGCAAGGCAGCATGGGCGGCACCGCTCTGAGTACGATCATGAACCGCCTGGCGGCACCGCCCAAGGCCGCACGCAAAGCCCTCGACGAGTTGCAAATCAGCGCCGTGGACACCAACGGCAACCTGCGCCAGATGCCCGAGATCCTCAAGGATATTTACGACAAGACCCAGACTATGGGCAGCGCCAAACGGGGGGGATTGTTGAAGGCCATCGCCGGTGCCGAAGCGGTCAAAGGCATGGCGCAACTGGTGGATCAGGCCGGGGTTGGCGAGCTGCAAAAGCTGATTGCTACCCTGCGCGAAACCCAAGGTGAAGCCGCCAAAACCGCCCGTGTCATGGCTGACAATCTCAAAGGCGATATCACCACGCTGGGCAGTGCTTGGGAAGACTTCGGCATTGAACTGGAGGAACAACAGGACGGCATGTTGCGTGACCTGGTGCAGTCCATCACCGGCATTGTCCGTGGTGTTAAAAACTGGGCAAAAGAAAACCCTGCTCTCAGTGCCGGGCTGGTCAAAACCGCCGCGATCATTGCGGGGCTTGCTCTGGCCATAGGCGGCCTGATGATCACTGTCGCCAGTGTGCTGCTGCCTTTTGTAGCTCTGCGTTTAATGCTGGCTCAGCTGGGCATTCGTCTGCCGGGCTTAATAGGCATGTTCCTGAAACTCAGCAAGAACGTGCTGCCTTTTGTTGGCAAGGCCCTGCTGTGGCTTGGGCGAGCGCTGATGCTTAACCCAGTGGGCATCGCCATCAGCGCCATTGCAGCGGCTGCCTACCTGATCTACGACAACTGGGACGCGGTCAAACGCTACTTCGCCAGTGCCTGGGCAGAAATCAGGGCCGGTTTTGACGGTGGTGTGGGCGGCATCATTACGGTGCTGGCCAACTTCAATCCGGTCGGGCTGATGTACCAGGCCTTTGCCGGAGTGCTGAGTTATCTGGGTATCGACCTGCCCAACCGCTTTACCGAGTTCGGCAACATGATCGTCAATGGCCTGGTCAACGGGCTGTATGCCGGCCTGGGAAAAATCAAAACCGCCATCAACAACATTGGCGACTCGACCATTGCCTGGTTCAAGGAAAAGCTCGATATCAACAGCCCGTCGCGGGTGTTTGCGCAGTTGGGGAACTTCACCATGGCCGGCCTGACACAAGGCTTGGTCGATGGCGGTAAAGGCCCGCTCAAGGCCATAAACCAGCTCAGCAAGCAACTGACCGCCACCGGTGTACTTGCCCTCGGCACACTTGGCACACCGGCGCTGGCCGTCGACATGCGCCGGCCAATCGCTCCACCCGCGCCGTCTACCTACGACAGCAACGACCACTACGAAATCAATATCCACCCCGCCGCCAATATGGATGCCCAAGCCATCGCCCGGGCTGTGCGCGCCGAACTGAGCCGCATCAGCAACGAAAAATCGGCCCGGCGCCGCAGCCAACTCTCTGACCTGGACTAACCACCATGATGCTTGCCCTCGGCATGTTCGTGTTCAGCCTTTCAACCCTGGCCTATCAAGAGCTGCAGCGACAAACCGAATGGCGCCATCCCGGCAGCAGCCGGGTGGGTGCAGCGCCGGCACGGCAATTTGCTGGGCGTGGTGACGACATCATCACCCTGCCCGGCATTCTCTTCCCCGAGTTGGCCGGCACCACGCTGAGCCTCGATGCGTTGCGGCTGATGGCGAACACCGGCAAGGCGTGGCCGATGATTGAGGGCAGCGGGCGGATTTACGGCCTATGGGTGATTGAGAGCCTGAGCGAAACCAAAACGGTGTTTTTTCGCGACGGCACGCCGCGCCGGGTTGAGTTCACCCTGAGCCTGAAGCGTATCGATGATGATCAACTGGACCTGATCGGTGCGGCCACCGATGCAGGTGTCAGCTTGTTGCGAGGTTTGCTGTGAGCGCAATCGCGGGGGACGCCGGGTATCCCACCCCGGTGTTTCGCCTCACGGTGGAGGGGCAGGACATTGCCCAACGGATCAGTCCGCGCCTGATCAGCCTGGAGCTGACCGATAACCGTGGGCTTGAGGCCGACCAATTGAGCATCACCTTGAGCGACCATGACGGCTTGCTCGCCATACCTGCCAAAGGCGCGCAGTTGCAGCTCTGGCTCGGCTGGAGCGACACCGGCCTGGTGGACAAAGGCAGCTACACCCTCGACGAAATCGAACACAGTGGCGCCCCGGATACCCTGAGCCTGCGGGCCAGATCGGCTGACCTGCGCAAGAGCCTCAAGAACAAACGCGAACGCAGCTGGAGCAATACAACCCTGGGTGAAGTGATCCGTGACCTTGCTCTGGGCAATGGCTTGAAACCGACCATCGCGCAGAAACTGGAGGGGTTGCCCATCCTGCAGCTCGATCAGGCCAACGAATCCGACGCCAACCTGATCTGCCGCCTGGGTGAAGAGTTCGACGCGGTGGCCAGCGTGAAAGCCGGTTGCCTGTTGTGCCTGCCGGCCGGTGGCGGGCAGTCCGTGAGCGGTACCGCACTGCCCCATATCACCCTCACCCGTGCCGATGGCGACCAACACCGGTACCTGCAGGCCGACCGCGACAGCTACGACGGCGTGCGGGCGTATTACTACGACATCAACAGCGCCAAAAAGCAGCAGGCCATTGCCGGCGGCGGCGACAACCTCAAAGACCTGCGCCATACCTACAGTGATCAACAATCAGCACTCCGAGCCGCCCGGGCGGAATTCAGGCGCCTGCAACGGGGCAGTGCCACCCTCAGCTACAACCTGGCCATGGGCCGAGCGGACTTGATTCCTGAGCTGACTTACACGCTCCAGGGCGTAAAGGCGGAAATCGACGCGATCATCTGGTACGGCGGCAACGTGCAACACCGCCTCACCGCCGATGGCGGCTACACCGTGAGCCTGGAGCTGGAAAGCAAGTTACCGGAGGATGGCGTTGAGGATCTGGCTGAAGACCAACAGGGGGAGTACTCGGGGGTGATTGCGTATTACCGCGATCTTAAAACGGGCAAGCAACGGTCGGTGACTGCAGGGGATCAGGCTAAACCGAAGCGGCTGCTTTACCTGTATGTCAGCAAGGAGACTGCCAGGCGGGCGGTGGATCGGGAGTGGGCGAAGATGGCGCACGTAACAAGCCCTGCGTAGTGCAGGGCTGAACGCTAGCGCTTAGTGAATCAGCCGAGCGGCCGTAAATGCGATACCCGCCAGTACGGCGGCCGTGGCGACAAACCATTTGGTTTGGTTGTTAAACCCTTCAATGACGGAGGTTTTCAACTCGGCCATGGAGACTTTGAGATCGCCCAAGTCCGTTTTTGTGGCCATGGTTTTTTCAATACTGTCCAATTTGGTCTCTACCCGCACCATCCGTTCGCGGATGTCGGGGAGCGCTTTTTCCAGAGCTTCGACTCGGCTTTTCAATTCATCATCTCCTGGAGGACCTGGCGGCGTTCCACTCCCTTGATTATCGTTGCCACTTGCCTTTCTGTCACCGCCCAGGCGACCAGAGCGCCTTTCACTCAGGTACACCAGTTCAAACGGTTTGGTCATGAAGACACTCCTGGCCCGACGTTGATGTCGCTGGATTCAATTAGCACCCCGTCCAGTGCATCGAGTGCATGCAGACGCATGAAACCGCAGTATTTGCAGTACAGCAGCACGGCGGATGGGCCGTTGAGCGCGAAATTTGGCCCAAACGCCCAAGGAATCCTGACGCCTGTGGAGCCTGTCATGTGCGGTAACGCCCAGTCGTCTTGCTCACACAATGGGCACTCCGGTTTTGTTATGCGCTCCTTAAATATTTGCGCTAAACGATCTGTATCAAGACTTTGATCATCACTGGACACAGGACCTCCTGCTCAGGCTGGGGTTAAACGAAACGTCTAGCGTTCCAGAATCTCAACCCTCAGATCAGGGTCATAGTGGGTTGTCGCCCAATACCCCGGCGACTGTTGTTGTCCAAGGGTATAGCCAATAAAAGTTCGCTCGGTTTTTCGGGTTGCGGTTGCCTTGATTGTTTCTGCTACGGTTTTTAATTGTTCTGGTGACAGTTTATGCGCCAGCCGTACTTCAACTGTTCGTTTAATTGGCCCCATGTAAACATCACGCTCAAGGTAAAATGAATTGGCCAGTTCACCCAAAGCATACGTGTCTTTGCTGTTGTCATTACCCTGGGTATCGCTTTCGCTGCATGCAAGAAGCAAGAAGCAAGGCACATAAAACGCTGATGACAGATAATCTTATTAGATTGATCACTTGCCCTATCCCCTGACCTTTCGTCCTTACATCGCCGAGCTATCCGGCGAGCCGGAACAACCATGGGAGCCCAAGCGAACGCTTGGGCTGATGAACGATATAAGTTCAACCCGAGGTCGCTGCAATCACCTCCGCCACTCGACGAATATAACGCCTATCAAGTTCGGACATTTCCCTATAAAGAGTAAGTAACATCTTCTCGTCATGGGTTAACGACTCGGTTTCTACGGCCACTTCAATTACTTGACTGTCATTGGACTTAGATGGGTCCGACATGCTAACTGCTCCATTGATCGCATAGTCGGGGGGACGGTAACGGGGGTATTCCCAAAGTTAAGCGGGACAGATACGCCGTAGCTTGAAAGACTATTCTTTTCCTTTAGCAGATTGTTCCCACATGGCACCGACGATTCGATGAATAGCCGCCTGATCGGCCTCAGGTAATACCCTGTATTGATTTACCAGTTTGTCTTCAGCAGCGGTAAAGCCTTCGACGACCTGCGGGGTTGCCGCGCCTGTGACGACGTAGAGGATGTCGACGCCTTTTTCAGCCACGGCCGCGAGATAAGCCGCGTCGGGACAACGCTCACCTTTTTCGTAGTTGTACTGGCTGTTTTTCGATGCGCCAGCGACTGCCGCAAATTCAGTCTGGCTGAATCCCAAGCGTTCACGCTCTTCTTTGAGACGCTCACCAATTCCCACAATCGTCTCCCTATAGGCTTTACAATCCCACAATCATGGGAAATACTTCGTCTGTCATCACACTAAATCACACGATCAGAGACTATGCCGAACACATCCCGTTTTGAGCAAGCCTGCCAAGAGGCCCGTGAGCACCTGGGACGACTCGGCATCACGACCAAAGAGTGGGCTGAACAACATCGGTTTAACCCCTCTACGGTGTACGCGGTATTGAACGGGCAGAAAAAGTGTTTGCGTGGTGAAGCTCACCGGGCAGCCGTTTTGCTCGGAATCAAAGATGGCGCGACTACACACCAAGGCCTTGGGCGCCAAGGAGAACACTGCGAATGAAACGCCCGGTTTTGACTATCCGCAAGGACGTTGTACTGCCCCGCGCAGGAGCCTGCCGATGAGCACTTACAAGTTGATATGCCCTCACTGCCAGTCACGTATGCGAATCCGCACCAGCGAGGGCAAACATATCTTTCTGCGCGTGGCCTATTTGCAATGCACCAACGAAGGTTGCGGCTGGGCGGTGCGCGCCGAGTTTGAAATGACCCACGAAATGAGCCCCAGCGGTATGGCGAACCCTGAGGTCAGGCTGCCGATGGCCACTGCCGCGCAGCGGCGTGCGGCGATGCTGTCAGCCACCAACCAACCCGATCTGCTGGATAATCTGGAAATGGAGCGTGCGATATGAATACGGCAACCCATACCGAACATCAGGAATACGACGCCAGCATGCAATCGGCGGCTCTGTTCTTTCTGCAGCGCCATCAGGCTGAACACCTGGGCAATGATCAATTGCTGTTTTGCCGTACGGTGCAACATTTGACCGCAAGCCTAGAGGTTCCATTGCATAAGGCTGAGAAGCTGGTGACTCGCGCTTATGGCGAGTTGAAGTGCAGCAATAACCGCCACCAGTTGGATGTTGACGCCAGCTCCACCGCTGTCGCTGTGGTGACTGATCCCTCAAGCGGTTTGACTTGGGCGGTGCCGGTCAATCTGATCTACGAACGCATTATCAACGCAACGGACAATCGTCGCTTGCGCCTCGTTACGCCCTAGCTCTTAAACACCCTGCCCTGACCCGCTGGTAATGGGTTTGGGTGAATTGCACCCGAAATTTGAGGTGGACGGTCCAACTCGATGAATATGGCACTTGATTTGCGCACCGAGGTGCTACTGCGTTTGGAGCAGCACTACGGCCTTAAACGCCGCCAGAACACCCGTTATCTGCGCGGTGGCAAATGCCCGGCGTGCGGCAGGAATGAGCTGTATGCGCACTACGCCAACCCTTGGCTGATCATTTGCGGGCGTGAGGGTAAATGCTCGCAAAGCTGGCATGTCAAAGAACTCTATGAAGATTTGTTCGACGACTGGAGCAAGCGTGCGCCCGCCACTGATCAGCACCCCCACGCAACGGCGCGGGCGTATCTGGAGTTTGCCCGCGGCTTTCGCTTTGAGCTGATTCAGGGCTGGTTTACCCAGGACTCCTTTTACTCGACCCAGCTCGATGCGGGCAGTGCCACGGTGCGCTTTGCTCTGGAGAAAGGCGGCTATTGGGAGCGCCTGATCGACCGCCCTCAGCGCTTCGGCAAGATGAAAGCGCGCTTCAAGCCCCATGACAGTTACAAGGGCGTGTGGTGGTGCCCACCTTGTGTCGATCTGCTGCAGGTCAAAGAGCTGTGGATCGTCGAGGGTATTTTCGATGCGATTGCGTTGGTGCATCACGATATTGCGGCGGTGTCGGCCATGTCGTCGAATGCCTTCCCTGAAGCGTCCCTTAAAGAGCTGTCACGGCAACGCGGCGGCAAGTTACCCAAGCTGATTTGGGCGCTTGATAACGAGCCCGGGGCGCATCGTTATACCAAGCGCTGGGTGCGCCTGGCCCGCGAACTTGGCTATGTCTGCGAAGCGGCGCAGATCCCTCAGCCCGACAGCCGCAAGCTTGACTGGAATGACTTGCACCAGCGTTGGGTGGTGATTGATGAGCCGAGTAAACGCGCTGAGCGGGTCAGTAAAGACCTGAGAGCTGCCCGTTATCACGGCTCGTTATTGATCGCCGAGAGTGCTGCCGAGAAAGGCGTACTGATGTACGAGTGGCGCGAGCTGCACGAATTCCATTTTGAATTCGACAATCGGCTTTACTGGTTCACGATGGATTTTGACAAGTTCAACCGGGCCATGCTCGCGCTGGAGTCTTCGTCGCTGGAATCAGACCAGCAACTTAATGAGCGTCAACGCCGGGACAAAGCGTTGCGCCAATGCGGCGGCGTTGTTGAGATCGCTGATTGCTACCCGCAAGCGTTGTACTTCCAGCGCAATGAAGTGACGGATGAGTCCTGGTACTACTTCCGTATCGACTTCCCACACGACGGGCCCAGCGTTAAAAGCACCTTCACCGGAAGCCAGGTATCCACGGCCCCGGAGTTTAAAAAGCGCCTGTTGAGCATGGCAGCCGGACCGTTCTATACCGGCAACAGCAAACAACTCAACAAGATCATGAAGGAGCAGCTGTTTGGCCTGAAGACAGTCGAAACCATCGACTTTATCGGCTACAGCAAGCAGCACGGCAGTTATGTGTTCGGGGATATCGCGGTGCGCAACGGCGTGCTCAGCGAGGTGAACCAGGAGGACTACTTCGAGTTCGGCAAGCTGCGGCTCAAGACGCTGCAAAAGTCCAACCCGATGCACATCCAGCGCAATGCCAAGGAGTACCGCGAAGACTGGCTGCCCATGCTGTGGACCTGCTTTGGGGCCAATGGGCTGGTGGCGTTGACGTTCTGGTTTGGCTCGCTGTTCGCGGAGCAGATCCGGGCGCAGTACAAGTCGTTTCCCTTTTTAGAAGCCACTGGCGAAGCCGGTGCCGGTAAAACCACCCTGCTCACCTTTTTGTGGAAACTGCTGGGTCAGGAGAAGGAAGGGTTCGACCCGTCCAAATCTACTCGCGCCGGGCGTCAGCGAGCGATGGGGCAAGTGTCCAATATGCCGGTGGTGTTGATCGAGGGCGACCGCAACGAGCCGGACAAGCTCCATGCCAAGGGTTTTGACTGGGATGAGCTGAAGGAGTTTTTCGGCGGCGGCACCCTGGGTACCAAGGGCATGAAGACCAGCGGCAACGAGACTTACGAGCCGCCGTTTCGCGCAACGATTGCGATCAGCCAGAACGCGGCTGTCAGCGCGTCGGAAGCGATCCTGACCCGTATCGTCAAACTGCATTTTGCCCGCCCTGCCGTCACCACAGAGAGCCGTATTGCCGCTGACAATCTGAACCAGATCCCGGTCGAGCAGTTAAGCCACTTTCTGCTCAAGGCCATACGTGCCGAGCCGCAGGTAATGGCCAGGTTTGCCGAGCGGGTGGTGGTGCATGAGGAGCGCCTGCGCAAGCTCAAGGACATCCGCGTAGAGCGGATTATCAAAAATCACAGCCAGCTGCTGGCCCTGCTCGATTGCTTGCGGCTGGTTTGCCCGCTGGATGAAAACCAGCTGGCCACCACCCAGCAGCAGCTCACGGCCATGGCCCTTGAGCGCCAGTCGGCAATCAGCGCCGACCACCCGCTGGTGGCGGAGTTCTGGGAAGTTTACGAGTACCTCGAAAGCCTGGGCGAAGGCCCGCAGGTGAACCACAGCGCCGATCCGAAGCTGATCGCCATTCACCTCAACGGGTTTGTGAAGCTGGCCCGCGAGCATCACCAGAACGTGGCTGATCTCAAGGTGCTGCGGCCGCTGCTGGAGAATTCCCGCAGCCGCAAGTTGGTGGACATCAATAAGGCTACTTATAGCGCCGTTCGCGCTTCGCAGGCGGCGACCAATCCGTTGCAGAGCAACCCCAAAACCTTGCGCTGCTGGGTGTTCCAGAGCGCTTTATCGCTGTAACCAGAGGAGTACCAGCATGCAAGAGAACCCCAAGACTGGAGCATCCCCAATATGAAGACGCTCCTGGTATTGATGGCCCAATATGATGGTCAGGTTGTGATCCCGCTGGAGAAGGTGTGTACCGACTACTTCACACACCTGACCACGGAGATGTTCCAGCGTAAGGTGATGGCTGGCCAAATCAGGATACCCATCACACGTATCGAAGCCAGCCAGAAAAGTGCCAAGGGGGTGCATATCACTGACCTTGCCCAGTATCTGGATACGCAACACGCTGCAGCGGTGAAAGAGTGCATGCAACTCAACAGCGCACTGCGCAGTAGATGACTCACCTAAGTGTTTTGGCGCCTAACATCACGGGCGCCTGAAGCACTTTTTCGTACCACTTCCAGCCAGCATAGACATCACCACGACCGCGCAGATGGGTATAGCGACGCATCGAGTTCCAGTCGCGGTGGCCCGAAACGCTGGCCACACGGGGAATATCCCAATCCATCTCGAACAGGCGACTGACACCCTCATGACGCAGGTCGTGAAAGTGCAGATCGATGATCCCCAAAAACTTGCAGGCCCGTGTCCAGGATGCGGAAGTTGATTCAGCACTGTAGGGAAAAATCACGTCAACGGTCTTTGGCATTGACTGCAGGATGGCCAAGGCTTCAGGCGGTAGATGACACCACACATCATTGCCTATCTTCTGCCCGGGATTTTTCATATCCCGCACCAGGACTCTACCCCCCTCAGCGTCCAGATCCGCCCACTTGATCCGGGTGATCTCTTCCTGACGCCGTGTCGAGAACAAGGCAAACGCTGTCATCTTGAGCATATTGATTGAAGTCGGGCGCCTGTCCTGAATCGATTGAAAGTACTCGAGCAGCTTATCCAATTCATCCAGTGTCGGGCGGCGGTCACGCTCACGGCTACGCATGTTGTAGCCCAGCTTGCGCAAGACCTTACGGGCATTGCCCATTGCCTGAGGATCGACCTCGTAGCCCCATGCTGGACGAGCAATGGATAGCACTGCCCCAAGGTGGGCCAAATCATTGCCGGCGGTCTGAGGCAGCACCCCTCCGCCTTCTGGCCCCATGCGCCAGACTGCATACTCAACCAATACCTGGCAGTTCAAGTCCTGATCATTGACCTGGCCCAGGTAGGATTCGCTGATAGCTTTGAGTGTGGCCAGTTTGGTTTTACCCATAGCGCGGGCTTTTTCCATTTCAACCATGTACCGCTCGATCATTTCCTTGACTGTAGCGCCTACGCGGTTTGCCCGCTCGATCGCGCCGGGTTGGTCCAGCTCGGCTTCACGCTTGCGAACCCAAGCTTGAGCGGCCTGTTTACGGGCGAAGGTCTGGCTCTCTTGGTAGACTTGCGCCCCTTCACGAATCAGGCGTATTTGAGCCGTGTAACTGATGCTGCCGTCGGTGCGTTTGCGTGCTCTGATCGTGGCCATGGTCAACTGGTACAATTCGAAATTGAGATGGTACATTGTACCAGTGACATACAAAAAACGCCCTTTTACCCCCTAAAACACGCCTTAAACACGTAGAGCAAAATGCTAGAGAAATCAGCTACAACCCACGAAAACAAAGGCTCTGCGGTGTCCAGACGCTTTAGCGTGGCCCCTATGATGGATTGGACCGATCGTCATTGCCGCTTCTTCCTGCGCCTCCTGTCCAAAAATGCGCTGCTTTACACTGAAATGGTCACCACCGGCGCGCTGATCAATGGTGATGCCGAGCGCTTTTTACGGCATGACGAGACTGAACATCCGCTGGCCTTGCAGTTAGGCGGCAGTGTTCCGGCTGATCTGGCAGCGTGTGCGCGCCTGGCTCAGGCTGCAGGGTATGACGAGGTGAATCTGAATGTCGGCTGCCCGAGCGATCGGGTGCAGAACAATATGATCGGCGCTTGCCTGATGGCCCACCCGACGCTGGTTGCCGATTGCGTGAAGGCCATGCAGGACGCGGTGTCTGTTCCTGTCACGGTCAAGCATCGGATAGGCATTAACGGGCGCGATAGCTACGAGCAGCTGTGCGACTTTGTCGGCACTGTGCGAGATGCCGGTTGCACCAGTTTTACCGTGCATGCCCGTATCGCCATTCTCGAAGGCCTGTCGCCCAAAGAAAATCGCGATATCCCTCCTCTGCGCTACGACGTTGCCGCACAGCTGAAAACCGACTTCCCGGAGCTGGAGATCATTCTCAATGGCGGGATCAAGACGCTGGAACAATGCCAGGAGCATTTGCAGGTGTTCGACGGGGTGATGCTCGGCCGTGAGGCCTATCACAACCCTTATATCCTGGCAGAGGTCGATCAGCAGCTGTTTGGCAGCTCCGACCCCGTGATTTCACGGGCACAGGCGCTGGCGCTGCTGCGACCGTATATCGCTGCGCATATCGCTGCAGGCGGTTCGATGCACCATATCACCCGGCACATTCTGGGCCTGGGCCAGGGCTTTCCTGGTGCCCGTCGCTTCCGTCAGTTGCTGTCGGTGGACATCCACAAGGCCAAGGACCCTCTGGCCCTGCTGGATCAAGCCGCAGAGCTGCTGGAAGGCCGCTGACCAAAAAGGGGCCGCCCCTGTGCAGGACGGCCCCTTTTTCATGCGTGCTGCCTGCTCGAGATCAGTGACGCTCGAGCGCATTCACCAGGTCATGAAACGCTTCACGGTTGGAGTCGTTCAACCCCATCAGGATCTTGTGCGCCTCCAGCACCTTCACCCGCACCACTTCTTCAGACTGGTCCTGTGAAGGCAGGTCGGTCAGGCATTCCGGACACGGGATCGGCTTGCCGATAATGTTGAACACCTGATCGAAACCCATCGACTGCAGCAGCCGGGTGATGTCTTCATGGGTGGTGACCACCGTCGGCAACAGGCCTATTTTTTGACGCGACAAGATCGACAGCTTCGCCAGCAAACCCAGAGTGGTGCTGTCGATACTGCGGGTTTCGGTGAGGTCTATCACGATGGCATTGAAATTCAGCGCCGTGAAAATCCTCTCGATTGTCGCATCCAGTGCCGAACACAACGTCAGACGCACTTCACCCACAAACTTCAGGACGAAGGTGCCATCCTGTTCGGCGAACTGAATTCTACCGGTACTCATTTAAGATTCCTGCTCAACACCAACAAGGCGATATCATCCGGCATCTCCCCGAGCGTAGCTAATCCAAAAACCTGGCGCAGACCATCCAGGCTGCCGCCTGCTGTTTTCACCAATTGCGGTAAAGCAGCTTCCTTCTCTTTGAGCGTCGGCTCAGTCAGAAGATCCAGAATCCCGTCCGACATCAGCGTCAGGCTGAAGGCGTGTGGCAGTTTCAGAACATGATCTTCATAGGTGGCTTCGTTGAACAGGCCAACAGGCAACCCCCGCCCTTCCAGGTAACTCACACTCTCAGGAGTGTAGAGCACTGGCAGTGGCAAGTGACCACCAATGCTGTAGGTCAGCTCGCCGGTCTCCTCATCAATTACGCCGCCCACCATGGTCACATGCTTGCCCAGCTTGCAGTTGATCAGGCCACGGTTGATATGCCCAAGCACCTCGGAGGGCTTGAACTCCGGCAAGGTCCCGTTGCGCTTGGACTCGAACAGCAAGCGCGTGGTCATGAACTTGAGCAGCACCGTGACAAACGCCGACGAGGCGCCATGACCGGAAACGTCCGCCAGGTAAAACGCTACCCGACGCTCATCAACCCTGAAGTAGTCCACAAAATCACCGGACAGGTACAGGGACGGAATGATCTGATGCGCAAAATTGAAGTCATCGATGGCCCATGGGCTGATCGGCAGCATGTTCATCTGCACCTGCCTGCCCGCGTTCTGGTCTTCCTGCAGTAGATGCAGGCTGGCCTCAAGCTCGCGGTTGGCAGACTCCAGCTTCTCCCGATAGCGCTGGTTCTCAAGCAGTAGCCGTGCACGATCCAGTGCCCGGTGTACGGAGTGCTCAAGAACGGCGAGGTCTTCGAGCGGCTTGATCAGGTAGTCGGCAGCACCCAGACGCAACGCCTCGACCACATCACTCATCACACCTGCCCCGGAGATAACGATCACCGGGGTTTGTGACGAGCGCTGGGTGACCTGGCGAATCAACTCCAGACCACTCATTTGCGGCATGCGCAGGTCACAGATCACTAAGTCTGGCTGCTCTAGCTCGAACACCTGAAGGCCTTGCAAGCCATTACTGGCCTGAAGGACGCTGAAGCCGCTGTCTTCCAGGTAGGCCGCCAGGCTGGCGCGCACTACTTCGTCGTCATCAATGATCAGCAGCGTGGCACTGGTTTTTTGCATGTGGGCAAACGGCGCCAGAATTAGGTTGTCGCTGGAGCCCGAACACGTCGGGCTCACGACTGAATTGGCTTGTGAACATCCCTGACTCAAATCGATTGTGTTGCTCGATCCTACAAAGGTGCCCGTGTAAGGCGCAGACGGTACTCCCATCCGCGGGGGGTTTCAAGCTCAGGCAGAGGGTGGCTTCAGGTGTTCGTCGCGTTAAATTCCCGCGGGTTATAAGAACCTAGCTGGCAGCAACCAAAACCAAGGTTTAGCGGCCTGGGAACACGACGGTTTTTGCGGCCCAAAATGCAAAAAACGGCCCTGGGGGCCGTCTTCTGCGTGCTGGCTGGACGGCTTAAAAGTCGTCTTCAACCTGCCCGTCTTTGACCTTGAACTCGCGGTGCTGCAAGTAGGCGTTGCGAATAAAGACGTATTTGTCGCCTGTCACCAGTTTTTCGGCAGACAGCAAGCTGGCGCGAGTATCGATGATGTCCATGCCGATCGCCATGTTACGGGCCGGAATATCGTGCATGTACGGGTACGGTTCGGTGAAGCCGTCCGGGTAGAGGGCGACTGCGTCACGCACGGTGCTCGGGCCCAACAGCGGCAGCATCACATAAGGACCGCTTGGAACGCCCCAATACCCCAGCGTCTGACCGAAGTCTTCGCTGTTGCGCTGCAACCCCATCTTGGTACCCACATCAAAGAAACCGGCGACACCCAGGGTGGTGTTCATCAACAAGCGGGCGGTATCCACACCGGCCGAGTGTGGCTTGGCTTGCAACACATCGTTGGCCAGGTTGCGCACGTCGCCGATGTTTCGGTACATGTTGTGGATGCCGTCTTCCAGAAATTGCGGCGTGATGAATTGATAACCTTGAGCAAGCGGCTTCAAGGCATAGGTATCAAGCTTTTCGTTGAATTTGAAAATTACCCGGTTAACTCCTTCCCACGGATCATCTTCAGTGGCGGCATTGGCAGCCACTGGCAACATCACCACACCGGCACAGACACATAGTTGAGCAAGACGATCAGTCCAGCGCATAGCAAAACTCCTTGAGAATACTTAACACTTGGGCGCTATGCCCTGGGTCAGGCCGTTAGTATAACGACAAATGCCCATTAGGCAGCCCCCAAGCAATACCCTAAACAGACTTGCCCTAAAGATAGTCGTTCCGCGGCACCGGGTTTGTTTATGTACAAAATGATTCTGCGCCTTTATGGCCGATATATCGCCCACAAGGGATTTTGATAGAGATCATGCACACTCAGCGCGAGTGGATTAATCTAGAGGCCCGCTTACTGACCTTTTGTTCACTGCGAAGGTCTACAACAGAGCCTATCAATAAAGGATGAATGCTATGCCTGCCCGCGAACTGCAAGAACAACTCAACACCTTGCGCGAGCAACTGGAACAGAATCCACCGCTCACCCAGGAAGAGCGTGATCATTTGACCCAGCTTGCAACACAAATCCAGGCTCAGATCGATATCGAGAAAGCGACCAACGACACCAGCCTGGCCGACAGCGTCAACCTCGCCGTAGAGCGCTTCGAGGTCGATCACCCTACCCTGGCCGTCACACTGCGCAGTATTGTTCAGACCCTGGGCAATATCGGGATCTGATCACCCCCGCCAGTCGTCAAAAACAACAAAGCCCCGACTCATTTCACATGAGCCGGGGCTTTGTTTTGCTACTCAGGCCATCAGACCACTGATTGACCGCTCAACGCCAGGTCAAGCAGCTCGCGGTTGGCCACCGCGTACATCGCATAGTCGTTGCCCGTTGCGGCACGCAGGTCGACCAGCATCGAGCGCCAGCGCTCAACCATCGACTGGTTCTGCTCAAGCCACAACGCCAGACGCGCTTCAATGTCGGCCGGGGCATCAGCCATTTGCAGGACCGAAACGGTGATTGCACGCTGCTGCCAGTCGATGTCGTCACGGAACGCTTCACGGGCCAGCGCCTGCCAGTTGTTCTCAACCGGCAAGTTGCTGATCTGCTGCAAGTACCAGGTCAGGTCCAGCGCACTGCCAACGGCGAAATACGCCTTGGCCACGTCCGCAGCGTTCTGACCGGTCACATCCGAGGCTTCGATGATCGGCAACAGGGTGTACAGGTGCGTAGTACCGGCCACCATCCGCGCCAGCAACTCAGGTACGCCCGCTTCGACGTATGCCTGATAGCGCGTCTGCCAGCCTTCGCGGGTCGGACCTTCCAGCAGCTCGTCGAGCTTGAGCCCCAATGCCGCCAGGTGCGGCCCGAAGTGCGCCACATCACGCGCAGCATCCAGCTCGTTGCGACGGCTGCGCAGGAACCAGCGCGTTGCACGGCGACCCAGACGCATCAGCTCGTCCATCAGCGCCAGCTGGATTTCAGCCGGAACCTGATAATCCAGCGCCTCGATCTGACGGAACCAGTGCGGGAGGTGGAAAATGTCGCGCACGATGACATAAGCACCAGCCACGTTGGCCGCACTCATGCCGGTCGACTCTTTCAAGCGCTCCACAAAGGTGATGCCCATGTGGTTGACCAGGTCGTTGGCGATCTGGGTGCTGACGATCTCGCGCTTGAGACGGTGACGACGCATGGCTTCGGCAAACTTGCTGACCAGCATCGGCGGGAACGCGGTTTCCATGTCGCGGGTCAGGTAGACGTCATCCGGCACCTGGGAGTTGAGCAAGGCTTCCTTGAGGTCGATCTTGCTGTAAGAGATCAACACCGACAGCTCGGCACGGGTCAGGCCATGGCCTGCCGCAACGCGCTCGTTGAGTTGCTCTTCGGACGGCAGGAACTCAATGGCACGATCCAGCTTGCCACGGGCTTCCAGATCGCTCATCAGACGCTTGTATTCAGCAATGCGCTCATAAGCACGACGGGCCGCCAACGAAATGGCCTGAGTCTGCTTATAGTTGTTGCCCAGCACCAGACCGCCCACTTCGTCGGTCATGCTGCCCAGCAACTGGTTGCGCTGCTTCTCGGTCATATCGCCAGCCTGCACAACCTCGTTGAGCAGGATCTTGATATTCACTTCGTGGTCAGAGCAGTCCACGCCACCGGCGTTGTCGATAAAGTCGGTGTTGGAGCCGCCGCCATTGAGGTTGAACTCGACACGACCCAACTGGGTCATGCCCAGGTTACCGCCCTCACCCACGACCTTGCAGCGCAGCTCGTTGCCATTGACGCGCAACGCATCGTTGGCCTTGTCGCCCACATCGGCGTGGCTTTCGCTGCTGGCCTTGACGTAAGTGCCGATACCGCCGTTCCACAACAGATCCACCGGCGCCTTGAGCAAAGCGTTCAGCAGTTCGGTCGGGGTCAGTTTGTCGGCCGTGATTGCGAAGCGCTCTTTCATCTCCGGGGAGATGGCGATGCTTTTCGCGCTACGGGAGAAGATCCCGCCGCCCGCCGACATGATGCCGGTGTCGTAATCCGACCAGGCCGAACGCGGCAGATCGAACAGGCGCTGACGCTCGACGAAGCTGCTGGCTGGCTCCGGGTTCGGGTCGATAAAGATATGCAGGTGGTTAAAGGCGGCGACCAGCTGCAGCTTGTCGGACATCAACAGGCCGTTGCCGAACACGTCCCCGGCCATGTCGCCCACGCCGACCACGCTGATGCTGTCTTTCTGGACGTTGATCCCGCGCTCTTTGAAGTGACGCTGCACGCCAACCCAGGCACCCTTGGCGGTAATGCCCATCTTTTTATGGTCATAACCGGCCGAGCCGCCCGAGGCGAACGCATCACCCAGCCAGAAGCCGTAATCAATGGCGATGCCGTTGGCAATGTCGGAGAAGGTCGCAGTGCCTTTGTCGGCGGCAACGACCAGGTACGGGTCATCGTCGTCGTGACGCACTACGTTCAAAGGCGGTACCAGGGCGCCGTCCTTGAGGTTGTCGGTGATGTCCAGCAGGCCGGAAATAAAGATCCGGTAGCAGGCGATCGCCTCGGCCTGGATCTCGTCACGGCCGCCGCCCAATGGCAGGCGACGCGGCACGAAACCGCCCTTGGCGCCCACCGGCACGATCACCGAGTTCTTCACTTGCTGGGCTTTTACCAGGCCCAACACTTCGGTGCGGAAGTCTTCCTCACGGTCCGACCAGCGCAAACCGCCACGAGCCACGTTACCGAAGCGCAAATGCACGCCTTCAACCCGTGGCGAGTACACGAAGATTTCAAACTTCGGCACCGGCTTTGGCAGCTCGGGAATCAGGTGCGGGTTGAACTTGAAGCTGAAGTACGAACGGTTATGACCGCTGGCATCCGGCTGGTAGAAGTTGGTCCGCAAGGTGGCTTTGATCAGGTCCAGATAACGGCGCAGGATGCGGTCTTCGTTCAGCACCTGAACGTCGTCCAGTGCCGTCAGAATCGCCTGCTCCAGACGTTGCTGCTTGTCCTCGAGGTCTTCGGCCGTCAGCTTGCGCGCCAGGTAGAAGCGGGTCTTGAACAACCGCGTCAGTTCGCGGGCGATATCGGTGTGATTGTTCAGGGTGCTGGCGATGTAACCCAGGTCAAAGCCCAGGCGGATCTGCTTCAGGTAACGGGCGTAGGCTCGCAGCAGCGCCACATCGCGCCAAGGCAAGCCGGCGGTCAGTACCAGACGGTTAAAGGCATCGTTTTCAGCATCGCCGCGCACGATATGCACGAATGCATCCTGCAGCGTGTCGTTCAGTTGCTGGATATCCAGGTTCAAGCCTTCGCCGGCAGTAAAGGCGAAGTCATGGATCCAGAACTCACGGCCATTGGCGTGACGCAGACGGTACGGGAACTCGCCCAGCACACGCAGGCCCAGGTTCTCCAGAATCGGCAGCACGTCCGACAGCGCCAGCGGCGTATCGGCGTGGTACAGCTTGCAATGCAGCTCCTGACCGGCGCTCTGGCCCAGGGGCTGATAGAAGCTCATCACCAGCGGGTTTTTGTCGCTCAGGTTCATCAGGTGCTGCATGTCGACCACGGCCGAGTGCGCGGCAAAGCGCTCGCGGTAACCTGCCGGGAAGCCTTTGGGGAAGTCCGCCAGCACCTTGGTACCATTGGCCTCGCCGAAGCTTTCGACCACCAGGCTTGCGTAGTCGTCCTGCCAGCTGCGGCAGGCCTGTACCACTTCCTTTTCCAGCAACAGCGGGTCGATATCGATCCGGTTTTTTGGATCGACCCGCAGAATCAGTTGCACGCGAGCCAGCACAGATTCCGAGAAGAAGGTCCAGAACTCGCAATCCGAAGCCTGCAGACGCTCCATCAGCACCTGCTGGATTTTCTGCCGCACTTCGGTGGAATACACATCGCGCGGCACGTAGGCCAGGCAGTAGCAGAAGCGGCCATACGGATCTTTGCGCAGGAACACGCGAATCTTGTTGCGCTCCTGGATCTGAACAATCGACATCACGGTGGTGAACAGCTCGTCCACCGGCGTCTGGAACAGGTCGTCACGGGGCAGTACTTCAACGACCTGAGCCAGTTCCTTGCCCAGGTGAGCCTTGGGCTGGAAGCCCGAACGGCGTTCGATCTCGGCCACCTTGCGGCGGATGTACGGGATCACCCGCACGCTTTCACCGTACACCGAGGAGGTGTACAGACCCATGAAGCGGCATTCCTTGATCACGTTGCCGTCGGCATCGATCTGGCGGATCGACACGTAGTCCGGGTAAGCCGGACGGTGGACGCGGCTCGGGTGTGCAGCCTTGGCAAACGACAACAGGGTGGGCTTGCGCAGGTAGCTGACGGCGTAATCTTCGATACGCAGGTCTTCGGCGGTCAGGCCGGCCCGCAGCAGCTTGGTCAGCCCGAGGAAGGAGCTGGCGTCATATTCGATATGCCCGCCATCCGCCTCGTCACGCACCACAAATTCTTCATAGCCCAGGAAGGTGAAGTGGTTGCCCACCAGCCATTCCAGGAAGCTCTTGATCTCGGCTTTTTCATCGGCGTCCACGGCGTACTGGCAACTGTCGACACTCGCCAGCAGCTCCTGCACCTTGGCCTTCATCGGCTCGAAATCAGCCACGGCCACCCGCACTTCGCCCAGAACCTGTTCCAGTTCCTTGCTCAGCACATTCAATTCGGCGACATGGGCGCAGCGATCGATTTCCAGGTACATCAGCGACTCTTGCGAGACACCTTCGCCACTGGTGCCCTTGGGCAGGATTTCCAGCAACTCGCCTTTGCTGCCACGGCGAACGCTCAATACCGTGGTTTGCAGGGTATGGATGCTATAGCCGCGACGGTTCAGCTCGGTACGCACCGAGTCCACCAGGAAGGGCAAGTCATGATGCAGCACTTCAACTGCAGTGTGCGTCGACTGCCAGCCATGACGCTCGTAATCGGGGTTAAAGACCCGCACTTGCGGCTGGGCCGGGTCGAAGCGCTCCAGCAGACGCCAGGCCGACAGCGTGCAGCCTGCCAGATCGGACATCCGGCGTTGAGTGAGTTCATCCAGAGAAATGATGCCGAAGAATTGCTCAGCGAACAGCGCCACTTGTGGCAGTGCCTGTTCACTGATGTGCTGCGCCAGTGCCGCTTGCAGTTGATGCTGGAAGTCGGCTTTGCTGGCTGCGGTGAAGAACGCCATCTGTGGTACTCCGCTTGGGCTTGTTATTGAGAGAAGCGTCGCGTGTTATTCCCGCATGGGGAGCTGCCTATGCTGTGCAGGGCCTGCCTTGGTATTCACCTTGGCCATTCACCTTGAAAGCGCAACATGACAGGGAGGTGAAGCTGGCCGTGACCCAAGGGTCACATTCACGTTCCAGGATGGGCATCTACAAAAACGACTGCCGGATAAACAGGCTGTGCCTTTAGAGATAACTATCACCGCGCAGCTTAACGAGTGAGCCGCCCGGCCTGCTTACGGTGCGGCGACATATTCGGTCATCGGGACGTAACCTCAGGGCCTGATAGTGAATAACCCTAGCATTCGCGGGCAATAAATCTTCATAAAAAAGTCTTATTTTCCACTGCTGGCACCGGATGTGACCTGCAAATCCTTGCCAGTCATTTGCCATGACCCGCATTCAAATCTGCACAAATCGGTTCATGCTGGCAAAATTGGCCCCCTGTTCGACCTACCCGCGCCCAGAGCGCCAGGAATTCCCCATGCACATGACCACCGACCACCTGCTTGCCAACCCGTGCGATGACGAAGAAGACAACATGGCCATGCTGTGCTGCCACACGGATCAGGGCGAGATGTTCCTGATGACCCGCTACCCTGACGAAGACGAGCTGGAAATCACCCTCGACGACGAGCCTTCGACGCTGGACGGGATCAAAGTCACCTTGAGCCCTACCCGCCTGCTGATTGAAATCGGCGCGGGCGATACTGACGTTCTGAAGGGCGACGACGTTCTGGAAATCAGCCACAACACCGCGGCTGCCGACCTGGCCGAAGTCGAAGAAACCCTGCAAAACATCCTTAAGGGCACCGGCACCTACGTCAGCGAACTGGGCTAACCCTCTCTGAGGAAGGGAGCCTTGCAGGGCAGCCCACATTGTGGGAGCGAGCCTGCTCGCGATGGTATCAGCGGGGTGGGCCAGGCAGACCGCGTCACCTGCATCGCGAGCAAGCCCGCTCCCACAGTTATGCACTTCCACTGGAGCTCACCACCATGCCCCCGATCTTCGATGCCCACTGCCACATCATCGACCGCGCTTACCCGTTAATTCCCAACAACGGGTTTGTACCCGGGTTCTTCAGTGCCGATGATTACCTGTCACGCACCGAGCCCCTGGGTATCGTCGGTGGTGCCGTGGTCTCGGGGTCTTTTCAGGGCTATGACCAGAGCTACCTGATCGCCGCATTAAAACGCCTCGGCCCAGGCTTTGTCGGTGTCACGCAATTGCCCGCCACCGTCACCGACGCAGAGCTTGAAACCCTGCACCGGCACGGCGTCCGCGCCCTGCGCTTCAACCTCAAGCGCGGCGGTTCAGAGCAACTCGACCAGCTGGAGTCGCTGGCCAGGCGCGTGCATGAACGCGTGGGCTGGCATTCAGAGCTGTATATCGACTCGCGGGAACTGGCCCCTCTCGAAGCCCGGCTACGGCGCCTGCCCGCCTTGAGCATCGATCATCTGGGCCTGAGCCACGAAGGCTTGCCCAGTCTGTTGCGCCTGGCTGAGCACGGCGTACGAATCAAGGCGTGCGGCTTTGGCCGGGTCGATTTTGCCGTGCCGCAGGTGCTGCAACAGATCCACAGCGCCAACCCCCACGAGCTGATGTTTGGCACCGACCTGCCGTCCACCCGCGCACCCCGAGTGTTTGAAGACAACGACATCACCTTGCTGCGCGACGCACTGGGCGAAGACGGCGCACACCAGGCTCTGTGGCAGAACGCGAGAGCGTTTTACTCCTGACCCTTGCGCCGGCCCATGCCCAACCTGTTTTTCTGGCACCGCGAAACCGGCCTGCACGGGCCGCGAGATGCCTTCGCGGCGCTGCTGGCAGAGCATTTCCGGGTTGCCCCCCCTCTGTAGCCGCTACCGAGAAACGAGGCTGCTACAAGGATTCACAGCTCCCAAAGCCCATACAGATGAGCACCGTTCTCAACAACCTCGCACTTTTCAGCTTTTTCCATAAAAAGCCCGCCTGTAATTAGTCCCAACCCCCCGCAATGGATTAAAGTAACGCCCCCAGCCCCGGCGTAATTCTTACGCCGTTGGTGTCCTTTTCAGGAACAGTCATCGATGGAACATCGTGAAGCGCTGCTAGCGCTGCGAACCTTTCTCTCAACCCAGATTCTCGGTCAGGAAAAGTTGATCGACCGCCTGCTGATTGCGCTGCTGGCTGACGGCCACATGCTGGTCGAAGGTGCGCCCGGTCTGGCCAAGACCAAGGCGATCAAAGAGCTGGCTGAGGGCATTGAGGCGCAATTCCATCGAATCCAGTTCACCCCCGACCTGCTGCCCGCCGATATCACCGGCACCGAGATCTATCGCCCCGAAACCGGCAGTTTCGTGTTCCAGCAAGGCCCGATCTTCCACAACCTGGTACTGGCGGATGAAATCAACCGCGCCCCGGCCAAGGTTCAGTCGGCCCTGCTCGAAGCCATGGCCGAGCGTCAGGTCAGTGTCGGGCGCAGCACCTACGAGCTGTCGCCGCTGTTTTTGGTGATGGCCACGCAAAACCCCATCGAGCAGGAAGGCACCTACCCGCTGCCTGAAGCCCAGCTCGACCGTTTCCTGATGCACGTCAAAATTGGTTTCCCGGATGCCGCCGTCGAGCGCCGCATTCTGCAACAGGCCCGTGGCGAAGCCCTGAACGGCGAAACCAAGCCCGAGCGCAGGGTCAGCCAGCAGGCCATCTTCGCCGCACGCAAGGAAATCCTCGGCCTGTACATGGCCGATGCCGTGGAGGAATACCTGGTGCAACTGGTCATGGCCACCCGCACCCCGGGCAAGTTCGACCCCGAAATGGCCGACTGGATCGCCTACGGCGCCAGCCCCCGCGGCTCGATTGCCCTGGATCGCTGCGCGCGGGCCCACGCCTGGCTGGCCGGACGCGACTTCGTCAGCCCCGAAGACATCCAGGCCGTGCTGTTTGACGTGCTGCGCCATCGCATCATTCTGTCGTTTGAAGCCGAAGCCGCCGGTATCGACCAGGACCGCGTGGTACAGCGCATCCTCGACGTCGTTGCCGTTGCCTGACCGATGAACAACCCCCTGCCCGCCGAACCCGGCATCCGCGTCACCCTCGCCGAGCTGATCGAGATGCGGCATCGGGTGCGCGAAGTGCAACTGTTCGCCTCCCCCAGCCAGCGCAGCCCGCTGGTGGGGCTGCATCACTCCAAACTGCGCGGGCGCGGGGTCGACTTCGACCAGGTGCGGGTGTACCAGGCCGGGGACGATGTGCGCACCATCGACTGGCGCGTCACGGCACGCACCCAGGAACCCCACACCAAAATGTTCCATGAGGAACGCGAGCGGCCGATTTTCATCCTCGCCGAACAAAGCCGGCGGCTGTTTTTCGGCTCCGGGCTGATGTTCAAGTCGGTGCTCGCCGCCCAGGCTGCCAGTCTCATCGGCTGGGCCGCGCTGGGCCATAACGACCGCGTCGGCGGGCTGGTGTTTGGCGACCACGAACACTACGAAATCAAACCCCGGCGCAGCAAACAGAGCCTGCTGCAACTGCTCAACCGCCTGGTGCGGGTCAATCAATCCCTGCACACCGAAGTGCAATCGGACCGCGATGCCCTGGGTATGGCCCTGATCCGTGCCCGCGAAGTGCTGCGCCCCGGCAGCCTGGTGATCGTGATCTGCGATGAACGCGCACTCACCGACGCAGCCGAGCAACAGCTGAGCCTGCTGGCGCGCCATTGCGACCTGATGCTGCTGCCGCTGTCCGACCCGCTGGACCACGCCCTGCCGGCTGCCGGGTTATTGCGCTTTGCCGAACGCGGTGCCCAGCTTGAGCTCGACACCCTCAATTACGATCTGCGCCAGGCCTACCGTGCCCAGGCCGAGGCCCGCATCGCCCGCTGGGAACTGCTGGCGCAAAAACTGCGGGTCATGCTGATGCCGCTCAGCACCCAAAGTGAAATGGTCGAACAACTGCGTGAATACCTGAACGCCAAACGGCCCGGCAAAGCCCTATGAAAGAACTTGAACAGCTGCAACCCCTGATCCCGCCAGCGCCGATTGGTCTTTGGCCGCCAGCGCCCGGCTGGTGGTTGCTGCTGATTGTGCTTGCCCTGCTGGGTTGGGGGTTATGGTGGCTGCGCCGCTATCTGCCCGCCAAGCGCCTGCCGCGCCGGGCCGAGCAACCTCTGGACCCGGTCCGGCTGGCGGCCCTGGAAGAACTGGCACGCTTTCCCAAACCCTATGACGGCGCACCCGCCGGTGCCTGGCTGCAGCAACTCAACGGTCTGCTCAAGCGCCTGTGCCGCAACCACTACCCCTACAGCCAAAGCCATACCCTCAATGGCCGCAAATGGCTGGCGTTCCTCGATAACCGCTGCCCGGCTGCCGGCCTGACACGCTGGATGGTGCTGGTCGAGGGCGCCTACAAGCCCGAATGCAAGCTTGATGACAAAGCCATCGCCGGGCTCAATCAGGCGGTTGAAACCTGGATTCGCAAACATGTTTGAATTTGCCTGGCCGTGGCTCTTCGCCCTGCTGCCTCTGCCCTGGCTGATGCGCCGCCTGCTGCCTGCCGCCGACAGCGGCGAGGCCGCGCTGCAAGTCAGCTTTTTGAGCGACCTCGAAGAACTGTCCCGGCGCAAGGCACGCGCCACGCTGCCCTCCTGGCGTCAGCAAACCCCCTACGTGCTGCTGTGGCTGTTGCTGCTGACGGCTGCCGCCCGCCCGCAATGGCTGGGCGAGCCGCTGCCCATCGCCGCCAGCGGCCGGGACCTGCTGGTGGCGGTGGATGTCTCGGGGTCGATGGACTACCCCGATATGCAATGGCAAGGCGAAGACGTCACCCGCCTTGACCTGGTCAAAAGCCTGCTGGGGGACTTCCTGGAAAACCGTGAAGGCGACCGCGTGGGGCTGATCCTGTTCGGCAGCCAGGCTTACCTGCAAGCACCCCTGACCTTCGACCGTCACACCGTCCATACCTGGCTCGACGAAGCACGCATCGGCATCGCCGGTAAAAACACCGCCATCGGCGACGCCATTGGCCTGGCCCTCAAGCGCTTGCGCCAGCGCCCGGCACAGAGCCGGGTGCTGATCCTGATCACCGACGGTGCCAACAACGGCGGCCAGATTGACCCGATGACAGCCGCACGCCTGGCCGCCGAGGAAGGGGTAAAAATCTACCCGATCGGCATTGGCGCCGACCCGCAAGAAAGCAGCAGCAAGGGCATGTTCACCATCAACCCGGGGGTCGACCTCGATGAGCCGGCGCTCGAAGAGATCGCCAAAATCACCGGCGGCCAATACTTCCGCGCCCGCGATGGCGGCGAACTGGCGACCATCAAGGACACCCTCGACCAACTGGAGCCTGTGGCCCAGCAACCCACCCAGGCCCGCCCGGCGCAGTCGCTCTACAGCTGGCCACTGGCAGCGGCCCTGCTGCTGAGCGTGCTGCTGGTAATCCGTGAACTGTGGCCCAACAGCCCCGTGCAACGCTGGCTGAGCAAGGAGCGTTTTTTGCAGCAACATCCCGACTGGCGCGCGCGCCTCAAGCGCCTGCGCCTGCGGAGGCGCCGATGAGCGCGCTCTGGCCGCACTGGTTGCGCCCCGAATGGCTGCTGGTTCTGCCGCTGCTCGGCTGGCTGCTGTGGAAGCGCTGGCACCGGGAAAAACGCGCAGGCCGCTGGCAGATGATCCTGCCGGTCGCCTTTCATCGCGTCCTGCTCAGCGGCGGCAATGGCCGCAACAGCAAGTTGCCGTGGATCGCCCTCGGCCTCGGCTGGCTGCTGGCCCTGCTGGCTTTGCTCGGGCCCAGCTGGCAAAGGGTCGAACAGTCCACGCAAAAACCTGCCGACCCGCTGGTGATCATGCTCGAACTGACCCCCGAGATGCTCGCCACCGACAGCTCCCCCAACCGCCTGGAGCAGGCGCGGCGCAAAATCTACGACCTGCTGCAAAACCGCATGGACGCCCAGACCGCCGTGATCGTCTACGCCGGCAGCGCCCACACCCTGGTGCCGCTGTCCGATGACTTTGCCACCAGTCGCAACCTGCTTGAAGCCCTCAAGCCGTCCATCATGCCCCAACCCGGGCATCGCGCCGACCTGGCGGTTGCCAGGGCCCTCAAACTGCTGGATCAGGGCGAACTGGGCCCGGGCCGCTTGCTGCTCATCACCTCGGCCCTCAGCGAACAGGAGCGGGACGGCATCCGCCAGACGCTGGACGGCCGCTCCCCGCAGTTGCTGATACTGGGTATCGGCAGTCGCGAAGGCGCCCCGGTGGTGGACGAAAACGGGCAATTCCTCAAGGACGACCAGGGCGCCATCCTGCTGCCGCGCCTCGACAGCCCGAGCCTGCGGGCATTTGCCCTGGACGTGGACGGCCGCTATCGCCAGGCCCGTATGGATGACAACGACCTGCGCGGCCTGGGCCTGCTCGATGGCCCCCGAAACCTGCGCGACAACGGTGAAACCCTGCGCCTGGACACCTGGGCCGACCAGGGCTATTGGCTGCTGCTGCCCCTTCTGCTGCTGGTGGCCTGTGCCGGTCGGCGCGGCTGGCTGTTTTGCCTGCCCTTGCTGTTCCTGCTCGCCCCTCAACCCGGCTACGCCATGAGCTTCACCGACCTGTGGCTGCGCCCCGATCAACAGGGCCAGCGCCTGCTGGAGCAAAAAAAACCGCTGCAAGCCGTCGAGCGCTTCAGCGACCCGATGTGGAAAGGCCTGGCACTGTATGAGGCTGGTGACTATGCCGGCGCGGCCCAGCGCTTTGCCGAGGTCAACAGCGCCGGTGCGCACTATAATCGCGGCAATGCGCTGGCCATGAGCGGTGAGCTGGAAGCCGCCATCGATGCCTATGAACAGGCGATCGAACTGCAACCCGACCTGCAGGCCGCTGCGCACAACAAGGCCCTGATCGAGCAATTGCTGGAGCAGAACAAGGCCCGGGCCGAACCCGAAAAAACACCCAACCCCGAGCCGCCGCCCGCGGAGCAGCCAACGCCGCTCAGCAGCAGCGCACAGGGTGCTTCAAGCACCACGGCACACAATCAGGAAAACAGTTCGGCCACCACCCCCACCGCCGAGGCGCCACCGGACGAGCCGACCAACCCCGACGCCGCACCGCACGCCAACGGTGAGCCCGGTGAGCCCGGTGACGAGCCGACCACTCGCCCGCCAGCGCCCGCCGCCAACCAGACCAGTGAAGAGCAGCGCCAGGCACTGGAACAATGGCTCAGACAGATCCCCGACAACCCCAGCGAATTGTTGCGACGCAAATTCTGGTACGAACAGCAGCTACATCAGGACTCGCCTAAATGAACCGCCTCTGCGTATTGCTTCTACTGCTGTGTTGCTGGACCTTGCCGGCCCACGCCATGGGACTGGTCGCCAGTGTTGACCGCGATCAACTCAACTCCGGCGAAACCGTCGATCTGACACTTGAATCCGACGACGTCACGCTGTTCGGCAAGCCCGACCTGACGCCGCTGGACAGCCTGTTTGAAGTGCGCGGCACACGCCAGGTCAACCAGCTCAACAGCATCAGCGATGACAACAAGGGCACCACCCGCTGGATCATCACCCTGCAGCCCAGACAGACAGGCACGGTGGTTATCCCGGCGCTGCAAGTGGGCGAGTATCACAGCCAGCCGATCAACCTCACCGTCACTCAAAGCGCGGCCAGCGACAACGAACTGGCCCCGGTGTTTATCGAAGCCAGCCTCGACCAGCCCAGCGTCTACGTGCAGGCCCAGGCATTGCTGACCCTGCGTATTTACCACTCCGTGGCACTCTACGACGACAGCAGCCTCACCCCCTTGCACCTCGACGACGCCATCGTCGAGCAACTGGGCGAGTCCCGCACCTACGAGAAGCTGATCAACGGCGTGCGCCACGGCGTGATCGAGCGCCGCTACGGGATCTACCCGCAACACAGTGGCGAGCTGATCATCCCGGCGCAAACCTTCAGCGCCACCCAGGTCGACAGCCAGCAAGCCACCGCCCCGGCCCCGCTTGGGCCCAAACCCGGAAAACTGGTACACGCGACCTCGTCCGAGATCCCGCTGACCGTCATGCCCAAGCCCGAGGCCTACCCGCCCAATGCACCCTGGCTGCCTGCGCGCAGCCTGAGCATGAGCGAAACCTGGAACCCCGAGCCTGACCATACCCTGGTCGGCGAATCACTGACCCGCACCCTGACCCTCAAGGCCGAAGGCCTGTCCAGCGCCCAACTGCCGCCGCTGCCCGCCACTGACGTCAACGGTTTGCGGCGCTACCCGGACCTGCCGCAACTGAGCAACCAGATCACCGAAAACGGCCTGATCGGCAGTCGCGAAGAACGTGAAGCGCTGGTGCCGACCCGAATCGGCCAGATCGAATTGCCCGCTGTCGAAGTAGTGTGGTGGAACACCCATGAAGACCACCTGGAGCGCACTTACCTGCCCGCCCGCACGCTGCTGGCAGCGGCCAACCCGAACCTGGCCGTGGACACCCCCGTCAGCAACACCCCGACGGCACTCAACGAAGAGTCCTCGCTGTGGATCTGGCAACTCAGCACCCTGATCCTGGCCATCACCACCCTGGCGAGCCTGGGATTGTGGTGGCGCGCCCGCTGGCAACCGGCGATTCTGCGTGCCGCGCAAACCGGTCCCAGCCCGCGCACTTTGCTCGACGACCTTAAACGCGCCTGCCTGGCCAACGACCCGCAGGCCACGCGCCAGGCCCTGGATGCCTGGGCCCGGCAACAACCCGAAACCCTGGCCGACATGGCCGCACGCTTTGTGTTGCTGTCCGACGCCCTGGACGGACTCAACGGCGCGCTCTACAGCGAAACCGGCCAGTACTGGCAAGGTGAAGAACTGTGGAAAGCCATTCGCAGCATTCCTGCCGCCGAGCGCGAGCAGGACGCGGGCAGCGAACCGAGCAGCCTGCCACCCCTCTACCCCAAATAATTTCCCGGCAACCCGTGACCGCCTGAGCGAGCGGGTTGCCAGCCCTTTTTAACGGATTCTGTTATGCGCCTGTTTCACACTTCCGACTGGCACCTGGGGCAAAACCTCCATGGCCAGGAACGCGACTTCGAACACGCCTGCTTTTTAACCTGGCTCCTGGCCCAACTGGGGCAACAGCAACCCGATGTACTGCTGATTGCCGGGGACATCTTTGACACCGTCAACCCGCCGGTCAAAGCCCAGGAACGGCTCTACGACTTCATCGTCAGCGCCCACGAGCAACAACCCAGACTCACCATCGTGATGATCGCCGGCAACCACGATTCCGGCTCGCGCATCGAACTGCCCGCCCCGCTGATGCGCCGCTTGCGCACCCACGCGCTGGGCCGGGTGTTATGGCTCGATGACGGCCAGCTCGACGCCGAACGCCTGCTCATCCCCCTGCCCGATGCCAACGACAACATTGGCGCCTGGTGCCTGGCACTGCCGTTTCTGCGCCCTGCAGAAGTGACCGGCGCGCACCTGGGGGATGACTATCTGCGCGGCATTGGTCAGGTCCATGAAAAGCTGATCGCCGCAGCCAACGCCAAGCGCCAGCCCGGCCAGGCCCTGATCGCCATCAGCCACGCGCACATGGCCGGCGGCTCGGTGTCTGAAGACTCCGAGCGCAGCCTGATCATCGGCAACGCCGAAGCCCTGCCCGCCAGCCTGTTCGGCCCCGGCATCAGCTATGTCGCCCTGGGCCACTTGCACAAGCCGCAGCGGGTCAACAGCGAAGACCGGATCCGCTACTGCGGCTCGCCGATCCCGCTATCCTTCTCGGAAATCGCCTACCAGCATCAGATCCTTGACGTGAAACTCGATGGCGAAACCCTGCTCAGCGTCGAGCCACTGCTGATCCCCCGTGCCGTCAATCTGCAACGTATCGGCCCGCAGCCCCTGGCCGATATCCTCGCCCAGCTGGCTGAGCTGCCCGATATTGACTTACTGGCAGATACCCAGCGCCAGCCCTGGCTGGAGGTGCGGGTCACGCTTGACGAGCCGCAACCGGACTTGCGCCAACAAATCGAAACCGCGCTGCAGGGCAAATCCGTGCGCCTGGTGCGCATCGCCGCCGAATATGCCGGCAGCGGCAGCCGGGCCGGGGATGACGACGCCTCACGACTGATCGAACTCGACCAGTTGACACCCCAGGAACTGTTCAGCCGGGCCTGGCAAGAAAACTACGGCAGTGACGCCGACGAACAGACCCTCAAGGACTTCGCCGTGTTGCTGCAGGAAGTTCAGCAAGAAGGTGAACAGCCATGAAAATTCTCGCCATTCGCCTGAAAAACCTCGCCTCCCTGGCCGGGCCCTTCGAGCTCGATTTCACCGCAGAACCCCTGGCCAGCGCCGGTCTGTTTGCAATCACCGGCCCCACCGGCGCCGGCAAAAGCACCCTGCTCGACGCCCTGTGCCTGGCCCTGTTTGGCGCCGTGCCGCGGCTGAACAACACCGGCCGCGATGCCAAGGTCCCGGATGCCGACGGCGAAATCGCCACCGGCGACCCGCGCACCCTGCTGCGCCGTGGCACCGGCGACGGCTATGCCGAAGTCGACTTTGTGGGCATCGACGGCCGTCGCTACCGCGCCCGCTGGGAAGCCAACCGCGCCCGCGAAAAGGCCACCGGCAAACTGCAAGCCAGTCGCCAGAGCCTGCGCGACCTGGACAGCGATCAACTGCTGGCCAGCCAGAAAGGCGACTACAAAGTCCAGCTCGAATCCCGGCTGGGGCTCAACTTCGAACAGTTCACCCGCGCCGTGATGCTGGCCCAGAGTGAGTTCAGCGCCTTTCTCAAGGCCGATGACAACGAGCGCAGTGAACTGCTGGAAAAACTCACTGACACCGCGCTCTACACCCGTCTGGGCAAGCGCGCATTCGACAAGGCCAAAGAAGCCAGGGACGCGCACAAGCAACTGCAAGACCAGGCCGTCGGCGTCACGCCCCTTGAGCCACAAGCCCGTGCCGAACTGGATCAACGCTTCAATGAGGCGCAGCAGCAGTTAAAAAACCAGCAAGGCCAGCTCAAGCAGCTGGAACTGCAACACACCTGGCTCAAAACCCTGAGCGAACTGCAAGAGCAGCAACACAGTGCCGCCGAGCAATTGCAGCAAGCCCAAACCCTATGGGACAGCCAGGCTGATCAGCGCCAGACCCTGCATCTGCTCGAACAACTGGCGCCGCAGCGCCACACGTTTGCCCGCCTGGCCGAGCTGGATACGCAACTCAGCCCGCTGGCCGTGCAAATCAGCGCCCATCTTCAGCAACAAAACGATCTGACCCGGCACCAGGCCCGGCTTGAAGCACAGTTGCACACCGCTCAACTGGCGGCGGCGCAGGCGCAGGCGCAACAGCGCGAACACGCGCCACGGGTCCAGCAGGCACATCTGGAGCAGGCCAATCTCAACCGCCTGAGCCAGGCCCTGAGTGCTCAACAGGCCCTCAAGCTGCAAGCCGAACAGGCCTGCGACGCCGGGCAACAGACCCTCAACACCCTGCTTGAACGCCAGCAGCAAGGCGCCGAACGCCTGGCCCAAATAGCCACGCAACTCGAGCACAGCAGCCAACTGGCGCCCCTGGCCAGCGCCTGGGATGCCTACCGTCCGCGGTTGCAGAAACTGGTGCTGCTGAGCAACACCCTGGTCAAGGGCCGCGAAGAGTTGCCCGGCCTGGAGCAACGGGCCCGACAGGCCTCGCAACAACTGACCGAACTGCGCAACAGCCTGGAAATCCTGTTCCAGGAAGCCGGTGCCGAACCCCATGCGGTCAACGAGCAAATCCAGACCCTGGGCAGCCTGCTCAATGACAACCGCCAGCAACAGCGCGCCTTCGAGGAGTTGCAACGCCTGAGCAGCAGCCAGCAGGCGCTGGACAGTCGCCTGCAAGAATTGCAGGCCAAGCAACACAGCGTGCAACTGGAGCGCGAGCGCCTGAGCCAGCAAGGCATTCAGGCCAAGGCCGACCTTGAGGTGGCCGAGCAAACTCTGCAGATCACCCGCCAGCTTCTGGAGCGCCAGCGTCTGGCCCGCAGTGCCAGCGTCGAAGAACTGCGCGGGCAGTTGCAGGACCACCAGCCTTGCCCCGTGTGTGGCAGCGCCGAGCATCCGTATCACCAGCCGCAAGCCTTGCTGCAAAGCCTTGGCCGGCACGATGAACAGGAAGAAACCAGCGCCCGCACCGTGGTCGACGGGCTCAAGGAAACCCTTGCCCAGCTGCGTGAAAAAGTCGGCGGGCTGATTGCCCAGCAGAAAGAGTTTTTACTGCAACAAGAGCGGATCCATCAGGAACAACAGGCCCTGACCCAGAGCCTTCAAGCCCACCCGCTGTATGAACAATGGCTGGGCCAGGCCCAGGCCAAGCGCGAGCCGTGGCTGACCCATCGCCTGACTCAGCTGCAGCACAGCATCAACCAGGACGCACAGCGCCAGAACGCCCTGCTCACCCTGCAAAAAGAAGCGGCGCACCTGCAACAGCAAGTGCAGCGCTGCACCGAGGCCAGCCAGCTCGCGGCGCAACAGCTGGCACAGCAGCAATTGCACCTTGACGCAGACAGCCAGCGCCTTGAAGACGAACTGACCGAGTTTGCCAGCGTACTGCCTGCCGATACCCTTGCGGCGCTGCGGGACAATGCGTCTGCATGCTTTATGGCCCTGGACCGGCAAGTGGCGGACCGTATTGCGCAACTCGATCAGCAGCGCGACGAACAAGGGGAGCAGACCGAACGGGCAAGCACCATCGAGCGCGAGCAGTATCAACAGGCCAGCCGCGGCAAAGAACTGGAGACCCTGCAACGCAGCGTCCTGGAACTGAGCGAGCAGCAACAGGCCAGCCAGCAAAGCCTCAAGGACATGCTGGGCGAATACGCCAGCGCCGAACACTGGCAGCAAGCCCTGGAGCTGGCCGTTGAACAGGCCCGCACGGCCCAGACCCAGGCAGCCGAGGCGTTGCAGGCTACCGCCAACCAGCTGCTGCAACTGGCAGCCGAGCTCAAGTCCGGGCAAGAGCGCCAGCACGCCTTGCAACAGGAACACGCCACACTGAGCGCCCAGGTGGCCCAATGGCGCGCCCGGCACAACGAACTCGATGACGGTCGTCTGCAGCAGTTGCTGGCTTATGACGAGCCGCAGCTGCGCGAACTGCGCCTGCAACTGCAAAACAGCGAAAAAGCCGTCGAACAGAACCGCGTATTGCTGCAAGAGCGCGAGCAGCGCCTGGCCCGGCATCAAGCCCAGGCCAATGGCAACCTGGACGCCGAGTCACTCGCCAACGCCCTCAACGAGCTGAACGCTCAACTGGCTGCCAGCGAACAGCAATGCGCCGAATTGCGTGCCCTGCAAAGCGAAGACCAGCGCCGCCAGCAGGCCAACCAGGCTCTGGCCCAACGCATCGCCCAGGCCTATGAGGAATGGCAGCGCTGGGCGCGGCTCAGTGACCTGATCGGTTCCGGCACGGGGGACAAGTTCCGCAAGATCGCCCAGGCCTACAACCTCGACCTTTTGGTGCACCACGCCAACGTGCAGCTGCGCCAACTGGTGCGCCGCTACCGCCTCAAACGCGGTGGCAGCATGCTCGGCTTGCTGGTGATGGACACCGAAATGGGTGACGAGCTGCGCTCGGTGCACTCGCTGTCGGGGGGTGAGACCTTCCTGGTATCCCTGGCCCTGGCTCTGGGCCTGGCCTCGATGGCCTCCAGCACGCTGAAAATCGAATCGCTGTTTATCGACGAAGGCTTCGGCAGCCTCGACCCCGAGTCGCTGCAATTGGCGATGGACGCACTGGACGGCTTGCAGGCCCAGGGGCGCAAGGTGGGGGTAATTTCCCACGTGCAGGAAATGCACGAACGCATCCCGGTGCAGATCCAGGTGCAGCGCCAGGGCAACGGCTTGAGCACCGTGGAGGTCAAATGAGCGGGCACGTGCTGTATTCCTTCCGCCGTTGCCCCTATGCCATGCGTGCACGCATGGCATTGCGCTACAGCGGTGTGGCGCTGTCGATTGTGGAAGTCAGCCTTAAAGCCAAACCGGCCGAAATGCTGGCCGCCTCGCCAAAAGGCACGGTACCGGTACTGGTCTGTGCCGATGGCCGGGTGATCGAGCAAAGCCTGGACATCATGCACTGGGCGCTGGCCCGGCATGACCCGGATAACTGGTTGCAGCCGGCTAGCGCGGCACTGATCGAGGCCAACGACAACAGCTTCAAGGTGCTGCTGGACCGCTACAAATACGCCATCCGCTACCCGGAACATCCAATGGAGCATTACCGGGCACAGGGCGCCGATTTTTTGCAGCGTCTGGAAGACTTGCTGGCGCGTACGCCCTACCTTGCCGGGCACGCCTTGAGCCTGGCCGATGTGGCGCTGGCGCCGTTTGTGCGCCAGTTTGCCCATGTAGACCGCGAATGGTTTGAACAGTCGCCGTTCCCGCACCTTAAAGCCTGGCTGGCGCGGTTTTTGCTGTCTGAGCTGTTTGTTTCGGTGATGGTCAAAAACCCCTCACCCTGATCCCCCGGGGAGAGGGCCAAGGGTGAGCACGCAGAATCAATCCTTGCCCCGCACCATGCTCTCCAGCACCCCGTCGCGGCGCACCCAGCCATGGAACAGCGCCGCCGCCAAATGCAGCAATACGGTAAAGAACAGCAAATACGCCAGGTACGTATGGGCCTTGCGCAAAAAGGCAAAAGTGCCCGGGCTGGCCGGCAATATGGCCGGCAGTTGCAATGAGCTGCCCAGCATCACCGGATCCCCCGCCGCCGAGATCATCGCCCAGCCCACCAGCGGCAACACAAACATCAAGGCATACAGCAACAGGTGGGACAGCCTGGCCGCCAGCACCTGCACTCCGGGCAAATCGGCCGGCAACGGCGGCTGGCGGGTCGAGAAACGCACAAACAGGCGAACCACCACCAACAGCAAAATGGCGATGCCCAACGGCTTGTGCAGGTCGAGCAACCATTCATGGCGCTGCGACACCGAAGCCGCCATGCCCGCGCCGATAAACAGCATCGCAATGATCATCAGCGCCATCAGCCAGTGCAGCAGGCGCGCCAAAGGAGCGAAATGCGAGGTGGGTGTGCTCATGGCCGGGACTCCTGGGGTAACTGATCGACTTCACTGGTACGCCGCACATAGGAACTGGCGTAGGCCGCTGAACGCGCCGCCAGCAAGGGGTCGTCCGAGCCTTCAATGCCGCTCGGCAAAATCAGAGGGTCGTAGTTGATGTCGCGGCATTCGCCGGTGTTCTGCGGTTCGGTTTTTTCCAGCACCAGGGTTCCGGCATTGATCACCTTGCGCCCGGCCGGCCAGGCCTTGCTGGCATCATTCACCGGGTCGCCCGCCTCGGCCAGGGTCAGGTTGAACTGCCATTTCAAGGGCCCGGCCGCCAGGCGCTGCGCCAGGTCTTTTTCCAGATAGTCCGCATCGTTGGGCGCCGTAGCGCCGGCTGCGTCCTGCCCCTCGGGCACCACGCCCCAGCGTACTGCCTGGCGTTGACCCGCGGCATTCACCAGATAAAACGCATTGATCCCGTTGTAGCTTTCAGTGGCATAACTGGCCGATGGTTTTGCAGTTTTAACCCACTGCAAAAACGCCGCCGTTTCAGGGTGCGCTGCAAAAAACGCCGGCATCGCCCCAGGTGCAGGCTTGCCCGTGGCCGCTTCTGGCGCACCCGCCTGCAGCATCTGATAAAACGCTTCAGGCGTGCCCACGGCGAACACCGGCATGCTGTTCATCCCCGTGCGCCACTGCTGCCCGTTGGCCTGGGTGAAGCGCAGCGCAAAACTGCGAATCGGCACACTGCTGTCGGGCGCATAAGGGTTACCGCCGGGCAAGGCAAAACGCCCCACCACCGGGGTACGCCCGGCACTGAACACCTGGGCACTGGACAGCGCCTGCCCATCGCCGCTGCTCTGGAAATAACCCACCACACACATGCCCTTGGCATGGTTGCGCCGGTAGCCCGGGTGTACGCCGCTGTTGTGCTCCAGTGCGTCGACAAAGCCTTGGGGGCGCAGGCGCTGGGCGTCCAGGCTGCCGTTGACGTAGTAAAACGCCCCGGCGAAAACCGCCACCACGGCGCCGATGCCCGCCAGTCGCAACATCACGCTGGCTCGGCTCAAGGGCGGTCTGGCAGGCCGCACAGGCGGTAATTGATCGTCCATACATAACTCCGGGGCCGCAGGGCCGTCAGGTGGATGGCCTATAAGACGCAGGCCACCGGGGCTTATTCCCTCGGGTAATTTTTTATTTTCCGGCGATTTATTTTTAGCGGCCGGGAATAAGGTTTAATCCTGAGCGTCTGTCTGGTTCCCACCCGGTTAATTGGCCCACTCCATGACCTCATTCGATGAGCAACTGCGCGAACTGATACCGCGCCTGCGACGATTTGCCTTGTCGCTGACCCGTCATGCCAGCAATGCCGACGATCTGGTGCAAACCTGCCTGGAGCGGGCATTGGGCAGTGTCGACAGCAAGCGCCCGGAAGGCGATTTGCGGGCCTGGCTGTTCACCATTCTTTATCGCCAGTTTGTCGACAACCACCGCCGCTCCCGGCGTTATGCACGGATGCTCGAGTTATTCACCGGGCGCGACGACACTCAGCCGTCCACCGAACGCACCGTGCTCGCCCAGTCGACCCTGGCCGCCTTCGACCAACTGAGCACCGAGCAACGGGCCCTGCTGCTCTGGGTGTCGGTCGAAGGCTTGAGCTACAAGGAAGTCGCCGAAATACTCGAAGTGCCGATCGGCACCGTCATGTCGCGCCTGTCCAGAGCACGCCACGCCTTGCGCCAACTCAGCGAGGGCGAAATCACCCGCCCTGCCCTGCGGAGACTTAAATGATCACCACCCCGCCCAGTGAGCGCGACCTGCACGCTTACGTCGATCACGCGCTCAACGATGCCGAGCGCCACGCAGTCGAGCTTTATCTGCAAGCCAACCCGCCCATCGCCGCGCAGGTCGAGGCCTGGCAACGCGATGCGCAAAACCTGCGTACCGCGCTGCATCAAGACTTGCTGCAAGCCGCCAACCCGGCACTCGACCCGGCCGCGATACGCCAGCGCCAGCACCAGCAATCCCGACGCCATTGGGCCAGTGCGGCGGTGCTGCTGATTGCCGTGAGTGTGGGTGGGCTGGGGGGCTGGCAGGCCCGGCAAATGACTCAATCCAGCAACCTGCCCATGAGCGACGCACTGGCGGCCCATCGCATGTTTGCCGAACAGGGGTTTCTGCCGGCCGACTTTAAAGTTGCCCAGGGCAGTGAGATGCAGGGCTGGATCGACCGCTACTTCAGCCACGCCGAACGCTTGCCGGACTTGACCGGCGCAGGCTTCCTGCCAGTGAGCAGCCGGCTGCTTTCAACCGACCAGGGCGCGGCGGCGATGGTGCTGTACGAAGATGGCAAAGGGCAGCAGATCAGTTTCTATATCCGCCCGCCCGGCCCGCAGAACAATCTGTTGCCAAGGGGCAACCGTCGCGACGGGAATTTGCAGGCCGACTATTGGTCTGGCCCCGGCTACAACTACGCCATGGTCGGCCCGGCAGACGGGCCCGCGGCGAAGTTGCTGGATACGGTCGGACTCTAAACCCGCTCAGGACCGCAATGCTGTTCACTTAAGCGATCTCTAACTCTGTGGGCGCGGCGGTGCGACGGTTCGGCTTGCTCGCGATGGTCGTAAACGATGACGCGTATTTACTGAGTAAATGCGTCGCTCTGAAGACCATCGCGAGCAAGCTCGCTCCCACAATTGAGTAGCGTTGCTCTATAAATGAACAACATTGCGCTCAGGACCGGGCTTTATGATCCAGCGCCGCATAAAAGTTGGCGCTTTGTTGCAGGTATTTTTGGGTATAGGCGATAGATTTCTTGTCGCTGACCACCGTACTGGCGCTGACAGGCAGTGCAACCGTGGCAGAAATGGCGGACGCGGCAATCACGGAGAAAAGATTGAAGTTCATGGCAGTAACCCTCGACGATTCAGTTGGCTTGCTTGCCTTTTCAGGCCGTGAAGCCAACTTAACGCCAAGGGTCATTGCGCAGAAATTCATTGCGTTACTAGCGTCTATCACCGTGCTTGATAGACGCCCGCAAGCCCGTGATTACGGGCGGTTGATGAACTTCACATCCGACGGTGCATCCATCGGCAGGGTTTGCACGGTTTTACCCAGCTTGCCCGTAACAGGGTCGCGCTCCAGCACCACGATGGCATTGCTCATCTGGTTGGCAATCAACAGGAACTTGCCGTTGGGGCTCAGGGCGAACTCTCGCGGGTGATCGCCATCCACCGAACGACGCTGGATTTCGGTCAGTTCGCCGTTGGCCGGGTCGATGGCAAACACCAGGATTTCATTGGCCTTGCCACGGTTGCTGACGTACAGGAACTTGCCGTCGGCAGAGGCATGCAGGGCGCCGGCCGCGCGGTTCTGCGCGGGCATCCCCTTGGCCAGTTCCAGCGCCTGGCGCTGCTTGAGCTGACCGTTGTCGTAGTCGAACACAAACACCTGGGCACTCATTTCAGTGGTCAGGTACGCGTGCTTGCCGTCTTTGGAAAACAGCAGGTGACGCGGCCCGCTGCCTGGCGGCAACTGGACAAAGGCCGGGTCGGCGGCCACCAGCGGATGCTCCGGGCTGGCTGCCGGATCGTAGCGGTAGACGAAGACCTTGTCCGCGCCCAGATCACTGGCGTACACAAACTTGCCGTCCGGTGAAGACACCACCGAATGCACATGGGCGGACATCTGGCGCTCGGGGTTGACCCGGCTCGCAGGATGACTGCTCATCTGCGTCACGGGTTGCAACTGGCCTTCGGCATTGATCGGCAACACCGCCAGGCTGCCGCCCGGGTCGGCGTGCACGCCGTAGTTGGCCACAAACAGGTAGCGCTGATCAGGGCTCAAGCTGGAATGGGTCGGCTCTTCACCCAAAGTGCTGACCTGATTGACCAGGCTGAGCTCGTTGGTCTTCGGGTCGATGGCCACACTGCTGGCGCGACCGACGACATCGGCCTGGCCCTGGCCGTTTTCATTGACCACAAACAGCCGGCGCTGATCGCCGGACAAGGTCAGCCACGAAGGGTTGGCCGCCTTGAACACTTGCAGCGGCTTTGGGGTGATGTGCCCCTTGTCGCTGTCAAATTGCAGGCGGTAAATGCCCTGGCTGGTGCCCTGGGTGTAAGAACCGACCAACAGTTCAGCATCGCCACTGGCCGCGGCGTGCGCAGACATCGCGCCCATGCCCAAGGCCATCAGCACCGGCAAACCTTTAAGCTTCATCGGCAACCTCGGTTTCATCGTCGTCATTGTTTGCAGCCACGGCGCTCAGGCAAACCAGGCGGTGCTCGCCCGAGTCGCCGACCAGGGTCCAGCTTTGCAAGGTTTCGTCGAACACCGCGGCGGCGATCTGTTCAGAGGTGAACTTCCAGCGCTTTTCAGCCCGGCCGTCCATGCACTTGATGAGCAACTGCACATCATCCAGAGAAAAGTCCCAGGCATGCAGCCCGTCAATCACCAGCATATCGCTGGTTTCAAGGGCTGCACGCAAGGTCTGGTTGGAATCGCTCATTCATCAATCACCTGTAGGAAAGGCGTAATGATAGGTCATATGAGCGAGCTAACCTAAACCAAACACACTCAAAGTGCCGCGCGTGAAACCTGACCGTCCACCAGGCGCTGAATCCCCAGCGGATTGGCGTTTTTCAGGGCATCGGGCAGCAGGCTGTCGGGGTAGTTCTGCAAGCACACCGGGCGCAGAAAACGGTCGATCGCCAGCGTACCCACCGACGTGCCACGGGCATCGGAGGTCGCAGGGTACGGCCCGCCATGCACCATCGCATCACAGACTTCCACACCCGTCGGATAGCCGTTAAGCAAGATCCGGCCGACTTTTTGCTCCAGCAGCCCGGTGAGTTCGCCGAACTGTTCGAAGTCCGCCGCTTCGCCGATCAGGGTGGCGGTGAGCTGGCCGCGCAACCCGTTGATCGCGGCACTGAGCTGGGCCTGATCCGCCACCTCGATCACGATCGTGGTCGGGCCGAAGACTTCCTCCTGCAACGCTTCGTCCCCTTCCAGCAACAGCCCGACATCCGCCCTGAACAGCTGCGCCCGGGCCTGATTGCCCTGCTGCGCCTGCCCTGCCAGGTGCTCGATACGGTCATGGCCGAGCAATACACCCAAGCCTTTGCCATAGCTGCGCAGGGTGCCGGCATTGAGCATGGTCTGCCCCGGCTGCTCGTTGATATGCCCCGCCAGTTGCTCGATAAAGGCGGTGAACGCCGTTGACCGGATACCGAGTACCAGCCCCGGGTTGGTACAGAACTGCCCGCAGCCTTGCACCACCGAAGCGGCCAGCTCCCGGGCAATGGTTGCACTGCGGGTCGCCAGCGCCTGGGGCAGGATAATCACCGGGTTGATGCTCGACATCTCGGCAAACACCGGGATTGGCTGCGCCCGTGCCGCCGCCATATCACACAACGCCCGCCCGCCGTGCAGCGATCCGGTAAAGCCCACCGCCTGAATCGCCGGGTGCTTGACCAGCGCTTCACCCACCCCAGAGCCATAAATCATGTTGAACACACCGGCCGGCATGCCCGTGCGCTCTGCGGCGCGGATCAGGGCATCGGCCACCCACTGCGCCGTGGCCATGTGCCCGCTGTGGGCCTTGAACACCACCGGGCAACCGGCCGCCAGCGCCGAGGCGGTGTCGCCACCGGCAGTGGAAAACGCCAGCGGAAAATTGCTGGCACCAAACACCGCCACCGGCCCCAGGCCAATGCGGTACTGGCGCAGGTCCGGGCGCGGCAGCGGCGTGCGCTGCGGCAACGCCCGATCAATTCGCGCCCCGTAAAAATCCCCCCGGCGCAGCACCTGGGCGAACAGACGCATCTGCCCGCTGGTACGACCGCGCTCACCCTGGATACGCCCGGCAGGCAATGCGGTTTCGCGGCAAACAACGGCCACAAACTCATCGCCAAGGGCATCCAGTTCATCGGCGATGGCATCGAGGAATTCGGCGCGGCGCCCGGCGCTCAAGGCTCGAAAGGCCGGGTACGCGGCAGCGGCAGCGCGGGCGGCGCGGTCCACTTCGCCGGGTGTGGCCTGATAAAAATCCTGGGGCAGGACTTCGCCGGTGGTTGCATCGACGCTTTTGACGATAACGCTGCCTTCGGCGCTGCGTTGGCCGCCGATATAGTTGTAACCCTGAGTCATGAAAGTCTTCCCTTTAAAGTGTGCCAATGGCGCCGGGTACGAACACGGCGTCAACCGGTGCGATGCCATTGATCAATGGCGCGCCGAACTCGGCCTGGCTGATTTCGAAACGATCCCCCGGCTGCGTGCGAATGCCATCGGCAAACGACAGGGTAGCGGTGCCGAAAAAATGCACGTGTACGTCACCTGGGCGCAGGAACTGGCTGTATTTGAAGTGGTGGTATTCGAGGTTTTCCAGGCTGTGGCACATATTGGCCTCGCCGCTGAGAAACTCGTTCTCCCACAGCACCTGGCCATCGCGCAGGATGCGGCTGCTGCCAACCAGATGCTGCGGTAACTCCCCTGCCCGCAGTTCCGGGCCGAACGAGCAACTGCGCAATTTGGAATGGGCCAGGTACAGGTAGTTTTGGCGTTCCATCACATGGTCGGAAAACTCGTTGCCCACCGCAAAACCCAGACGCCAGGGTTTGCCGTCATGGCCGATCACATACAGGCCGCCGATCTCCGGCTCTTCGCCGGCATCCTCGGCAAACGGCGGCAACGGGAACGGTGCCCCCGGGCGCACGACAATGCTGCCGTCGCCCTTGTAGAACCATTCCGGCTGCACCCCCGGTTGTCCGGCCGCCGGTTTGCCACGCTCCACGCCCCATTTGAAGATGCGCATGGTGTCGGTCAGGGTCGTTTCGTCCCCGTCCTGCTGGTGCATTTTGTCCCGCGCCGATGCGCTGCCCAGATGGGTCAGGCCCGTGCCGCTGATCAGCATGTGCGCCGGGTCCGGGTGGTCCAGCGGCGGCAGAATGCGCAGCTCGGCCAGCAGTGCCGGGTAATCATGTGTTTTGCCCAGGCCCTGCAAGTCAACTTGCCGGGCCAGGCTTCTACCGCCCTCGATCGCCGCCAGCGCCAGCTCCCGCGTGCTGGTTGCGTCTTGCACTTCGTGCACCAGGTCGCCCTCCACCAGGCCGACGCGGCGCTCACCGTTGTTCAATTCAAACTGTACCAAACGCATATGGAGTCTCCTTAAAGATGAGTGGCCGGGCGCGCACTGGCCGCGAATTCTTCGGGTTGCAGTGCGTGCTTGCGCTCAAGCACGCGGTACACCACAAAGGTCAGGATGAGGCCGAAGACCATCACACCCGACAGGAAGTACAGCCCCGACGACAGGTTGCCGGTGTATTCCTTGAGTGAACCGATCACAAACGGGCCGATGTAGCCGCCCAGGTTGCCCACCGAGTTGATCAGGGCAATCCCGGCCGCCGCACTGGCACCGGCAAAGAAGCGCCCCGGCAGGGTCCAGAAAATCGCCGTGCAGGAAAACAGCGAGAACGCCACCAGGCACAGCGCCGCCAGTTGCAGTACCGGCAGGGTCAGCCAGGCACTGAAGAACAGCCCGATGGCTCCCAGCACATAGAGCACCGCCAGGTGGCCGTAACGGTCATTCATCCGGTCGGAACTGCGCGGGACAATCAGCAAACCGATGATCCCGAAAATGTACGGCACCGAAGACACGAATCCGGTGGTCAGGTCGCTGCCGCCAAACTGCTTGATCAGCGTCGGCAACCACAGCCCCAGGCCGTAGATGCTCAGGGTCACCGGCAGGTAGAACAGCGCCAGCAACAGCACGCGCTTGTCTTTCAAGGCATGCAGCGGGTTGCCGTGACGGGTCTGGCCGTAGGCTTGCAAGTCTTTTTCCAGCTCGCCCACCAGCCAGTCCTTCTCGTCCTGGCTCATCCACTTGACCTGTTTCGGGCCGTCGGGCAGGTAACGCAGCACCGGCCAGGTGAGCAGGATCGCCGGCAGGCCGATCACGATAAACAGCCACTGCCAGCCGTGCAGCCCGAGCACCCCGTCCATGCCCAGCAGACCGCCGGACACCGGCCCGGTGATCATCATGGCGATGGGTTGCGAAAGGATAAACAGCCCCAGGATCTTGCCGCGATGGCGCACCGGGAACCACTGGGTGATGTAGTACAGAACGCCCGGGAAGAAGCCCGCTTCGGCCACCCCGAGCAAAAAGCGCATCACATAGAAGCTGTGCGGCCCCTGTACAAAGGCCATGCCGATGGTGATGGCGCCCCAGGTAATCATGATCCGGGCGAACCAGCGCCGGGCGCCGAAACGCTCAAGCATCAGGTTGCTGGGGATCTCCATCAAGAAGTAACCGATGAAAAACAGCCCGGCGCCCAGGCCGTAAGCCGCGTCGCCAATGCCCAGGTCGGCCCCCATGTGCAGCTTGGCAAAGCCCACGGCAGAACGGTCTACATAGGCAATCAGGTAGAGCAGGATCAGAAACGGAATGAGTTTCAGCGTGATGCGACGGATAAGCCCAAGTTCCTGGCTCATGAGACGGTCTCCCATTGTTTTTGTTATGGCACCTCTGGAGTGGCCTCAGGCAGTGAAACGCCAGGATCAGCTCTCAGTTGAAATCGACTATATAGTAATACTATTTACCCAACAACCCTTCCACAAAGGGGGCAAGTTCGGTATGTTGCGACCATAAAAGCCAATTAGTCATACAATAAGAGATATCCGCCATGTCTGATAAAACCCCTCCACTGCGTTCGGCCCAATGGTTTGGCAGCGCGGATAAAAACGGCTTCATGTACCGCAGCTGGATGAAGAATCAGGGCATCGCCGACCATCAGTTCCAGGGCAAGCCGATCATCGGCATCTGCAATACCTGGTCGGAACTGACCCCGTGCAACGCGCACTTTCGGACCATCGCCGAGCATGTAAAGCGCGGCGTGATCGAGGCTGGCGGCTGGCCGGTGGAGTTCCCGGTGTTTTCCAACGGCGAGTCCAACCTGCGCCCGACGGCCATGCTGACCCGCAACCTGGCGAGCATGGACGTGGAGGAAGCGATCCGCGGCAACCCGATTGACGGCGTGGTACTGCTCACCGGCTGCGACAAAACCACCCCGGCCCTGTTGATGGGTGCCGCCAGCTGTGACGTGCCCGCCATCGTGGTCACCGGCGGGCCGATGCTCAACGGCAAGCACAAAGGCAAGGACATCGGCGCCGGCACCATCGTCTGGCAGATGCACGAGTCCTACAAAGCCGGGAATATCAGCCTCGACGAGTTCCTCTCGGCCGAAGCCGGCATGTCGCGCTCGGCGGGCACCTGCAACACCATGGGCACGGCCTCGACCATGGCCTGCATGGCTGAAGCCCTGGGCACTTCACTGCCGCACAACGCAGCGATCCCGGCAGTGGACTCGCGCCGCTACGTGCTCGCCCACATGTCGGGCATGCGTGCGGTAGAAATGGTTCGCGAAGACCTGCGCCTGTCCAAAGTGCTGACCAGGCAAGCCTTTGAAAACGCGATTCGGGTCAACGCCGCCATTGGCGGTTCGACCAATGCCGTCATCCACCTTAAAGCCATCGCCGGGCGCATCGGCGTAGACCTGGAGCTGGACGACTGGACCCGCATCGGTCGCGGCACCCCGACCCTGGTGGACCTGCAACCCTCCGGGCGCTTTTTGATGGAAGAGTTCTACTACGCAGGCGGCCTGCCGGCGGTGCTGCGCCGCCTGGGTGAAAACGACCTGCTCCCGCACCCTGACGCCTTGACCGTCAACGGCAAAAGCCTGTGGGACAACGTGAAAAACTCGCCGATTTATGGCGACGACGAAGTGATCCGCGCCATTGAAAACCCCTTGGTGGCGGACGGCGGCATTTGTGTATTGCGCGGCAACCTGGCGCCACTGGGTGCGGTGCTCAAGCCTTCGGCGGCCACCCCGGCGCTGATGAAACATCGCGGGCAAGCAGTGGTGTTTGAAAACTTCGACATGTACAAGGCGCGGATCAACGACCCGGAACTGGAGGTCACTGCCGACTCGATTCTGGTGATGAAAAACTGTGGTCCCAAGGGTTATCCGGGCATGGCCGAGGTGGGCAATATGGGCCTGCCGGCCAAGTTGCTGGCCCAGGGCGTGACCGATATGGTGCGCATCTCGGATGCACGCATGAGCGGCACGGCGTACGGCACCGTGGTGTTGCACGTCGCGCCGGAAGCGGCGGCGGGCGGCCCTTTGGCAGCCGTGCAGGAAGGCGACTGGATTGAGCTGGACTGTGCCAGCGGGCGTTTGCACCTGGACATACCGGACGCAGAACTCGCCGCGCGCCTGGCCGATATTCCACCGCCGCAAAAACTGCTGATCGGCGGCTATCGCCAGCTGTACATCGACCACGTGATGCAGGCGGACCAGGGTTGCGACTTTGACTTTCTGGTGGGTTGCCGCGGCTCGGAAGTGCCGCGCCATTCCCACTGATAGCAGGGCTGCGCGCTGGATCGCAGCCTCGCCGGGGCTTGTATGCGGGGGTAAAGGTAAAAGCTCTGCATATCTGAGGGTTTTTGGGCCCGGGGTAACCCCGAGCAGCATGGAAATGCTCGGCCCCGACATGCCCGTGCCGGGTGAAAACGATGGCCTGCCCCGCCAGCCGGACGTGGCGTATTACCTGTGGATCCGCGCCAACACGACCTGTGAGCTGATCAAGAGCCGCCAGGGGCTGCAGCCGCTGGCTGCATACGAAACGCCACGCCAAACCGGTTGAACGCGTTCATCAGGCCAATGGCATAGGTCAGGTCGGCCAGTTCCTTGTCGCTGAACTCGGCGCTGGCGGCTTCATAATCGGCGTCCGGCACACCGGTTTGCGCGACGCTGGTCACGGCCTCGGCCCATCCCAGGGCCACACGCTCACGATCACTGAACAGCGTCCCGCCCTCACGCCACACGGGCACCAGCACCAGTTTTTCGACCGCAAGCCCCTGCTTGAGCAGGTCACGCGAGTGCATGTCGATGCAGTAGGCGCAGCCATTGATCTGCGAGACCCGCAGGTACACAAGGTCAATCAGCGCCTTGCCAAGCCCGCTGTTCTGCACCGCCATATACACGCCGCCAAAGGCTTTATAGGCTTCAGGTGACGCTTTGGAATAATCGATACGCTTGCTCATGGGCGGTCCTTACCGGGGGTTGGTTTGAGGGCCCATAGTGCGGATTCTTGGCCTGTGGTAAAAGAGCCATAATCCGACTTTTTATGCAGGCCATAAACACCTCGCCATGCGCATCAGCGATCTGAACCCGAACTCCAGCGAACCCATCTACCGGCAAATCTACCGACGCTTGCGCGAGGCCATCGCCAGCGGGTTACTGACGCCGGGCGACCGGGTGCCCGCCGCCCGGTCCCTGGCCAAAGAGCTGGGGTTGGCCAGAAGCACGGTCGACTCAGCGTACTCACTGCTGACTTCCCAGGGTTATCTGCAAGCCCGTGGCCAGGCCGGAACATTCGTGGCCACGGGCGTCAACGCCCAGCCCGCGGCCGCCCCCGCGTCTAGCCCCCGCACCGCACCGGCAGGCGCTGCCACCGCGCCAGCCATCCTGCCCTTTCAAATGGGCCTGTCGGCGCTGGATGCCTTCCCCAGAAAAAAATGGGCGCAAATCGGTGCTCGCTGTGTGCGCAGCACGCGCCCCCAAGACATGGCCATCCCGCCGACCCATGGCCTTGAGTCGTTACGCAGCGCCCTTGCGACTTACCTGCAAGTCGCAAGGGGCATCCATTGCTCGCCTGACCAGGTATTCATCACCTCGGGCTACCGCGACACTCTGGCCCTGATCGCCCACGCACTGCTCAAACCGGGCGACCGCGTACTGGTGGAAGACCCCGGTTACCCGTCTACCCGCCAATTGCTGGAGCACCTGAATATCCACCCGGTCGCCCTTGCCGTCGACCAGGACGGCATGCGCGTATCAGAAGGCCTGAGCGATGCCATCGGCGCACGTGCAGCCGTGGTCACACCGGCCCATCAGAGCCCGTTGTGTGTAGCGCTGTCACTGCCACGCCGACTGGAACTGCTGGCGTGGGCCAACCGGCAACAGGCCTGGATTGTCGAAGACGACTATGACGGCGAGTACCGCTACGTAAGCCGCCCGCTGCCGGCCCTCAAGAGCCTGGACCGCAATGGCCGGGTGCTCTACAGCGGCACGTTCAGCAAGGTGCTGTTTGCGGGCCTGCGCCTGGCCTATCTGGTGGTGCCGGCCGCACAGGTCGAGGGGTTTGAGCGGGCCAGCCAGACCTTCCAGAGCGGTTGCCCGCACCTGACCCAGGCCATCGTTGCGGCGTTCATGAACGAAGGTCATTTTGCGCGCCATATCCAGCGCATGCGCAAGCTGTATGCCGAGCGCCGGACGTTCACCATCAACGGATTGAACAAGGTCCTGGGCTCGCACATCCACATCGACGCCAACCCGGGCGGCATGCATTTGATTGTGCGCCTGAGCGACCGGCAGCCGGACCGGCAACTGGTCCAGCGCATGCGCCAGGCCGGCCTGTTCGCCGAAGCGCTGAGTGACTGGTACGTACAGGGCGAGGCCCCGTCCGCGCTGCTGCTGGGGTTCGCCAATATTGATTCTCAGGCCAGCGCCGAGGCACTGGGCACACGCCTGCTGGCACTGATGCAAACCCGTGAACCTTGAGGGCAGCGCATCGACAGCCTGCCCCTGCCCCCCCGAATACCTATAAGGAAATATCGAAGATGCCCGGCACCGCCCCGCTCCAAAGCTCCGCCAGCCCCGCGCCGCGCCGGACCTACGTTTACGTGTCCAATGCGGCTGACGGCACCCTCAGCAGCTACCAACTGTCCGCCGAAGGCCAACTGCAGCCCCTGGCCACCCTCGAAGCGGGCGCAGGCGCCCTGTCCCTTGCCTTGAGCCCCGACCGCAGCAAACTCTACGCCGCCATCCGGGGCAAACCCTTCACCCTGGCAACTTACGGCATCGACCCGGCCAATGGCGCACTCAAGCTTCTGAAGCGCGCGACGGCGGCTGACAGCCTGGTCTACATCTCGACCGACAACAGCGGGCGCTACCTGCTGGGGTCTTCCTATGGCGACGACCTGCTCAGCGTCAACGGGATCAATACCGACGGCGTGGTCAGCGATAACCCGCAGCACGTGATCGATACGGGGCCCAGCGCCCACTCGATCATCGTCGATGCCAGCAACCGCTTTGCATATGCCACGATCCTGGGCGCCGACCAGCTGCTGGCATTCAACTTCGACCCTGCCAGCGGCGCACTTGCCCCGCTGGCCACGGTCCAGCTGCCACAGGGCAGCGGGCCGCGTCACGCGGTGATATCGGCGGACAACCGTTTTTTGTACCTGCTCAATGAAATGACCGCCAGCGTCAGCACTTTCGCTATCGACCCCCAAAGCGGACAACTCCGTGCCCTCCACGAAATCGACGCACTGCCCGAAGGCTCGGGCCTGGCACGCGGCATGGGCCGGCCCATGCTCAAGCCGGGGCAGCCGACACCGCCACCGTTGCCGGACAACCTGATCTGGGCAGCGGATATCAAGCTCACACCTGACGGGCGTTTCCTCTACACCTGCGAACGTACGGGCAGCACGGTCAGCGTGTTTGCACTCGACCCGCACAGCGGCGTGCCGCATCTGGTGCAACACCTTAAGGTCGAGCAACAGCCACGGGGGCTGGCCGTAGACCCGACGGGGCAATGGTTGCTGGTCACCGGCGAGAAAAGCCCCGAGGTCGGCGTGTATGCCATCGACCCGAGCCAGGGCACCCTCACCCGCCATGCCGCCGCGCCCTCGGGCAAGGGTGCGAACTGGGTGCTGATGGCGAGCTATTCATAATTTCGGCGGGATCAGATAAAGCTGCGAGGCTCGCGCAACAGCGCCTCCAGCTCCACCGGCGGCAGGGGCCGGCAAAACAGGTAGCCCTGCACCTGGTCACAACCGTTTTCGGTCAAGAATGCCAACTGCTCAACCGTCTCCACCCCTTCAGCGATAACCTGCAATTCAAGGCTATGGGCCAGTTCAATGATGGTACGGGCGATGGCCGCATCTTGAGGGTTGATGGTGACCTCGCGGATAAACGCGATATCAATCTTCAGTTTGTCGATGGGGAACCGGCTCAGGTACGCAAGGCTCGAATACCCGGTACCGAAGTCATCAATCGAGATCTTCACCCCGATATCGCGAAGCGTCAGCAAGCTGGCTATGGTGTGGGGCGTGTTTTCCAGTAGCGAGCCCTCGGTCAGCTCCACTTCAAGCCATTGCGGCTCCAGCTGATGGGCCTTGAGCGAACGCTGGATATCAGTGACCAGATCCCCTTCGCTGATCTGCTGCGCCGACACGTTCACTGCAACTTCCAGCAGCCCCAGGCCCGACTGCTGCCAAAGCGAAATCTGATTGCACACCCGGTCAATCACCCACTGACCCACGTGGGAGATCAGCCCGAGGCTCTCCAGCACCGGCACAAACACCGCCGGAGACACCGTGGTCATTCCAGGCCGGTGCCAGCGCAACAGCGCTTCGGCCCCGCAGATCCGACCGTCAGCCAAGCCTATCTTGGGCTGGTAATACACTTCGAACGCCTGTTTGCGCACCGCATCGCGCAGTGCGGTCTCCAGCTCCTGACGCGCAAGCACCTCGACATTCATCTGCGCCGTATAAAACCGGTACGTATCCCTGCCCGCCAGCTTGGCGCGGCCCATGGCCGTATTCGCATGCTTGATCAGGCGGTGTGCGTCAGCGCCATCGTCCGGGTACAGGGCAATGCCGATACAGGCTGTAAGCGGGATGTCATGCCCGGGCAGCTTGAACGGCTCGCGCAGCACTTCACGGATGCGGTCCACCATCTGTCGGGGCCCGGCCTGGCCCTTGCGGATCATCAGGATCAATGCCAGCTCGTCGCCGTCCATCCGCCCCAGGGTGTCGCTGACGTTCAGGCAATTGGACAGGCGATGGCTGAACTCGGCCAGCACCTGATCCCCCATCGCATGGCCCCAGGTCTGGTTGATGTTTTTAAGATCGTTGAGGCCAACCGTGACCACCGCCAGTTGCCAACCCCGCAGCTCTGCCTGGGTCAGGCCCATCTGCAACGTGGTGTAGAACAGGTTGCGGTTGGGCAGGCCGGTCAGCGGGTCGTAGTTGACCATTTTCAGCAGTCGCTCATCGCCGCCCAGCGCCGTGCGGAACCGCTCCAGGTCGATGGTGCGCTTTTGCAGTTGCTGTTCGAGCATCAGGGTATTAACCGCCTGATTGTCGCCAAAAGCCTTGAGCCGTAACAGGTTGCGCACCCGCAACCACAGCTCGTCACTGGCCACCGGCTTGCAGAGAAAATCCTCGGCGCCCGCCTCCAGCCCCGACAGACGTGCACTTTGCTCGCCCTGGGCCGACAGCATGATGATCGGGATATTGGCCGTCGACTTGTTGGCCTTGAGCTGACGGGCCACCTGATACCCGTCAGTGCCCGGCAGCATCGCGTCCAGCAGGATCAAGTCCGGTGCCTGTTGCGCCACCATGGCCAGTGCCTGCTCACCGGAGCTGGCAGTCAGCGTGCGGTAACCCTGGTCTTGCAACAGCAGCTCCAGCAGTTCGCGAACATGGACATCATCGTCAACGATCAACAGTGTGGCAGGTGTATTGGACATGGGGAGCGCTCAAATAAGAGGCTGCAAAGGCGGCTTGATGCCTGATCTGCGGGAGGCTGGCCCATGACTGCACGGCCATATATGAATGGAGTAAAGCACCGATATGGGCCCTTCACCACGGGCGGCGACCAACAAAAGCTGTACCCGGGCGCAAAAAACAAAAAAGCACCCGAAGGTGCTTTTTGTCAGCTGGATGGCTTAACCGCTCATGCCACGGTTTTGGCCCGCGCGCTGTGCAGTTTTTTGTAGCTATCGATCAGGCGCAGGTGCCTGTCGAGCCCTTCCAGCTTCATGCTGGTGGGGGTCAGGCCATAAAAACGCACGCTGGCATCCACCGAACCAATTGCGGCGTCGGTGCGTTCGCTGCCAAACATCCGGCGCAAGTTGGCCTCGTAGTCTTCCAGCTCCAGATCCTCGTCCAGCTTCATCTCCAGCACCACGTTCACGGCCTGGTAGAACAAGCCGCGATCGACGGTGTTGTCGTTGTACTGCAGGAACATCTCGACCGCCTCCTTGGCCTCTTCAAATTGCTGAAGGGCGAGATAAATCAGCAGCTTCAACTCCAGAATCGTCAACTTGCCCCAAGGCGTATTCTCGTCAAACTCGATACCGATCAAGGTGGTGATGTCGGTGTAGTCATCCAGTTCGCTCTCCACCAGACGCTCAACCAGTGCCTGCAGGCCCTCGTCGTCCAGGGCGTGCAGGTTGAGGATATCGGCACGGAAAAACAGCGCCTTGTTGGTGTTGTCCCAGATCAGGTCATCAGCCGGGTAAATCTCCGAGTAGTCCGGCACCAGAATGCGACAGGCCTTGGCACCGATATGCTCGTACACCGCCATGTAGACCTGCTTGCCCATGCCTTCGAGAATACCGAACAGGGTCTCGGCCTCCTGGACATTGGAGTCTTCGCCCTGGCCGGAGAAGTCCCACTCGACAAATTCATAGTCAGATTTTGAGCTGAAGAAGCGCCACGACACCACCCCACTGGAATCGATGAAGTGCTCAACGAAATTGTTGGGCTCAGTTACCGCGTGCCCTTCAAAGGTCGGCTGTGGCAAATCATTCAGCCCTTCGAAACTGCGGCCTTGCAGCAGCTCGGTAAGGCTGCGCTCCAGCGCCACTTCCAGGCTCGGGTGCGCGCCGAACGAAGCGAAAACACCGCCCGTGCGCGGATTCATCAGGGTGACGCACATCACCGGGAACTCACCGCCCAGGGACGCATCCTTGACCAGCACAGGGAACCCCTGCTCTTCCAGCGCCTGGATACCAGCCAGAATCCCGGGATACTTGGCCAGCACGGCTGGCGGTACATCCGGCAGGGCGAACTCGCCCTCGATGATTTCACGCTTCACCGCACGCTCGAAAATCTCCGACAGGCACTGCACCTGGGCTTCAGCCAGGGTATTGCCGGCGCTCATGCCGTTGCTCAGGAACAGGTTTTCGATCAGGTTGGACGGGAAATACACCACCTCACCGTCCGACTGGCGAACAAACGGCAACGAGCAGATACCGCGTTCTTCATTGCCGGAGTTGGTATCGATCAGGTGCGAGCCACGCAGCTCGCCATCGCGGTTGTAAACCTTGAGGCAGTACGGATCGAGAATCTCGACCGGCAGCTCATCCTTGCGCCCCGGCTTGAACCAGCGCTCCTCGGGGTAATGCACGAAATCCGCGTTGGCGATCTCTTCGCCCCAGAACTGATCGTTGTAGAAGAAGTTGCAGTTCAGACGCTCGATAAACTCCCCCAGGGCCGACGCCAGTGCGCCCTCCTTGGTGGAGCCCTTGCCATTGGTGAAGCACATCGGCGATTGCGCATCGCGGATATGCAGCGACCACACGTTGGGCACGATATTGCGCCACGAAGCGATTTCGATCTTCATGCCCAGGCCCGCCAGAATGGCCGACATATTGGCAATGGTTTGCTCCAGCGGCAGATCCTTGCCGGCAATGAAAGTGCCCGCACCGGAACCGGAAGCAGGCATCAGCAATGCCTGCGCATCGGCGTCCAGGCTCTCCACTTCTTCAATCACAAACTCGGGCCCGGTTTGCACCACCTTCTTGACCGTACAGCGGTCAATGGAGCGCAAAATGCCCTGACGGTCCTTGGCGCTGATATCAGCCGGCAACTCGACCTGAATCTTGAAAATCTGGTTGTAGCGGTTTTCCGGGTCAACAATATTGTTCTGCGACAGCCGGATATTTTCGGTGGGGATACTACGGGTATCGCAGTACAGCTTTACAAAGTAAGCGGCGCACAACGCCGACGACGCCAGAAAGTAATCGAACGGACCAGGTGCCGAGCCATCGCCCTTGTAGCGAATCGGCTGATCGGCAACCACGGTGAAGTCATCGAATTTGGCTTCAAGTCGAAGGTTGTCGAGAAAATTGACCTTGATTTCCATGCAGGATTACCAGAATAACCATTAAATAATTGGCGGCCATTATCCGGCTTTTGAGCTTGAAGTCTTGCGCTTTTGCACCCTCACCGCCCACCGGCTCAGGTCAAAACCCGTATTCAGATCGCAGCCACGACCCAAATCCTGTAGCTACTCGGTTGCCGGTCAAGGCATCCCCAGTGGGAGCGAGCCTGCTCGCGAAAGCCGTTCGCGACCAGGCTCGCTCCCACAGCTGAAGTTTTACAGTAGCGGCAGCCGAGGAACCAAGACTGCGTTCAGCGGCGCAGCCGTCGTGAAACCATACAGCGCGGTGTTACACACACCCCACGCTCTCTAGCCCATGCCATGACCAAACACATCATTCAGGTCACAAATTTGCGACACGTCATATATGCGACACTGCCTATATGCACTAACTTCCCGGGCAAACTAACAACTTCACACTTATATAAACCCCTCCTCCCCAACTAACATTCAGAGTTCCACCCGCAACCCGAACTTATAAAAGCCACTTCACCGCCGCTATTTACACAGACATGTCACAATGCCACTATCGGCGTATTGCACTGAACACGGGGCGCCCCGGATACCTGATCCGCACCCCGAAAACCCGCGTTCAGACCAATAGATATCGGCCTTCGCTCACCGGATTCAGCTGGTGACGGTCCCGGCAAGGGCTACACCACAGCCCGGGGCAGCGCCTGCTAGCACAGGGCCACGCCCCTGGCACCTGCCATTGGGCGGGGTTATTTTTAGTCGGGAATGACAAAAATGTTATTTATTGTCGGTCATTAACTATTGATTAACGGCTATATAGCCTGAATAAAATTCTTTGCCTATTTAAAGGTTGATATTGCGATGGTTTCGCAGTTAATATTTTCGGTGTTCATCTTCGTAACGACCCTTTATCCGTAATAAAGCGGGAGCAACTGTGCTTCCGCCCAGGCCATCGCCACATCAAACTGATGCGGGCAGCCTTTATTGATAGGCACCGCCATTCCCTGGATCGGGGATATTGGTCGTGACGAATCGTTAAATGCTCTCGCCGGCTGAGCATGTTTGGCACAAAGGAAGCTGCCTTGTTTAAACGAATCATGATTGTCTGCATTGGCAATATTTGCCGCAGCCCCACCGCCGAACATCTCATGCGGGTCGCCCTTGCGCCATCCGACATCGTCGTGACCTCCGCAGGCCTCAGCGCCGTAAAAAGCAAGCCCATCGAAGCCACCGCTGCCGCTGTTCTTGAAGAACACGGCCACGCCGTGCCCGAGCACATCTCCACCCAGCTGACTGCCGCCAAAATAAATGAGGCTGATCTTATTTTGGTCATGGAACAACATCATATTGGTGGTGTCCTAAGCCTCGCTCCCGAGGCGAGGGGCAAAGTGTTTCTGCTGGGCAAATGGCAAGACAACCGCGAAATCAACGACCCGTACCGCCAGGGCAAGCCTGCTTTTGTGCACGCGTACGCACTGATTGATGCCGCCGTAAATGCATGGGCCCAGCGTATAAAGCGCTGAGTCATTCCACGAATTATCTGTGAAGAAAAAGAACCGACTTATGCAGCAAGCACCCGTGATAAAGCCCCATGAACAAGATGACGGCAACGACGAAATTGACCTTATGGGGCTGCTGGGCACGCTAATCGACCACAAATGGTTGATTGCTGGCGTGACAGGCGTCTTTATGGCTGCGGGTGTTGCTTACGCCCTGCTGGCTACACCCGTGTATCAAGCCACTGCGCTGATACAGGTTGAAGCCAAGAAAAACGATATGCTGGGTTTCTCCGACATCGGCAGCATGCTTGGCAAAGAGTCGCCGTCAGCGACAGAAATCGAACTGATCAAGTCCCGTAAAAATATCGGTGCAGCAGTTGACAACCTGCAACTGGATATTGAGGTCGAGCCTAACTATTTCCCTCTGATTGGTGAGTTTCTCGCTCGGCGCTTTAAACCTGAAGCAGAAAATAGTGTAGCCAGTCCCCTGTTAGGCATGAACAGCTTTGCTTGGGGTGGCGAACAACTGAAACTAGCCAAGTTTGAGATCCCCCAAGAGTTACTGGGCACAGATCTGACGCTGATCAGCGGTGAATCAGGTAACTTTAGCCTGTTTGATGAAGATAATAATCTGTTAGCCAAAGGTCAGGTCGGACAAGTTTATGACCAAAATGGTATTAAGCTGCAGGTAGAAACCCTGCAAGCCAATCCCGGCACAAAGTTTAATGTAGTGCGTAGCCCTCGCCTGACCGCTATTTTGAACTATCAGAAATCCCTGGATGTTGCCGAGCGCGGTAAAGAGTCCGGCATGATTAGCATCGCACTCGAAAATACAGAGCCTACAAAAGCCATTCAGACTCTGAATGAAATCGCTCGCCTGTACGTGCAACAAAACATTGAGCGTACTTCGGCCGAAGCAGCACAGAGCTTAGGTTTTTTGAAAGATCAGTTGCCTCAGGTACGCAAGGACCTAGAGAAAGCTGAAACCGCGCTGAACCAATTTCAGATTCGTAGCAAGTCGATTGATATCAGCCTTGAAGCCAAGGCAATTCTCGACCAAATCGTATCGTTGGACACAGCCATATCGACACTTAAACTGCAGCAAGCCGAGATGGACCGCAAATTTACTCCTCAGCATCCAGCCTACCGAGCGTTGATGGGGCAATTGGCCGAACTGACGAGCAAACAACACCGCTTGGCAAAACAGGTAGAGGGTTTGCCTAGCACTCAGCAAGAATTGCTCAGCCTGACACGCGACTTGAAAGTCAGCACCGAGATTTATACCCAGCTACTCAATAAATCCCAAGAACTGGATGTAATGCGTGCTGGTGCCGTTGGTAATGTGCGTCTGATCGATATCGCAGATGTAGACTTAAAAACCCCTGTAAAACCGAAAAAAGCGTTGATCGTGCTGATCGCTACACTGTTCGGTGCGCTCCTAGGTATTGGTTGGGTACTGTTTCGCAAGGCACTCAACCGCGGAGTGGAAAACCCCGACGATATAGAAAAACTTGGCTTGCCGGTGTATGCCTCTATTCCATTCAGCTCACTACAAAAAGTTGAAGACGAAAAAAGCACAAACGGACGTGGAACCCGTGCTACCCCATTGCTGGCTAGCAGTCACCCAACAGATTTGGCTATTGAAGGGCTGCGTAGTCTACGCACAAGCCTGCACTTTGCCATGCTGGAAGCCAACAATAATCGCCTGATGATTTCCGGCCCGAGTCCGAAGGTAGGGCGGCGGCAAAAACTGAGTGCAACACCTGACCTTTCCGGTACGGTGCTGCCCCTATGTCTTATACCGAACTCAGCGTTGAAGAGCGCGCCACCATTCAAATCGGTCGTACCCAAGGCTTCAGCCTGCGCAGGATTGCCTGCTTGATCAACCGATCCCCTTCGACCATCAGCCGTGAGCTGCGCCGTAACCGAGGTGCTTGCGGTGGCTACTCGGCCCGTCTGGCCCAGCAGCAAATGCAGGCCCGCCGCCAGGTTTGTCGACCGGCGCGAAAACTGTTGCCGGGTAGCGAGCGCTTCGAACTGGTGACCCATATGCTGCGTGAGCGTTTGTCTCCCGAGCAGATTGCCGGCAAGCTGCGCAGCATGAACATACCCAACCTGCGAGATGCCTACGTCTGTCGCGAGACGATCTACAACGCGATCTATGCCCTGCCAGTGGGTGAGCTGCGTAAGGAGCTGATCATCTGTCTGCGCCAAGGCAAGACGACGCGCCGGCCGCGCTCTGGCGGCGTGGATCGGCGCGGCCAGATCCCTGAGATGGTCAGTATTCATGTGCGCCCGCCGGAGATTGAAGACAGGCTGATGCCGGGGCATTGGGAAGGCGACCTCATCAAGGGCAAGGCCAACGCCTCGTCCGTCGGTACGCTGGTGGAACGCACCAGTGGCTACCTGATGCTGGTGAAGATGAACGACGCGACGGCGACTTCGGCGCTGGAAGGCTTCAGCGCCGCGCTCAATGGCATGCCGCTGGAGATGCGCAAGAGCATGACTTACGACCAGGGCCGGGAGATGGCGCGACACGCTGAGATCACCCAAAGAACCGGCGTGGCGATCTACTTCTGCGACCCGCACAGCCCCTGGCAGCGCGGCAGCAACGAAAACATCAACGGCCTGATTCGCCAGTACTTGCCCAAGGGCACAGACCTGTCGGTACATAGCCAGGAGGAGCTGGACGCCATTGCGCTGCAACTGAACATGCGACCGCGCAAGCGCTTCGACTTCAAATGCCCCATCGAGGTGATGGGAGAGGTCATGCAAAATGCCATGGCGATGCGGCATGATGCTCCGGCTTCAATTCAATAACCGTGTTGCACTCAGCTCCTGCAACCGCCTAGGTAAATCTTTCGTATCCGCCAACCTAGCAGCAGTGATTGCACAATCTGGGCAGCGGGTACTGCTTGTAGACGTTGATATGCGTAAAGGCTATATCCATAAAATATTTGGTATTCCCGTAGGAAATGGCCTATCTGATTTACTGGCCAAACGTTGTGACCTTGATACTGCCATTCATAAAAGTGAAGTCGAAAATCTCGATGTGATCGGCCGCGGTCAAATTCCTCCGAATCCGTCTGAATTGTTAATGCATAAAAACTTCAGTGAGTTCCTCGAACAGGTCAGCGCCAAATACGACCAGGTAATTCTGGATACTCCGCCATTCCTGGCAGTTACTGATGCTGCCATTGTCGGCCGTCAGTCGGGCACTAACCTGATTGTGACCCGCTTCGAGCTAAACCCGGCCCGTGAAATTGAATTGACCATGCGTCGCTTTGCCCAAAATGGCATTGAACTCAAAGGCGCCATCTTTAATGGCGTTGAAAAACGCGCATCGGCCAAGTACGGCTACGGCGCCTATGGGTATTACAACTACGAATACAAGTCTGACAGCGTTTAAAACAGCATCATTTCAAATGGTTACCTAACGCCCTTAATTACCTAGGGGCGTTTTTTACAGCATCTGCCAGGCATAAGAATGCTGCACAAGCTAACTCAGCCGCTTTCAGGGACTTGCGAGTAATCCTGGGGCGGTAGCGTGCCTAATCGAGAGTTCAGAAGATGTCATTAATGTCCGGGGTACCTTTCTAGCTCAGCAAAGTCATCAGTAATAGGTTGCGACTCACACCTCTTACTAGTTCAGCGGAGAGTTATGAAAGCTGCGATTTTTTGGAGTTCATCACAGTCAAACTTTAACTAAATAGTTGACTGATTCAAAAGATCACAACCTTTGTTCATCGAGCCAAAGTTTCAAATTTTAAATCATTCAATTTTTATCACCAGCCATACGCTCAAAGGGAATCGACATGAAAGTCACAGTTTTTGGCATCGGCTACGTCGGCCTAGTTCAGGGCGCCGTCCTCGCAGAGGTAGGCCACGACGTAGTTTGTATTGACATAGATGCCAACAAGGTCGAGCGCCTTAAGCAAGGCTTTATTCCAATCTACGAACCCGGTTTAGAAGCACTGGTAAAAGAAAACCACGCAGCAGGACGATTGAACTTCACTACTGATGCCGCAGCAGGAGTGAAGCATGGTGAAGTCCAGTTTATTGCAGTAGGCACCCCCCCGGACGAAGATGGTTCAGCAGATCTTAAATATGTATTGGCTGTTGCTGAAACCATTGCTCAGCATATGGAAGGCCATCAGATCATCATTGATAAATCTACTGTCCCGGTAGGTACAGCAGACAAAGTTAGTGCTCGTATCAGACAAGTATTAGCTTTACGTCAGCGTGAAGATTTGAGCTTCGATGTGGTGTCCAATCCTGAATTTCTCAAAGAGGGTTCTGCCGTCGCAGACTGCATGCGTCCAGATAGAATAGTTATCGGCACCAGCAGCGCAGCAGCAGAAGACGTGATGCGCGAACTATACGCTCCCTTCAATCGCAATCACGAAAAAATAATTTTAATGGATGTGCGCAGTGCCGAGCTGACTAAGTATGCAGCCAACTGCATGTTAGCGACGAAAATCAGTTTCATGAATGAAATGTCCAATTTGGCAGAAATGCTCGGCGCCGATATCGAAATGGTTCGCCAAGGCATAGGTTCGGATCCACGTATCGGTTACCAATTCTTGTACGCTGGCGTCGGTTACGGTGGCTCGTGCTTCCCCAAGGATGTACAGGCGCTAATCCGCACTGCGGACAGTATCGACTTTGATGCCAAGGTACTCAAGGCCGTAGAAAGCCGTAATGACGAGCAGAAATCTGTACTATTTAAGAAAATATCGAAACATTACAATGGTGACCTGAGTGGAATGACGTTCGCTCTATGGGGACTTAGTTTCAAACCTAATACTGACGATATGCGTGAGGCCCCTAGCCGAGTACTAATAGAAGCTCTATGGAAGGCTGGAGCCAAAGTTCAAGCCTATGATCCAGAAGCCATGGAAGAAACCCAACGAATTTATGGTAGCCGAGATAATCTAAGCTTGTGCGGCACTAAAGAATCTGCACTTAAAGGCGCAGATGCTCTAGTCATTGTGACCGAATGGCAAGCTTTCAAAGCTCCTGATTTTGAACTTATAAAGGAACAACTTAAACAAGCCGTAGTTTTCGATGGACGAAATTTGTTTGACCCAAAACGGATGAATAATAAAGACATCATGTACTATTCGATCGGACGCTAAGGCACATACACAACAGCTATTCTTCGCGCCTGTAAGGCTTACGCTAACCAGGCGCGTCGTTATTAAATACTACTTAAAAAGATGACGAACATTATTACCACCTACTCATAAGGCACAAGATAATCGAACCCTAACTACACCCTGGTTCGATTACAGACAGGCTGGACCATAGCCAAAAGCCTAAATTCCAAGTCCACAACTTAAGCGTTATCATTACGACTCTGATATAAAAACCAAAACATCCAAACCACTGTCCTTGCTCTGTATGTTCTGTAATTACTAACAGTAACATCATCAAAACTGACCATTGAAAGCCGGACACCAATGCAAAAATTCAAACAGCTATCTCTACTTGCACTTACAATTTCAGCCAGCGGCATAAGCTTTCTAACCTCATTAATAATCGCAAAAATCTATCAAACTACCGAATTCGGAGAATTCGCTTACTACTTCGCCATTGCGACGATCCTTTCAGGTTTTTTATCGCTACGAATCGACACTACCTCTCTAGTTCACCCAGAACTAAACGGCACTGACAAAGTATTTATAATATTGGCAACATCAGCAACCTTACCAGTTGTGATTTTTTTCGGCGACACCAATGCTACGCTTACACTAATGTTAGCGGCTTCGATGGCAGTATTCACTTCAAGCGCATATAGCCTTATCCCAAAAAACAAACAGACATTAATTGGACTCTTCAAGCTTATACTTGCCGCATCAATTCTTTCAACACAAGTTTTAATTAGCCCTCTGGAGATAAGCTCCAACAAATTACTACTAGGAGCTACTCTAGCAAACATAGTTGTATCCGTATTTTTCGCAATAGCCTCCAAAGGTAAAACCAACAAAATCAATCTACAAAATGAAATAAAAAAAGTTTACGACAACGGCTGGTCAATTTCTAAAAATCTAGCCGCATGGTTCATAGAAACATCAATCTCATTCACTCCAATCATCATAATAACTGCAAAATTTAGCCCTCATAGCGCGGGCCTATTTGCCTTTTCTGAAAAATTATTCAGAGCACCAACCGCCATAATTATATCTTCCGTTATACCATTCGCCATCAACAAGCTCATGAAATCTTCAAAAGCCATTCCAACCATCAAAAAATACTGGATTGGCAGCGTGATACTAACATCACCTCTTCTACTCACGCCCATAATTGCCGAGCCTCTTATCTCTTATGCATGGGGGCAAGAATGGTTAGAGGCTGCACAGATATGCATCACTCTCTTCCCTCTATTTATTCTTCAGACCGTCGTTGGAGGAACGAATTTTATATTCAACAAGACAAACAAACTAACTTTATACTCAACCCTACAAGCTGTGCATTTAGCAGTAATATATTTAGCACTGACTTTTCCAGATTCGCTATTAACGTCTTTGAAGTTATACATGGCTACCTCTGTTACATTTTACCTACTCATAGCCCTCCTACAATTAAAGCTCGGAAAAGAGAATGATAAAATCAATTTTAGCTAAAATCTTTTACAAGATAAATGTGATCAAACACTCCTTAATATGCAACAGAATATCCATAGATGCTGAAATAGGAAAAGACGTTAGGATAGCGAGAGGTACAGAATATATTGGAGATGTAAAAATCTCATTTGGATCTACCGTTGGGAAAGGCAGTTACATAAATTCCGGGATTATACAGAACACCTCGATCGGCGAATATTGCTCTATTGCCTATGGTGTCATGATCGGTCTTAGAGAACACGACCATACATTCCAAACAACCTCTCCAATTTTGGCAGGCGAAAAGTATGGAAACTCAGAACTTGCCAACATCCCACGAAAAAGAACTACTATCGGAGATGGCACCTGGATTGGAGCAAACTCTATAATCCGTCAAGGTTTAACTATAGGTAAGGGCGCAGTAATAGGTGCAGGATCAATTGTACTGAAAAATGTTCCTGATGGTGAAATCTGGGCTGGCAACCCCGCAAAAATGATCAAAACGAGAATAAACCTTGACTAAGCTTCTGATACTAGTAAAGAAATATCCAACCGAGCATGAGCCATACGCCCTGGCTTATGTACACTCGAGGTGTATCGAGTACAAGAAACGCGGCGTTAGTTTTGACGTGCTGTCGTTTGATAACTCCATAGCATACAACTACCAAGGCATCAGTGTTATAACTCGCGCTGAAGCTGCATTAAATATAGCTAACTACACACATATCATTTCGCACGCGCCTAATCTACGACAGCACTTACCATTCCTACTTAAGTATTGCGTAGGCAAAAATAAAACTTTTTTTCTACACGGCCACGAAGTACTTATAAAAAGCCACCATTATCCGAAAGCTTACAACTTCACATCCAAAAACACACTACACCGCTTAGCTCACAACCTCACACACAGCATATACGACTCAGTAAAAGTAAGATTATTACGCCATCTTATTGCAAAGACAAGAAATTCCAAATTCATTCTAGTTAGTCAGCACCTAAAAAATCTTGCTCAGAAGGATTTAAAAACAAAATTCCCGAACAACAAAACACACATAATAAACAACTGCGTCAATGAAGAATTTATAATCAACTCATACACTTCTTTAACTCCAAAAACAGCTGATATCGTAACAATACGACAGCTCGATAACTCTACGTATTGCATGGATATTGTACGCAAACTGGCCTTAGATAATCCAAAGCTAACATTTACAGTTTATGGAAAAGGCGTATTTTTTGACTACTATCTACCACCGCCAAACGTTACAGTTATCCAGAGCTTTTTTAAACACGATCAACTGCCCGAAATACTTTCCGCTCACAGAGTAGCCCTCATGCCGACAAAGCATGACACTCAAGGTGTTATGTCATGTGAAATGGCAACATTCGGAATTCCATTAATAACGTCAAACATAAGTGTTTGCCAAGAAATATTTTCAGGTATGCCAAACGTAGCTCTAATTGATAACGACTCTACAGTTGACTTAGAAACACTTATTCATTCACTGACAAAAGACTTATCCCTTCCTAACAAAATAAAGTTCAGTCCGGCGCATACCACCGAAAAAGAACTTTCCGCCATAATTGATAAATCATGAAAATCCTACGCGTACCACAATCTACCTCTCTGCTTCTCTGCATGCTGTTGACAACATTGATTGCAACAGACAGCTTGAAGATCGTAGGGTTTGCCGCGCTAGCGATGACACTTTTAATCACACTTAAGAAAAATATAAGAGCACAAAAAAAATCGCCGCTCACCATAAAAAAAGATCTTGCGTACTTTTATCTATGGCGGCCGCGAAAACTGAGTGCAACACCTGACCTTTCCGGTACGGTGCTGCCCCTATGTCCTATTCCGAACTCAGCGTTGAAGAGCGCGCGATCATTCA